>NZ_SMKY01000262.1 GCF_004349235.1 Actinomadura darangshiensis | reverse complement strand
CGCCCGGCCCGCCCGCCATCGCGCCGCCGCCGAGCTTGGGCAGCACGTAGGCGAACACGAACACGAACATGACCGGCTGGACGAGGACCCGGGTGAACGTCGCCACGAAGTTCTTGCGCATGACGCGCCCCTCGCGCGCCATCATCGCGGCGAACGTGCGCGGGATCGTGGCCCGCGCGGGCGGCGGCGGAGCCAGGACGGCGGGTGCGGCGGTGGACGCGCTCATTCGCGGTAGTCCCTTCCGGTCAGGGTGAGGAAGACGGTCTCCAGGCTCGGGCGCAGCTGGGTGGCGTCGGTGACGCCGACCCCGGCGGCGGAGCCGATGCTCACGAGTTCGCCGAGGATGCCTTCGGGGTCGGCGGCGAAGACGCGGACCTGGCCGTCGTTGACCTCGACCTTGCTGATGCCGTCCCGGTCGCCGAGGGCCTTGATCTCCCGCGGCGCGGCGGCGTCGTAGGTCACGGTGATGACGGTGTCGGCGCCCGCATTGGACTTGAGCTGGTCCACCGTGCCGCTGGCGAGGATCTTGCCGTGGTCGACGACCGCGACCCGGTCGCAGAGCGCCTCGGCCTCCTCCATGTAGTGGGTGGTGAGGAGGATCGTCTGCCCGGCCGCCTGCAGCCCCCGCAGCACCTCCCACAGGTTGGTGCGGGTCTGCGGGTCGAGGCCGGCGGTCGGCTCGTCCAGGAACAGCACCTCGGGCCCGTGCATGAGCGCCCGGCAGATCATGACGCGCTTGGCCTGCCCGCCGGAGATCTCGAAGGGGTTTCCGCCGCGCGTCTCGGTGAGCCCGAACAGCTCCAGCAGCTCGGTGGCGCGCTTGCGGGCGTCGCGGGCGCCGAGCCCGAAGTACCGGCCGCGGAACTCCAGGTTCTCGGCGACGGTCAGTTCGCTGTCGAGCGTGTTGTTCTGCGAGACCACGCCGATGCGGCGCTTGATCTCGACGGCGTCCTTCACCACGTCCAGGCCGGTCACGCGCGCGCTGCCGCCGGTCGGGACGACGAGCGTGGTGAGCATGCCGATGGTGGTGGACTTGCCCGCGCCGTTCGGGCCGAGCAGCCCGAAGAACTCGCCGCGCGGGACGTCCAGGTCGATGCCCTGCACGGCGGGCACGGCGGGGCGCGGCCCGGACGCGGGATAGGTCTTCTCGAGGCCGTCCGTGTGAACGGCGGACGCTGAGGGGTCGCTCACGCGCCGTCTCCCTTCGTTTCCTCTTCGTGGGAGTAGTTCTCGAACTGCTTGATCAGGTTGAGCAGGAACCTGCGGACGGCCGGCTCGTCGCCCTCCTCGACCACGTTGTAGAGCGTGTGGAGGTCGTGGCCGATCGGCTTGGACTTCTCGGCGAGCAGCCGCCGGCCGGAGTCGGTGATGCGCAGCATCACGCCGCGGCGGTCCCGGTAGGAGCGTTCGCGGCGCACGTGCCCGTTGCGTTCCAGGGTGTCGACGACCGAGGTGACCGTGGCGGGGGTGACGAGCAGATGCTTGGCGACCTCGCCGGGACGCAGCCCGTCCTCGACGATGAGCAGGCGCAGCAGGAAGAACCCCGCCGGGCTGATGCCGTGCCGCTCGATGAGTCGCCAGACGATCGGGCCGGACATCCGGGATGCGGCACCGAAGAGCCGGCCGACCGGCCATTCCTCCATCGGGCCGAGCTGCTTCAGGTCCCCGAGACCGAGGTTCTCCATGGAGGTGATGTTAGACCTCTGATGTTTAGACAGCAAATCTTTAGACCTCTAACTATATTCGGTGGCCGATGTCAACATAGGTTGACGTGTGGACGATGTCAACCAATGTTGACGATCCGGTCCGGAGGCGGCTGTGGCGCTCGTCTCAGCGGAGCGGAAAACCGCAGCTCATCGTTGAATAGACATCCAGCCTCATGCATACTCTTGCTTGACGCTTCCGAAGGGCAGAGTGGACATGGGAATCCGGACGGCGGTCGCCGGCGCCAGCGGGTACGCGGGCGGCGAGGTGCTGCGCATCCTGGCGGGACATCCAGAGTTCGAGATCGGCGCGCTGACGGCGGGCTCCAACGCGGGCACCGAGCTGGGCGCGCACCAGCCCCACCTGCGATCCCTGGCCGGCCGCGTGCTGGCCGAGACCACCCCGGACACGCTCTCCGGCCACGACGTCGTGTTCCTCGCGCTGCCGCACGGCCGGTCCGGGCCGATCGCCGAGAGCCTCGGCGCGGACGTCCTGGTCGTCGACTGCGGCGCCGACCACCGGCTCGCCGACGCCGCCGACTGGGAGAGGTTCTACGGCACGCCCCACGCGGGCACCTGGCCCTACGGCCTCCCCGAACTGCCCGGCCACCGGGCCCGGCTGCGCGCCGCCAAGCGCGTCGCCGTCCCCGGCTGCTACCCGACGGCGGTCTCCCTGGCGCTGTTCCCCGCGTTCGCCGCCGGGCTCGCCGAACCCGACGTCGTCGTGGTCGCCGCGTCCGGCACCTCGGGCGCGGGACGGGCCCTCAAGCCGCACCTGCTCGGCAGCGAGGTCATGGGCTCGGTGTCCGCCTACGCCGCCGCCGGCACGCATAGGCATACGCCCGAGATGATCCAGAACCTCAGCGCGGTGGCGGGGGAGCCGGTCACCGTCTCCTTCACCCCGACGCTCGCGCCGATGAGCCGCGGCATCCTCGCCACCTGCACGGCGAAGGCGCGGCCCGGCGTCACCGCGGCGACCCTGCGCGCCGCCTACGAGGAGGCGTACGCGGGCGAGCCGTTCCTCGGGCTGCTCCCGGAAGGGCAGTGGCCCGCCACGTCCATGACGCTCGGCGCGAACACCGTGCTCGTCCAGACCGTCCTGGACGAGGCCGCCGGCCGCCTCGTCGCGGTCGCCGCCGTCGACAACCTCGCCAAGGGCACCGCGGGCGGCGCGGTGCAGAGCGCCAACCTCGCCCTCGGCCTCCCGGAGGATCTCGGGCTGACCACGATCGGAGTGTCCCCTTGAGCGTCACCGCCCCCCGCGGTTTCCGCGCCGCCGGCGTCGTCGCCGGGCTGAAGGACAGCGGCAGCCGGGACCTGGCCCTCGTCGTCAACGACGGGCCGTCCCGCGCGGCCGCCGGCGTCTTCACCCGCAACCGCGTGAAGGCCGCGCCGGTCCTGTGGTCGGAGCAGGTCCTCAAGGGCGGCCGCGTCCACGCGGTCGTGCTGAACGCGGGCGGCGCCAACGCCTGCACCGGGAGCGCCGGCTTCCAGGACACGCACGCCACCGCCGAGAAGGCCGCCGAGGTCCTGGCCGACTCGGCCGGCGAGGTCGCGGTCTGCTCCACCGGGCTGATCGGCGAGCGGCTCCCGATGGACCTGCTGCTGCCCGGCGTCGGGAAGGCCGCTGCCGAGTTGTCGCGCGGCGACGGCGGGCTCGCCGCCGCCGACGCGATCCGCACCACCGACACCGTCGCCAAGATCTCCTTCCGGCCGGGCGCCGGCGGCTACATGATCGGCGCGATGGCCAAGGGCGCGGGCATGCTCGCCCCGTCGCTGGCGACCATGCTGTGCGTCATCACCACCGACGCCGACCTGCCCGCCGAGACCCTGGACCGCGCCCTGCGCGCCGCCACGGGCGCCACCCTCGACCGGCTCGACTCCGACGGCTGCATGTCCACCAACGACACCGTGCTGCTGCTCGCCTCCGGCGCCGCCGAGGTCGTCCCGGACGAGGACGAGTTCACCGCACTGCTCACCGAGGTGTGCGGCGACCTCACCCGGCAGCTGCTCGTCGACGCCGAGGGCGCGTCCAAGGCCATCGCGATCGAGGTCGTCGGCGCCGCGTCCGAGGACGACGCCGTCACCGTCGGACGCTCCATCGCCCGCAACAACCTCCTCAAATGCGCCATCCACGGCGAGGACCCCAACTGGGGCCGGGTGCTGTCGGCCGTCGGCACCACCGACGCGGTCTTCGAACCGGACCAGGTGAACGTCGCGATCAACGGCGTGTGGGTGTGCCGGAACGGCTCGTTCGGCGACGACCGCGACAAGGTCGACCTGCGCCCCCGCGACGTGACGATCACCGTCGACCTGTCCGCGGGCCCGCACAGCGCCACCGTCTGGACGACCGACCTCACCGCCGACTACGTCCACGAGAACTCGGCGTACTCGACATGAGCGCCGTCACCACGGGCGCCGAGATGCGCGAGAACCGCATGGGCGTCATGTCCAAGGCCGAGACGCTGATCAAGGCGCTGCCGTGGCTGGAGCGGTTCCACGGCAAGACCGTCGTGATCAAGTACGGCGGGCACGCGATGACCGACGAGGAGCTGCGGCACTCGTTCGCCGAGGACATCGTGTTCCTGCGCTACGCCGGGCTGAAGCCGGTGATCGTGCACGGCGGAGGCCCGCAGATCAACGCGGCGCTCGCCCGCAACGGCATCGACTCGACGTTCACCGCCGGGCTGCGGGTCACCACGCCGGAGGCCATGGAGGTCGTCCGGATGGTGCTGACCGGCCAGGTGCAGCGCGACGTCGTCGGCCTGATCAACCGGCACGGGCCGTTCGCGCTCGGCATGTCCGGCGAGGACGCGAACCTGCTCACCGCCGAGCGCAAGCACGTGATCGTCGACGGCGAGCCCGTCGACATCGGCCAGGTCGGCGAGATCGTCGAGGTGCAGGTCGGGGCCGTCCGTGCGCTGCTGGACGACGGCCGCGTCCCGGTGATCTCCAGCATCGCGCGCGGCGACGACGGCGAGGTCTACAACGTCAACGCCGACACCGCCGCCGCCGCGCTGGCCGTCGCGCTGGACGCGGCGAAGCTGGTCGTCCTCACCGACGTCGAGGGCCTGTACGCCGACTGGCCGGCCAGTGACGACGTGATCGACCGGCTCGGCACCGACGAGCTGGCCGTCCTGCTGCCGGACCTGTCGGCCGGGATGGTGCCGAAGATGGAGGCATGCCTGGCGGCCGTGCGCGGCGGCGTCCCCCAGGCCCACGTGCTGGACGGGCGCGTGCTGCACTCGCTGCTGCTGGAGATCTTCACCGACGAAGGGATCGGAACGATGGTGCTGCCCAGCCTCCCGGGCGACACGCCGGCGGGGGAGCCGGCATGAGCGGTCTCAGGGAGCGGTTCGAGGCCGCGTTCATGCCCAACTACGGCGTCCCGCCGGTCGCGCTGGCGCGCGGCGCGGGCTGCCGGGTGTGGGACACGGACGGCAAGGAGTACCTAGACCTGATCGCGGGGATCGCGGTCAGCTCGCTCGGGCACGGCCATCCGGCGCTCGTCGAGGCGGTGTCGTCGCAGGTCGCGACGCTGGCGCACACGTCCAACCTGTTCCTGCACGAGCCCGAGGTGCTGCTCGCCGAGCGGCTGCGCGAGCTGCTCGGCGGCGACGGCAGGGTGTTCTTCGCCAACAGCGGCACCGAGGCCAACGAGTGCGCGCTGAAGCTCGCCGTGAAGTACGGGAAGCAGAACGGGCGGTCGTACTTCGTCGCGGCGGAGAACGGGTTCCACGGGCGGAGCATGGGGGCGCTGTCGCTGACCGGCAAGGCGGCGATCCGGGAGCCGTTCGGGCCCTACGCCATCGATGTCCGGTTCGTCTCGTACGGGGACGCCGACGCGCTCAAGGCCGCGGTGGACGAGGACTGCGCCGCGCTCTTCCTCGAACCCGCCCAGGGCGAGGCCGGAGTCGTCCCGCCGCCGGACGGGTACTTCGCCGCCGCCCGCCAGATCTGCGACGCGACCGGCGCGCTGTTCATCGCCGACGAGATCCAGTCCGCGATCGGCCGCACCGGCACCTGGTTCGCGTTCGAGCACGAGAACGCCAAGCCCGACATCCTCACCCTCGCCAAAGGCCTGGGCGGGGGACTGCCGATCGGCGCCTGCATCGCGTTCGGCCCGCACGGCGGCCTGTTCGCCAAGGGCGACCACGGCAGCACGTTCGGCGGCAACCCGGTCAGCGCGGCGGCGGCGCTCGCCGTCCTCGACACCATCGACCGGGACGGCCTGCTCGCCAACGCCGCCTCCGTGGGGGAGGCCCTCACGACCGGCCTCGACGCCATCGGCCACCCGCTGCTCGCCGGCGTCCGGGGCCGCGGGCTGTGGCGCGCCGCCGTCCTCACCGGGCCGCACGCGCCCGCCGTGGAGGCCGCCGCCCGCGACGCCGGGTTCCTGATCAACGCGCTCCAGCCGGACGCGCTGCGGATCGCGCCGCCGCTCACCCTCACCGCCGCGCAGGCCCGCTCGTTCACCGCCGCGTTCCCCGCTATCCTCGACGCCGCCTCCCCCGAGTAGGAGACCCGACCGTGACCAGGCACTTCCTGCGGGACGACGACCTCACCCCCGCCGAGCAGGCCGAGGTCCTCGACCTCGCCGCCGCGGTGAAGAAGGACCGGTTCGGGCACCGGCCGCTGGAGGGCCCGCGGTCGGTGGCGGTGCTGTTCGACAAGCCGTCCACCCGGACCCGGCTGTCGTTCGCCGCCGGCATCGCCGAGCTCGGCGGCAACCCCCTCGTGATGGACGCGGGAACGAGCCAGCTCGGCCGCGGCGAGACCATCGCCGACACCGCCCGCGTCCTCGAACGGCAGGTCGGCGCCATCGTGTGGCGGACGGCCGGGCAGGAGCGCATCGACGAGATGGCCGCCGGCACCACCGTCCCGGTCGTCAACGCGCTCACCGACGAGTTCCACCCCTGCCAGATCCTCGCCGACCTGCAGACCGTCCGGGAGGCCAAGGGCGTCCTCGCCGGCGTCACCCTCGCCTACTTCGGCGACGGCGCCAACAACATGGCGCACTCCTACCTGCTCGGCTGCGCCACCGCCGGGATGCACGTCCGCGTCGGCGCACCGGCGTCGCTGCCCCCGGACCCCGCCGTCCTGGCACGCGCCACCGAGATCGCCGCCGCGACCGGCGGGTCCGTGACCGTCACCGACGACGCGGACGCGGCCGCCGCCGGAGCCGACGTCCTCGCCACCGACACCTGGGTGTCCATGGGGCAGGCCGGCAAGGACACCTCGCTCTACGAGCCGTACGCCGTGACCGAGAACCTGCTCGCCCTCGCCGATCCGGAGGCGATCGTCCTGCACTGCCTGCCCGCCTACCGCGGCAAGGAGATCGCCGCGTCCGTCCTGGACGGCCCGCGCAGTAGGGTCTGGGACGAGGCGGAAAACCGGCTGCACGCCCAGAAGGCGCTGCTCATCTGGCTTCTGGAGCGCTCCCTGTGACGACCCCCATGACCAAGGCCGCACGGCACGCCCGGGTGATCGACCTGCTGACCCGGCACCCCGTCCACTCGCAGGGCGAACTCGCCAAACTGCTCGCGGACGACGGCGTCGACGTCACCCAGGCGACCCTCTCGCGCGACCTGGTCGAGATCGGCGCGGTGAAGCTGCGCGCCGACGACGGCAGCCTGATCTACGCCGTCCCCGGGGAGGGCGGCGACCGGATCCGGCGCGCCCGCACCGGCGCCGCCGAGACGTTCACCGGACGGCTCTCCCGGCTCGCCGCCGAACTGCTCGTCTCCGCCGAGGCGTCGGCCAACCTGGTCATGGTGCGGACCCCGCCGGGCGCCGCCCAGTACCTGGCCTCGGCCATCGACCACGCCGAGTGGCCGTCCATCCTCGGCACCGTCGCGGGCGACGACTCGATACTCGTCATCGCCCGCGACCCCACCGGCGGAGAGGACGTCGCGCAGGCGCTGCTCAGGCTGATCGGCGGGCGCGAACGACGAGGCTAGCGCCACGGGACCCGGCCGATCCGCCGTACCCTGTGGCGCAGCGACCGCGCGTGACGCGCCCCCCGCCCCGAGCGGCGGGACGGCGTGGTGAGATGGCCGTACTGACATTGCAAGGACCGAACGACCAGCGGTGGGAAGAAGAGGATTCTCCGTGACCAAGGCACCGACGCGGCTGTGGGGCGGCCGGTTCGAAGGCGGCCCGTCGGACGCGCTCGCGCGGCTCTCGGTGAGCGTCCAGTTCGACTGGCGGCTCGCCCCCTACGACCTGATGGGCTCGCGCGCGCACGCCCGCGTCCTCAACCGGGCGGGGCTCCTCACCGACGACGAGCTTGAGCGCATGATCGGTGCCCTGGACGACCTGGAGACGGCGTGCCGCAACGGCGAGTTCCGTCCGACGGTCGCCGACGAGGACGTCCACACCGCGCTGGAGCGCGGCCTGCTGGAGCGCCTCGGCGCCCTCGGCGGCAAGCTGCGCGCCGGCCGCAGCCGCAACGACCAGGTCGCCACCGACCTGCGCCTCTACCTGCGCGACCACGCCCGCCAGATCGTGTCCCGGCTGGTCGAGCTGGAGACCGCGCTGATCGCGCAGGCCGAGCACAACCTCGGCGTCGCCGCGCCCGGCATGACGCACCTGCAGCACGCCCAGCCCGTGCTGTTCTCCCACCAGCTCCTCGCGCACGTCCAGCCGCTGACCCGCGACATCGACCGGCTCCGCGACTGGGACAAGCGCGCGGCGGTCTCGCCGCTCGGCTCCGGCGCGCTCGCCGGCTCGTCCCTGCCGCTGGACCCGCAGGCCACCGCCGCCGAGCTCGGCTTCGACGCCGCCGCGCCCAACTCCATGGACGCCGTCGCCGACCGCGACTTCGTCGCCGAGTTCCTGTTCGCCGCCGCGCTGGCCGGCGTGCACCTGTCGCGGCTCGGCGAAGAGGTCTGCCTCTGGGCGTCGCAGGAGTTCCGCTGGATCGAGATGGACGACACCTACGCCACCGGGTCGTCGATCATGCCGCAGAAGAAGAACCCCGACGTCGCCGAGCTGGCGCGCGGCAAGGCCGGCCGCCTCATCGGGCACCTCGTCGGCCTGCTCACCACCCTCAAGGGCCTGCCGCTCACCTACAACCGCGACCTGCAGGAGGACAAGGAGGGCGCGTTCGACGCCGTCGAGACGCTGCTGCTGGTCCTGCCCGCCATGTCCGGGCTCATCGCGACGATGCGGGTGAACACCGAGCGGCTGGAGGCCCTCGCCCCCGACGGCTTCGCCCTCGCCACCGACCTCGCCGAGCTGCTCGTCCGCCGCGGCGTCGCGTTCCGGGACGCCCACGAGGTCGTCGGGCACCTCGTCGTCTGGTGCCAGGTCAACGACAAGGACTTCGACGACCTCACCGACGAGGAGCTCGGCAAGGTGTCGCCGCACCTGACGCCCGACGTCCGCGAGGTGCTCAACGTCCAGGGCGCCCTGGCGTCGCGCAAGGCCTACGGCGGGACGGCGCCCGACCGCGTCCGCGAGCAGATCAGCGCGCTGCGCACGCTGGCGAACGAGCACGCCGCCTGGGCCACCGGATCGGACGCCTGACCGGTGCGCGCCCGTCCGGGACGCCCCATAGGCTGATCGACCGGCGGAATGTCCCCTAGACCACGGTGAGGCGATGGACGCAGCGCTGCTGCCCCGGGAGTTCTTCGGCGGCCCGGTCGACGAGATCGCGCCGTCGCTGCTCGGGCATGTGATCACGCACCGAACCCCGGACGGCGAGGTGGCCGCCCGGCTCACCGAGGTGGAGGCGTACGCGGGCCCGCTGGATCCGGCGTCCCACGCCTACCGGGGTCGGACGCAACGCAACGCCGTCATGTTCGGGCCGCCAGGGCACGTCTACGTGTACTTCACCTACGGCATGCACTTCTGCATGAACCTGGTCTGCGGCCCGGACGGGACGTCGTCCGCGGTGCTCCTGCGCGGGGGCGAGATCATCGCGGGGGAGGAGATCGCCCGGGCGCGCCGCCCGCGCTCGTCCGTCCGCGACCTGGGCCGCGGCCCGGCCCGGCTGTGCCAGGCGCTGGGCATCGCCCGGGAGCAGAACGGCCTGGACGTGTGCACGCCCGGGGGAGCGATGACCGTCCTCCGGGGCCGCCCCGCCGACCCCGCGCTGATCCGCAGCGGACCCCGCACCGGGGTGAACGGCGCCAAGGAGGTCCCGTGGCGGTTCTGGATCGACGGCGACCCGACCGTCTCCCCGTACCGCGCGCACGTCCCGCGGCAGCGAAAGAAGATCCCCGCCAGTGACTGAGCCCGCCCCGCCAGGGCCGTATCCCGCACCGGGCCCGCACATTGCGCCGCCGGCACGTCCGGCACGCAGCGCCGGACGAGCGGTGCTGGGCGCGATGGGCTACGTCCTGTTCCTGACGCTTCTCGCCATCGTCGTGCTCGACGGCTCGCTCCACCGGACGGACCGGATCGGCCAGGTCTACCGGCAGCCGTCGTCCGTGAAATACCCGGACGGAAGCACTCACTATCTCGGCGTCGTCCACACGCGAAGCCGGCTGTTCGGCCGACACCAGAACTATGAGCTCTACGCAGGACGCGATCCCGGCCTGAGCTACGGCTACTTCGTCCGCCTCGGCTTCGGCGCACCCGAGGAACGACTCGTGATCAAGGCCGTCGCATGGAGCGGCGGCGGTGTCCGGGTGACGTTCGCCTCGGGACACGTCGTGTTCGTTCCGGCTCACCACTACCTGGGCGGCCGTTGAATATCGTTGGCCTGACACACGCCCGCCCGTGCAGGCTGGTGGGGATACGGAAAGCAAGCCGGAGACGAGGAAGACCGTGACCGACATCCTGGACGATCTCGCGTGGCGCGGCCTGATCGCGCAGTCCACCGACCTGGACGATCTGCGGGCCATGCTCGCCGCGGGACCGGTCACCCTCTATTGCGGCTTCGACCCGACGGCGCCGTCACTGCACCTCGGCAACCTGATCCAGATCCTCACGCTGCGGCGCTTCCAGCACGCCGGCCACCGGCCCATCGGCCTGGTCGGAGGGGCCACCGGCCTGATCGGCGACCCGAGCGGCAAGAGCGCCGAACGCGTCCTGAACTCCGAGGACACCGTCGCCGGCTGGGTCGAGCGGGTGCGCGGGCAGGTGTCGCGGTTCCTCGACTTCCGCGACGGCCCGACCGGCGCGACGATGGTCAGCAACCTCGACTGGACCGGCCCGATGTCGGCCATCGAGTTCCTGCGCGACATCGGGAAGCACTTCCCGGTCAACCGGATGCTGGCCCGCGAGACCGTCAAGGCGCGGCTCGACTCGACCGGGATGAGCTACACCGAGTTCAGCTACGTGCTGCTCCAGTCGATGGACTTCCTTGAGCTGTACCGGCGGCACGGCTGCCGGCTGCAGACGGGCGGCAGCGACCAGTGGGGCAACCTGACCGCGGGCGTCGACCTCATCCGCCGCGTCGAAGGCGGCAGCGCGCACGCGCTGACCACGCCCCTGCTCACCAAGGCGGACGGGTCCAAGTTCGGCAAGACCGCGGGCGGCGAGACCTACTGGCTCGACCCCGACCTGACGTCGCCGTACGCGTTCTACCAGTTCTGGTTCAACGCCGACGACCGGGACGTGGAGCAGTACCTGAAGTTCTTCAGCTTCCGTCCCCGCGAGGAGATCGAGGACCTGGTCAAGCAGGGCGCCGACCGCCCCGCCGCCCGCGCCCCGCAGCGGGCGCTCGCCGAGGAGATGACGACGCTCGTCCACAGCGCGGACGAGACGGCCCGGGTCGTCGCGGCCTCCCGCGCCCTGTTCGGCCAAGGCTCCCTTGACGAACTGGACGAGCGGACACTGCAGGCGGCGCTCGCCGAGGTACCTCGCACGGAGGTGCCCTCGGGCGAGTTCCCGACCGTGGTGGACCTGCTGGCGGCGTCGGGGTTGTGCAAGAGCAAGTCCGAGGCACGCCGTGCCATCGCCCAGGGCGGCGCCTACCTCAACAACGCCAAGGTCGAGTCGGAGGACGCCGCACCGACGGCTGCGGACCTCCTGCACGACCGCTTCCTCGTCCTGCGACGCGGCAAGCGCAACATTGGAGGCGTCGAGGTCACCGCGTCCTGAAGCACCCCGCGACCGCCCGTCCGGACCCAGTACCGGGCGGGCGGTCGCCATCGTGGGACCAAAATTCGGTAGATACACGTCACAGTGCGGTTACGGGGACCTGCGCCAGGGCATGTTCCAGGCCCTGAAAAGCGCTGTTGACCTGGGTGTTCATCCCTAACCAAGGTCGATTTGACGCCCCTGTCACCTGGACCTAATGTTCTACACGCCCCACGGGGAAGCGGGACGCCGACAGGCGGTCGGCCCTGAGGGGAAACCTCTACCAACCATTCGGGTGGGACTCTGTGTCGCCCAAAATGGGACGTATGAGGCCGAACCGCCCCAAAGTTGGTTAAACGGGACGGATCGGGTACGATCGAAGGGTTGCCCCGGAGCCGGGGACCTGCGAGAGCGGGGTTCGGCGCGGTGGGTGTCCGTTTCTTGAGAACTCAACAGCGTGTTAAAAGCCAGTGCCTTTATCGGCTCGGCCTCTTTTTTGGCTGGGTCGCCCCGTGCCGCCCCTGTTGGGGGTGGTGGGGATTTCTTTGAGGCAACACGACCCCTCGTTGTGGGGGGTTGTTTGTCAGGATTGTTTCCGAGGTTTGGTCGGCTGGGGTTCGCCCCCTGGT
>NZ_SMKY01000261.1 GCF_004349235.1 Actinomadura darangshiensis | reverse complement strand
CGCCCCTCCCTCCCGCGCCGGATCGGGCGCGCGCTGGCGCCGCTGCTGTGGCTCGGCCCGTCCCTCGTGCTCATCGCGGTCGTGGTGCTGTGGCCCGTGATCGAGATGGTCCGGACGTCGCTGCAGGACATCAGCTCGTCCGGTGTCACGCTCGGGTACCGCGGCGGCGGCAACTACACCGACCTGTTCGACGAGGACTCCCTGATCCCCGTCGTGCTGCGGACGCTGCTGTGGGTCGGCGGCATCGTCGTCATCACGATGGTGCTGTCGCTGGCCCTCGGCCAGCTGCTGAACGCCCGCTTCCCGGGACGCCGCGTCGTCCGCTGGGCCGTCGTCGTCCCGTGGGCGGCGTCGGTGCTGATGACGGCGCTGATCTGGAAGTGGATGCTGGACAACTACTCCGGCCTGGTCAACCGCGTCCTGCTCGACCTGCACCTGATCGACGAGCCGGTGAACTGGCTGGCCCACCCCACCCAGGCGATGTTCTGGATGATGTGGGTCGCGGTGTTCGTGTCGCTGCCGTTCACCTCGTTCGTCATCCTCGCCGGACTCCAGACCATCCCCGCCGACGTGTACGAGGCGGCCCGGGTGGACGGCGCCGGCCCGTTCCGCACCTACTTCGGCATCACCCTGCCGCTGCTGCGGCCCGCCGTGCTGATCGCCTCGATCATCAACGTGATCAACGTGTTCAACAGCTTCCCGATCATCTGGGCGATGACCGGCGGCGGCCCCGGCAACAAGACGGACACCACCACCACATTCATGTACAAACTGGCCTTCTACGACCAGAACGTCGGCGAGTCCGGCGCGATGGCGGTCGTGAACTTCATCCTGATCCTCGTGATGGTGCTGCTCTACCTGCGTGCCGCCAAGTGGCGGGAGGAGGTCCGATGACCAAAGCGAAGGGGTCGATGACGCGCCGGATCGTCCTCACGGGCGTCGGCTGGCTGGTCGCGCTGGCGTTCCTGCTGCCCTACCTGCAGATGTTCGTCACCGCCCTGAAACCCGAGAAAGAGCTGACCAAGTCCCCGGGCACCTACCTGCCCTCGCACTGGACGTGGTCGAACTTCGTGGACGTCTGGTCGGCCGCGCCCGTCTGGACGTACCTGCGGGTCTCTCTCACCGTCGCGGCCGTCGCCACCCTGGTCACCCTCGCGTGCGCGATGCCCGCCGCCTACTACACGGCCCGCAACCGTTTCCGCGGCCGGGGCGCGTTCCTGCTCCTCGTCCTCGTAACGCAGATGTTCGCGCCGACCGCGCTCGTCATCGGCATCTACCGGGAAATGGTCGCCCTCGACCTGACCGACACCCTGCTGTCGCTGATCCTGGTGAACGCCGCGTTCAATCTGCCGTTCTGCATCTGGATCCTGCACGGCTACTTCTCCAGCATCCCGAAAGAGCTGGAGGAGGCCGCCTTCCTGGACGGCGCAGGCCGCATTGGCGCCCTCACCCGCGTCACCCTGCCCATCTCCATGCCGGGCGTGGTCACCGCGGTCGTCTACACGTTCATCGCGGCGTGGAACGAGTACATCGTCGCGCTGACGGTCACCGCGTCCCCGGACCGCCGCCCGCTCACGGTCGGCATCCCGTCGTTCGTGACCCAGTACCAGGCGCACTGGCAGTACCTTTTCGCCACGTCGCTGATCGCGATCGTGCCCGTCGTCATCCTGTTCGTCTTCATCGAGCGCTACCTGATCGGCGGCCTCACCGCAGGCTCGGTCAAATGACCCTGATCGGCCTGGACGTCGGCGGCACCTCGATGAAGGCCGCCATCACCAAGGACTTCGAAGCGCTGGCGACGGAGTCATGGCCCACCGACCGTTCCGACCCGGTGGGCGGCATCCTGGACTTCGCCGCCCACCTTTGCGCACACGCCGATTCCCTGGGTGTTCCCGCCCGCGCGATCGGCATCGCCGTCCCCGGAATCGTGGACGAGCGGACGGGCGTCGCCGTCCATTCCGCCAACCTCGGCTGGCGGGACGTCCCGATGCTGCACCTGGTGACCGAACGCCTCGGCATTCCCGCCGCGATCGGCCACGACGTCCGCACGGGCGGCCTTGCCGAAGCCGTCCTCGGCGCCGGACGCGACGCCGGCGACTTCGTCTTCATGGCCATCGGCACGGGCATAGCCGCCGCTCTGATCCTGAACGGCGCCCCCTATCCGGGCGTCGTCGGCTGGAGCGGCGAGATCGGGCACGTAGTGGTGCGTCCGGACGGCGAGGACTGCGCGTGCGGAAACCGGGGCTGCCTGGAGACCTACGCGTCCGCCGCAGCAATTTCCCGCCGCTACGGCGAGTCCGTTCCGGCCGAAGAGGTGATAGCCCGCGCCGCGAGAGACGACGAACGAGCCGCCCGGGTCTGGTCGGAGGCCCTGGACACCCTCGCGGACGGCCTAGCCGCCACGACCCTCCTGCTGGACCCGGGCCTCCTGGTCATAGGCGGCGGCCTGGCCCAGGCAGGCGAAGCACTCCTCAACCCATTGGAATCCCGCCTCGCGTCCCGCCTGAAGTTCCGCGACCCACCCCGCATACGCCCCACGGAACTGGACGACCAGGCGGCCGTGAAAGGCGCCGCGATCCTGGCCCAGCGCCTTCTGAACTAGTCCGACTCGACAAGCTTCGCGAGATTGTCCAACGACATCCGCGTCCCGAGCTCGTTGTCGGCGGCAGGCACACTGTCGGGCATTCCGTCGTGCACGATGAGCACCTCAGTCCCACCTTCCACCTCGGTGAGCGTCGTGGTCATCGTGATCTCACCCCGCAGATCAGGGTCGCCGGTCTCGAACTCGAGCACCTCGACCACCAACTCGTCCGGCACGAGCTTCACGAAACGCCCGTGATAGGTGTCGGTGTGCGCGGACGACTTTCCGGTCCCGGTCGGCGCGTCGTAAGTCAGCGAAATCCGGAACGATCCGCCTTCGCGCCCCTCGAACTCATGTACGTGGCTGGCCATGCCTTCGGGTACGCGCCATTTCGCAATCGCGTCCGCGTCGATGAGCGCCCGATAGACAGTCGAAGGCCGCGCTCGCACAAGTCGAGAAACCCGCGTCGAATACATGCGCCCACCCTACGACCCGTCCGAGAAGAAGCATCTGACACGTTCGGCCGCATCGGGCACCGCGGCAGCGAGCGCGTCCATCAGCCCATCGACCGACGAGGCCCAGATCAGCACGTGACCGCCGGCGCGCCAGACACCGTCCGCGCCCCGCATGATCGACCACTCCGGAAAGATCTGCCGCAGGAACAGCAGCAGGATTCCGTCGCTCACGCGGGCACCGGCTCGATCTCGACCCAGACGACCTTGCCACCCTCGCTCAACCGCCTGGTCCCCCACCGCAGGACAAGCGCCTCCATGAGCAGCAGCCCCCGCCCGCTCTCGGCGGTGTGGTCGACCGGTCGCACCACGGGCGGTGTGTCCGACCGATCCCAGGTCTCGACGACGGCGACTCCGTCCTCCCGCCGATAGGCCCGGACGACCACCGGATCGCCCTCCCTGGATCCGTGCCTGATCGCGTTGGTCGCCAGCTCACTGACCACCGTCCTGGCGACGTAATCGGCAAGCCCCCACCCGCCGAATACCAGGCCGACGAACTCCCGAGCCTCCCTGACGGCCTCCACATCCGCCTTGATCACAATCGTCGCCGGCTCGCCCATCCGATCACCTCCGCGTGTCGTTCGTGACTTACCGCAAAGGATTGACCACATGGCGTAATATCGACAGCAAAGCGCGGCAGCGCAGCGAGACCACTTGCATCCACTTGCAAGTCCCCCGGAAGGTGAACGCTCCCATGCCGTCACGCAAGCCCACCCGCCAGACGATCAATTTCGGCATCGCGCTGGCCGGCCTGCGCGAAGATGCCGGACTTTCCCGACTCGAACTGGCAAAACGGATACCGGTCACCCGCAGCTACATCGGCCAAGTGGAGACCGGAACCACCCGCTGCACGAGAGAGTTCGCCATCGAACTCGACAAGGCCCTAGGCAGCGGCACCGAAATGGAGGACGCCTGGGACGACATCCTCAAGTCCAGCCGATACCCGCCCTGGTTCGCCGACTACCCCCTGGCCGAAGGCACCGCGTCCTTACTGCGCGCCTTCGAGACGATGTTCGTCTACGGCCTGTTCCAAACCCCGGCCTACGTCCGAGCCCTCCTCCAGGACGAGACCGCCATCGAAGCACGCCTCCGCCGCCAAGAGCTCCTGCAACGCGACAACCCGCCCATGCTCAGCATCGTCCTGCTCGAAAACGTCCTGTGGACGTGCATGGGCAGCCCCGAAATCATGCGCGAGCAGTGCGAACACCTGCTGACCGTCTCCGAATGGAGCAACGTCACCCTTCAAATTGCCCCCACCGGCTACTACCGGGGGCTGGAGGGCCCTTTCAACCTCGCCACCCAGCCGAGCGGCGACGAACTGCTCCACATGCCTGCGGCCAGGGGCGGCCTCACAACGGACGACCGAGAGGATATCTTGCACATGGTCGGCGCTTTCTCGGCGTTGCAGGCGCGCGCCTTGAGCGTGGACGACTCCCGCGAGTTCCTACGGAAGGCGGTTGTGCAGTGGACGACGTGACCAAGTGGCGCAAGGCACGGCAGAGCGACGGCCAAGGTGGCGCGTGCGTGGAAGTGGCACGGCTCCCCGAAGCCGTGGCCGTCCGCGATTCCAAAGACCCCAACGGCCCCCGGCTCCTCCTCACCCCCCACGCCTTCGACACCATCCTCAACGACCTCAAGCACTAGCCCCACCACGCCCGGCCCCTCCCCCAGGGCCGGGCGTGCCCACCAGGCACAGACAAGGCCATCGAAGTCATTCGAAAGGCGGTCATCCAGTGGAGCCGGTCAAGTGGCGGAAGTCTGAGCGAAGCGGCGACCAAGGCGACGCCTGTGTGGAACTCGCCCACGTCCCCAACGGAGTCGGCGTCCGCGACAGCAAGAATCCAGCCGCCGGGCACCTGACCCTCACGCCCCACGCCTTCCGCACCCTCCTGACCAACCTCAAGCGCTAACCCACACCCCGCTTTGAACGACTCCCGCAAGCTCCGAGGAAAGGCGGCTGTTCAGTGGACGTCATCACATGGCGGAAGGCACAGCAGAGCGGCGACCAAGGCGGCGCGTGCGTAGAAGTAGCGCGGTTCCCCAGCGCCGTCGGCGTCCGGGACTCCAAAGACCCCAACGGCCCCCGGCTCCTCCTCACCCCCCGCACCTTCCACACCATCCTCAACGACCTCAAGCGTTAGCGGATGGGCCGGCCCGCAGGCGTCGGGCCGGGCGCCCACGCTGTCCGGACGCGGTTTGGTCATCCAGGCGGCGTGGAGCGCGCGATGCGGAATCCCACGTCGTCGATCCGGAAGGTCGGGTGGCTGCGCCGCCGCACCGACGCCCGGCAACTCCAGTGCTCGTCGGCCCATCCCCCTCCCCGGAGGACGCGGTAGGCGCCGTAAACCTCGGCGTCGTAGACGTCCCAGCACCAATCCCAGACATTGCCCAGCATGTCGTACAGGCCCCAAGCGTTAGGCCGCTTGCCGCCCACAGGGTGGATCTGCCCAGCCGAGTTGCCCTGGTACCAAGCGACCTCGTCGAGTCGGCCGTACCGCGGGCCGGTGGTACCCGCTCGGCAGGCATGCTCCCATTCGGCCTCGGTCGGCAGCCGGTACCCGTCCGCGGAGGCGTCCCATTCGGCCGTCTCAGTGCCGGCATGGATGCGATAGGCGGGCGTCAACCTCACATGCTGGGACAACGCGTTGCAGAACTGGATCGCGTCCCGCCACGAAACGCCCTCTACGGGCAGCCGGTCGCCTTGGGCGCTACTCGGCCGCTGACCGGTGACCTGTGCGTACCACGACTGCGTGACCGGGAACGCCGCCAGCTGAAACGACGCGACCTCGACCGGCCAACTGCTCCGCGTCCGCCGGTCCGACAGCATCACCCGCCCCGGCGGGACGGCGACCATCTCGTTTCCTGCTCCCGCGTCCACAACGGGCCAGGCTATCGGCGGGGCCGGACCCCGGCCTCGGTCCAGTCTCACAGCCGGCGCCACGCGGTCACCCTGAGTAGCCCACTATCGGAGCGGGAACGTCCCGCCCGGCCGCACCTTGCGCTGAAACGATCATTCAGGACGAGGCTTCGGCGATGGCGGTCTGCCAGGTCGTGAGGAAGGTCGGGTAGTCGTCGGCGAAGCGGCTCAGGTCGTCGGCGGCGGTTTCGGTTAGGGCGGTCAGTTCGTAGGTGACCGCCACCTCGGTGTGGTCGCCGGACTCGGTCAGGGTGACGGTCACCGTGCCTGCGCTGGTGTTCGGGGTTACGCGGGCGTAGCGGATGTGTCGTCCCGGGGTGCTGTCTACGACGATCCAGGTGGTGGTCTCGTCGTGGGCGTGGGTCTGGAAGACCGTTCCGGGTTCGGCGTCGTCGGTCACGGCGGCGGGGAAATGGGGCTCCCATCGCGGCACCCAGGCTTGCTCGCCGCGCGCGGTGAACAAGCGGAACGCCTCGTCGGGCGGGAGCGCGACGGTGAGGCGGCCGGTCAGCCGGTGCCGGGCCGCGCTCATCGCTTCTCGTCCAGGGTGTGCGCGTCCGCCGCGGTCAGGGTCAGGCCGTAGACGTCCTTGAGCTGGCCGATCTTGGCCAGGGTCTCCGGCGTGAAGGGGGCCTTTCCCTCGAAGGCGTGCAGGGCGATGCCCTCGACCAGATCGCCCAGCGACAGGTCAAGGTATTCGGCGAGAGCTTTGAGGACCTTGAGCACGTCGCGTTCGATCCGCAACCCGGTCTGCACCCGATCGACTGTTACCATGTTACCAACATAACACCAGCGCGCGCTGTACTGTTCTCGCGTGCTCATGGGGCGGGATCGTGAGAGGGACTACCTCGCCGGGCTGCTCCGGGACGCGCGTTCCGGCCGAAGCGGCGCGGTGGTGATCCAGGGTGAGGCGGGGATCGGCAAGACCACCCTGCTGAAGCAGATCGCGGCGGACGCCGGGGACATGCGGCTCATCCGCGGCGCGGGCGTCGAGTCCGAGAGCGAGCTGGCGTTCGGCGGGCTGCACCTGATGCTGCATCCGTACGGCGACCGGTTCGACGCGCTGCCGGGGCAGCAGGCGGCGGCGCTGCGGTCGGCGTTCGGGCTGTCCGCCGGGCCGGCGGGCGACCGGTTCCTGATCGGCGCGGCCACCCTCACGCTGCTGTCCGAGCTGGCCGCCGACCGGCCGCTGGTGTGCCTGGTCGACGACGCGCAGTGGCTCGACAACGCCTCGCTGGACGCGCTGCTGTTCGCCGCCCGGCGGCTCGGCGCCGACCCCATCTCCATGATCTTCACGGTGCGGGACGGCGTGCGGCCCTTCCCCGACCGGGGGCTCGACGTCCTGCGGCTGGCCGGCCTCGACCGCGCCACCGCCAGGGAGCTCGTGGCGGCGCACGCGCCGGGGCTGACCGTCCCGGTGCGGGAACGGCTGCTGGACGAGGCCGCCGGCAACCCGCTCGCGCTCATCGAGCTGGCGGACGCCCTGGAATCGCGGCCCGCCCGGCCGGCCGGGCCGCTGCCGGTCGGCGGCAAGGTGCAGGAGAACTTCCGCCGCCGCCTGGCCGAGCTGCCGGACGCCACCCGCCGGCTGCTCCTGGTCGTCGCCGCCGACGCCACCGCCGACCTCGGCATCGTCCTGCGCGCGGGGGACGCGCTCGGGCTCGGCCCCGCCGATCTGGAACCCGCCGAGGATGCCGGGCTCGTCGTCCTCGACGGCGAGGAGGTGCGGTTCCGGCATCCGCTCATCCGCGCCGTCACCTACCAGGACGCCGCCCACCACCGGCGGATCGACGTCCACGGCGCGCTGGCCCGTGTCCTCGACGGCGACGCGCACGCCGACCGCCGGGCCTGGCACCTGGCGGCGGCCGCGACCGGCCCCGACGAGGACGTCGCCGCCGAGCTGGAACGGGTCGCGCACCGCGCCGGGCAGCGCGGCGGGACGGCCGCCGTCGCCGCCGCCTACGAGCGGGCGGCGCGGCTCAGCACCGGACCGGAGGGCAAGGCCCGCCGGCTCGTCCACGCGGCGCGGGCCTCCTACGACGCGGGCCGCCCCGACCAGGCCACCCGTCTCGCCGCCGAGGCCGAGCAGCTGTCCGGGCAGGACGGCGTCGTCGCCGAGGCCACGTTCATCCGCGCCCAGGTCGCCTACGAGCGCGTCTCGCCGGCCGCCGACGCGGAGCTCGCGCTGCGGGGCGCGGCGCTCATCGTCGGGAGCGACCCCGAGCAGGCGGTGTCCATGCTGACCGAGGCCATGTGGTCGGCCCGGGACGCCGGCGCCGACGACCTGGTGCGGCAGAGCGTCGAGCTGCTCCAGCGGGTGCGGCTGCCCGCGGGCGCGGCGAAGGCGCCGGTGACCGCGGGCCTGATCGCCTACGGGCGGCTGTGGGACGGCAGGCCGGGAACCGTGCCGGCGATGCGCGCCTTCTTCAAGGCCGCGCAGACCGGCGAGGTCGCGGACGTCATCGAGCGCCTCATCGGCGGTTTCATCGGGCTGCACGTGGCCGACGACCGCGCCGCGACGGAACTGCTGGAACGCATGGCCGCGGACGCCAGGGCCGAGGGCGCGCTCGGCTGGCTCCCGTACATCCTGGAGGCCCTCGCGATCGGGCGGGTCCTGCTCGGCGACCTGCGCGGCGCGGACGCGGCGACGGCGGAGGGCCTGTCGCTGGCCGCCGACATCGGCATGGACATGCAGGTCACCGCGTTGAAGGGGGTCGCCGTCCGGCTGGAGTCGGACGCGGAGCGCAGCCGCGCCATGGCACCGGACGTCCTCGCGCACGCGGGCGTCCACCCGACCAACGCCGCGCTGGCGTCCTGGGGCCTCGCCCTGCACGACCTCGCCGACGGGCAGGCCGACGCCGCCCTGGAACGGCTGGACGCGGTGTGCTCCGGCCCGGCCCGGCACGACGTGCTGATCCGCGCCGTCCCGGACCACGCCGAGGCCGCGGTGCGGGCCGGACGCCCGGACCTGGCGCGCACCCACCTTCCGGCGTTCGAGGCGTGGGCGGCGGCCACGTCCAGCACGGCGCTGCTGACCCGGTGCCGCGCCCTCCTGGCCGACGGCGACGGAGCGGGCGAGCACTACCAGGCCGCGCTGACCCTGCACGGCGACCGCGCCTACGACGCCGCGCGGACCCGGCTGCTCTACGGCGAATGGCTGCGCCGGCGCCGCCGCCGCACCGAGGCGCGGGACGAGCTGACCGCCGCGCGGGACGCGTTCGCCCGGCTCGGCGCCACCGGCTGGGCCGAGCGCGCCCGCTCCGAGCTGGAGGTCCTCGGCGACCGTCCGGCGGCCAGCGCCGGGGACACCGACCCGCTGAAACGGCTCACCCCGCAGGAGCTCCAGGTGGTGCGGCTGGCCGCCGCCGGGCTCAGCAACCGCGAGATCGCCGCGCAGCTCTACCTGAGCCCCCGCACGGTCGGGCACCACCTCTACAAGGCGTATCCGAAGATCGGCGTCACCCGCCGCATGGAACTGGCCCGCCTGATATCGGAAGCATGACGGCGTATCGGACACATGACTTAGCCGCTCCCCCAGGTGCCGGTCGGCGGCCATCGCCCAGACCTCGTCCGGGCCCGCGTTTCCTCATCTGACCTGCACCGTTCAACACCCGTGCGGCGACCGATGCGGGCCGTCCGGCCGCGCGCCTAGCGTCAGGGGCACCTTCGAAACGGACGGAGAACAACATGCTTCTGGAGAACAAGACCGCGGTCATCTTCGGCGGTGGCGGATCGATCGGCGGCGCCATGGCGCGCGGCTTCGCCGCCGAGGGCGCCCGCGTGTTCCTCGCCGGCCGCACCCCGGCCAAGCTCGACGCCGCGGCCGACCAGATCCGGGACGCGGGCGGCCTCGCCGAGACGGCCCTCGTGGACGCCCTGGACGCGGACGCCGTCAACGGCTGGGTCGACTCCGTCGTGGAGACCGCCGGCAGCGTCGACATCGCGGTCAACGTCATCTCGCACGACGTCCTGTTCGGTCCCATGATCGAGATGTCGGCGGACGACTTCGCCCGCTCCATGGAGAAGATCGCCCGCACGTTCCTGCTGACCACGCAGGCCGCCGCCCGGCACATGGTCAAGCAGGGCTCCGGCGTGATCCTGCACTTCGGCGGCTCCGACAGCGCGAACCGCATGCCGGGGCTCGGCAGCATGCAGATCGGCTGCGACATGGTCGAGGCGATGCGCCGCCAGTGGGCGTGCGAGCTGGGCCCGCACTCCGTCCGCGTCCTGTCGATGCGGTCCGGCGGCGTCACCGACTCCATGCCGGACGGGCCGCAGATGGACCCGATCAAGCAGCAGATCACGGACGCCACCCTCACCAAGCGCGCCGCGACCCTCACCGACGTCAGCCGCGTCGCCGCCTTCCTGGCCTCCGACCACGCCGCCACCCTGACCTCGACCCAGGTCAACATCTCCGCCGGCGCCCTGGTCGACTGACGGAGCCGGCGCCCCGGCGACCCCGCCCCCGGTGAACCGGCCGGGCGGGGTGGCCGGGGGTGGCCATCGACCGGTGAGTCCCCCTAGCTTGGACGCCCACGCGATCTCGGACAAAGGGGAAGGGGCGGCATGCCGGAGCCCTCGGTTGCACCCGGCCGGACCGACGGCGAACCGCGGACCGGCACCGGCGGCCGCGGCACGCCGCGGAAGGCGGCGCTGCTCGCGGCGGTCTTCGCCGTCTCCTACGGACTCGTCCTGTCGATCTACAGTGACACCTTTTTCTGGTTCGCGATCCCCGGGCTGCTCGGCCTGGTCACCGTGGTGCTCCTCGCGGTGCATCTCGTATTGCGCAGGCCGTTCGGAGGCGGCGGCGTGCCGTTCGCCACGGACGGCAGCGACCGGCAGGGGCCGGTGAAACACCACTACACGGTCCTGACCCGGCGTTACCTGCTGATCGTGGTGCCCGGCGTCGCGATGACGGTCCTGCCGCTCCTACTGGGAATCGGCTATCTCAACCCGTTCATCGGCGTGGGGCTGATGTTGCTCTCGCTAGGGACGAGATTCTGGCTCCCCCAGATCGGCTGGTCGTGGAGAAGCGCCCGGGTCCTCAAGGTCTACGACTTCGAGTTCCGGTCGCCGGTGCAGAAGTCGAACCTGCAAAGCCTCGGGCGGCGTTCGCTGACCCTGGGCGCGGAAGGGTCGCCGCGGATGGCGGCGCGCGAACCGCTGTTCTCGGACCAGTGGCCGCAGGAGATCGCCCGCGGGGTGTGGTTCGCGGGGGACGAGCCCTTCGGCGGGGTGATCCTCGTCCCGGACACGGGTGAGCTGATGTTCACGCAGCCCGCGAACTGGTCCGTGCAGGAGAGGGCGCGGCAGCAGGCCGGAGCCGAGCGGCAGGAGAAGGCCGCGCGGGCGGGGCTGGCGCGCAAGGTCTAGCCGTACTGACCACAGAGGTCGTGGACGTGGCGACTCGCAGCCGATGATCTTGGCATGAGGGCAGGCCGCCGGGTCAGGGGGTGATGACCAGCTTCCCGCGGGTGTGCCCGCCGCGGCTGGCGTCGAACGCCGCGCCCACCTCGTCCAGCGGGTACGTGCCGGCGACCTCGACCTTGAGCGCGCCGCGGTCGGCCATGGCGGCGAGGTCGGCGAGCTTGGCGCCGCTCGGCCGGACCCAGATCCAGTGGCCGCCGTGCTCGTCCACGGTGTTGTCGGCGACGGAGACATGCCGTCCGCCGGGCCGCAGGACGGCGAGGGTCGTATCGAGCTGGCCGCCCGCGAAGTCGGCGAGCGCCGTCACCCCCTCGGGCGCGAGTTCCTTGACACGGCCCACCAGCCCGTCCCCGTAGGAGACCGGCTCGGCACCGAGTTCCCGCAGGTAGTCATGGTTCTTCTCGGACGCGGTGCCGATGACGCGCACGCCGCGGTCCCGGCCGATCTGGACCGCGAAGCTCCCCACCCCGCCGGAGGCGGCGTGGACGAGCAGCACGTCGTCCGGCCCGACGTCCAGCCGGTCGAGGGCGCGCTGCGCGGTCATCCCGGCCAGCGGCAGCCCGCCCGCCTGATGCCAGTCGAGGGACGCGGGCCTGCGCGCCACATGGTCCGCCGAAACCGCGACGTACTGCGCGAACGTCCCGGCGCCGACGACGTCCTTGCGGGCATAGGACATGACCTCGTCACCCGGACCGAACTCCGGCGTGTCAGGGCCCACCGCACGCACGACACCGGCGACGTCCCACCCGGGGATGACGGGGAAGACCGCGTCCATCATCCCGTCCAGCCCGCCGGTCATGACCTTCCAGTCGACGGGGTTGACCCCGGCCGCGCGCACCTCGATCAGCACCTGCCCCGGCCCCACCTTCGGATCCGGGACGTCCCTCACCTGGAGACGCGAGTTGTCATCGGCGAACGAGTCATAAGCAGCGGCACGCATGCCCTCACCCTCCCTCGCCGCCCACCCCCTAAAC
>NZ_SMKY01000260.1 GCF_004349235.1 Actinomadura darangshiensis | reverse complement strand
GCGCGTAGGCGGGCGAGTCGCCGGGCGTCTGCGGCATTCCCGCACGTTAACGGCGTCCCGCCGGACGTTGCGGGCGTCCCGCCCGGCCGCAGGCCCAACCTTTGCCCGGATTTCAGGTCCCCCGGCGCGGTGGAGAGGAAAGGGGTCAGGGCCGCCGGACCCGGTGGTCCGGCGGCCCTGTCCGGGCGGTTCGCGGTCAGGACTTGTTGAAGGTGCGCTTGGCCCAGAGGTAGGAGAGGGCGGCGGTGCCGGCGCACCAGGCGGCGGCGATGGCGGCGCTGTTCCCGATCGGGCTGCCGAGGAGGAGGCCGCGGACGGTCTCCATGATCGGGGTGAAGGGCTGGTAGTCGGCGAACCAGCGCAGCGCGGTGGGCATGGAGTCGGTGGGGACGAAGCCGCTGCCGAGGAAGGGCAGCAGGACCAGGGGCATCGGGGCGTTGCTGGCGGCCTCGGGGGTCGGGGACTTCAGGCCGAGGGCGACCGACAGCCAGGTGACGGCCACGGCGAACAGGGTGAGCATGCCGATCGCGGCGAGCCATTCGAGTGCGCTCGCGTTGGGGCGGAACCCGATCGCCAGGGCGATGCCGACCAGGACGGTCATGCTGAGCAGCTGCTGGACGACGCTGGCGACGACGTGGCCGGTCAGGACGGAGGCGCGGGAGATCCGCATGGTGCGGAACCGGGCGATGATGCCCTCGGTCATGTCGGTGGCGACCATGACGGCGGTTCCGGTGGCGGCCATGGCGGCCGTCATGAGCAGGATGCCGGGGACGACGTAGTCGACGTAGGCGTCGCGGCCGCCGCCGATCCCGTCGCCGAGGGTGCCGCCGAGGACGTAGACGAACAGCAGCAGGATGATGACGGGCGTGACGACCAGCTGCACGGTCATGGACGGGTAGCGGAGCAGGCGCTTGAGCTGCCGCCTGACCATGGTGGAGGAGTCGCGGGCGGCGAGGGCGAGGGTGCTCATCGGGTGGCCTCCTGCTTGTGGCCGGTGAGGGTGAGGAAGACGTCGTCGAGGTCGGGGGTGTGCACGCTCATCTCGGCGATGTCGATCGCGTGCTCGTCCAGCAGGGTGAGCAGTTCGCGGATCGCGTGGACGCCGCCGCCACTCGGGACCTGCAGGGTGAGCGCCTCGGGGTCGGCGATGCCGGTGCCGAGGAGGGCGCGGGCGGCGTCGAGGAGGTGGGCGCCGGCGAAGGTGAGGCGGATGTGGCCGCCGGGGATGCGCCGCTTGAGTTCGGCGGCGGTGCCTTCGGCGATCAGCCGCCCGTGGTCGAGGAGGGCGATGCGGTCGGCGAGCTCGTCGGCCTCCTCCAGGTACTGGGTGGTGAGGAAGATGGTGACGCCGCTCGCGACGAGTTCGCGGACGATCCCCCACATGGCGCGGCGGCTGCGCGGGTCGAGGCCGGTGGAGGGCTCGTCCAGGAAGATGAGGTGGGGGTCGCCGACCAGGGTCATCGCCAGGTCGAGCCGGCGCTGCATGCCGCCGGAGTAGGTCCCGGCGGGTCGGCGCGCCGCGTCGGCCAGGTCGAAGCGGTCGAGCAGTTCGGCGGCCTTGCGCTTGCCGTCCCGGCGGGACAGGTGCTTGAGGTCGGCCATGAGGAGCAGGTTCTCCTCGCCGCTGAGCAGCTTGTCGACGGCCGAGTACTGGCCGGTGACGCCGATCGCGCCGCGCACGTCGTCGGGCCGGCGGCCCAGGTCGTGCCCGGCGACCTGGACGGTGCCGCCGTCGGCGGGGACCAGGGTGGACAGGATCTGGACGGTGGTGGTCTTGCCGGCGCCGTTCGGGCCGAGCAGGGAGAAGATCGTCCCTTCCGGGACGGCCAGGTCGATGCCGTCGAGCACGACCTTGTCGCCGTCCTTGCCCCGGTAGGACTTGCGCAGCCCGTTCGCCTCGATGGCCAGGGTGGTCATGGTATCGCTCCTTGGATCTGCTTCGGGTCAGAGGCTGCGGGCGGTGATGTCGCCGTGGGAGGTGGTGGCGGTGATGTCGAGTTCGGCGGTGCCGTCGTTCTTGAGGGCGTTGCCGATGCGGCCGTGGCCGGTGCCGGCGTCCAGGGAGGCCGAGACGCCGGCGGCGGCGCCGACCGAGATGTCGCCCGACTCGGTGCGCAGGACGACCGTGCCGCGCACGGCCTCGCCGATCCGGATGCCGCCGCGGGCGGTGCTGATCTCCGCGGGCCCGGTCAGCCGGTCGATCTCGACGTCGCCGTCGGTCGCGGTGAGGCGGACGCTCGCGGCCTCGTCCAGCTTGATGTGGCGGTAGGCGCCGTCGAAGGCGACGTCGCCGAGGCGTCCGACACCCCGGAGCTCGGCGGCGGCCGCCTTGCCCTCGACGCGGGAGCCGGCGGGCAGCTGGACCGTCACCTCGACCGACCCGGACGGGCCGAAGGCGCGGCTCTTCGCCGCGGCCTCGATCCGGAGCACGCCGTCGCGGTACTCGACCGCGGTCTGCTCCGCCTGCCGGACGTCGCGGCTCTTCGAGGCGTCCGCGGGCAGGACCTCGACCGCGGTGTCGGACCGGTCGGCGGCGATGAACCGGACGCGCCCGGCGGGGATGTCGAGGACGGCGGAGATGGGGGCGGGGGTGTCGAACTTCTGCATCGTGCGCTCCAGTGGCTCGTTGTTTCGAACACTGGAAACGCTACGTTGCATTTCAGGATATGGCAACAGACTTGTTGCACAGGTTCTATATCCATGCAGTTCAGCGCCTATATATTGTTGCAATGGCCTCTCATTTAACGCAACGATTCAGCCTCGTTCATTGCAATGGCATGGAAGTGAACGCTATGCTGGGGGCAGCGGAGAACATGAAGGAGGCCGCGATGCCGGGAGGCAGGCTCACCCAGCAGGAGCGCCAGCAGATCGCGCTGGGGCTGGCCGACGGCCTCGCCTACGCGGAGATCGCCAGGCGCGTCGACCGTCCCACCTCGACGATCACGCGTGAGGTGACCCGCAACGGCGGCCCCACCGCCTACCGCGCCGACCTGGCCCACCGCGCCACCGAGCGCCGCGCCCACCGGCGCCGGCAGGCCGCGTCCCCGGGGCCGGAGGCCTCCGCGCAGCCGCACGGACGGGACGCCGAGGCCGTGCGGGAGTTCGAGGAGACGTTCACCACCGTCCTGATGGCCTCGGGACTGCCCAAGATGATGGCCCGGGTGCTGGGCTGCCTCTACCTGTCCGACGCGGGCAGCCTCACCGCGTCCGAACTGGTCGGGCGCCTGCAGGTCAGCCCGGCGTCCGTCTCCAAGGCGATCACGTTCCTGGAGGGCCAGGGCCTGGTCCGCCGGGAACGCGACGAACGCCGCCGCGAGCGCTACGTCGTCGACGACGACATCTGGTACCAGTCGATGATGGCCAGTGCCCGGTCCCTCGCCCAGATCATCGAGACCGCGCGGCAGGGCGCCGGCATCCTCGGCCGCGACACGCCCGCCGCCGCCCGGCTGGAGAACGTCGCCCGCTTCCTCACCTTCGTCACCGAGAGCACCATCCGCGCCGCGGAGCAGGCCCGCGACGTCCTCCACACCCCGCCTACCACGGCACACGACCCTGGTCGTTGAAGAAGCCTCCGGTCGCGCCGGCGCCGGCGCCGGCCGCCTTGGCCAGGTCCACGATGATGCGGGCGCCCTCCTCGACGGTGCGGGTGCCGCGGTGGCCGGTGAGGTCGGTGGCGGTGTACCCGGGCGTCGCCGCGTTGATCTTGATGTGGGACAGGCCGGGGTCCTGGGCGAAGGCGCGCGCGTACTGGACGGTGAGCATGTTCAGCGCGGTCTTCGACGACGTGTAGGCCATCCGGCGGTCGGCGTCGCCGCCGAAGTCGGTGCCGCCGGTCGTCAGGCCCAGTGAGGCGGTGGTGCTGGACACGTTGACGATGCGCGGCGCCGCCGCGGCCCGCAGCAGGGGCAGCATCGCGTGGATGACCGTGACGGCGCCGAAGACGTTGACCTCGTAGGTGCGGCGCATCTCGTCCGCGGTGGTCTGGGCGGCGAGCCGGTCCACGACGGTTCCGGCGTTGTTGACCAGCACGTCGAGCCGTCCGTGGTCGCGGCGCAGCCGTTGCGCCACCGCCTGGACGCCGGCGGGGTCGGTCACGTCGAGCCGCACCGGGACGGCCGCCCCGTCCGCGCCCAGGTCCCCGGCGGCTTCGATGCCGCGCCCCGCGTCGCGGCTGCCCATCACCACGGTCATCCCCCGTGCCAGGAGCTGCCGGGCGGTCTCCTTGCCCAGCCCCTTGTTCGCCCCCGTCACGAGCGCCACAGGACGGTCGGCCATGACTCACTCCCCCTCGGGATCGATCCAAATCGTGTTACAAGATGTATCACAAGATACGGGTTGTATCATGAGCGGATGGGCAGGTCAGAGTCGAACGAGGCCGGGCCGGGACTGCGGGGGTGCGGCGGACCCGGCGCGGCATCCTCACCGCCGCGCGGCGGTGGACCCCGAGGCCCAGCGGGTCCTCGCCCGGCGGGAGGACTGGCGCTACGAGCAGATCGGCGCCTTCGTGCGGCGGCTGGCCGACGCCCGTCTGCGGGCTCCGTTCGACGTGCGGCAGGTCACCTGCGGGAGATACGGGGTGTCAGCGCGGTACGCCGAGACCGTCGAGGACGATGCCCACGGCCCGGTCGAGTGCTTCGCCCTCGCTGAGGTCCGTGGCGTATGCGAGGGCGCGCAGGAGGAGGGAGACGTCGTCGCCGGTGACCTCGGACCGTGCGGCACCGGCGGCCTGAGCGCGGTGGAGCGCGCCGTCGAGGGCCGCGCGGAAGGCGTCGGCCGCCTCGGTGACCGGCCGGGACAGGCCCTGTCCGTCGTCGTCGTGGGGCGGCAGCAGGTCCAGCAAGGTCATTTTCACCGGCCCGGCCGCCGCGAGGGTCTTCACCAGGGAGGCGAAGGCCTTGCCCGCGTCCTGGCCGTCGGCGAGCCGCAACGCCTCGGCGGTCAGCTTCTCCAGGTAGCGCACCGCGGTGGCCTCGATCAGGTCCTGCTTGGTGGCGAAGTTCCGGAAGACGGTGGCGATGCTGACCCCGGCCCGCCGGGCGACCTCGTCGGTGGAAGCGGCGGCCCCCTTCTCGGCGAACACATGCTCGGCGGCCAGCAGGACCTTCTCCCTGTTGGCGGCTCCGTCGCGGCGCATACCGGACCCCTTATGCAAACGTAGTGGACACTACGTATGATGCGTAGTGAAGACTTCGCTTAAGCGTATGCCGCCTCGCCCCCGTGCGCCAAACGCGCCGACCGGGCCGTCACCGGCAACCGACACGACCCACAACCACAGCACTGAGGAGCACCACATCCATGTCCGTGATGGACGAGAACACCACTGTCGTGATCGTCGGCTCGGGTGTCGCCGGCCTCACTCTCGGCAACTTCCTCCTGCGCAGCGGGATCGACTGTGTCGTACTGGAGCGGCAAAGCCGCGAGTACGTCGAGCAGCGCCAGCGTGCGGGTGTCATCGACTCCCGGGCGGCGCGCATGTTCCGCGAGTGGGGTCTGGCGGACCGGGTCCTCGGCGGCGTCCCTTTCGAGCCGGTGCTGAACTTCCGCATTGACGGGGAGACGCGGCCCTTCAAGTACATGACCGACGACCATGGCGACGGGCGCTTCTGCCCACAGCAGGTCCTCGTGCGCAACCTCATCGACGTGTTCGTCGGCGACGGCGGCGATCTGCGCTTCGAAGCCGAGGACGTGGAGCTGGAGGACATCACCGGCCCCCGGCCCCAGGTGCGCTACCGCGACAGCGGGGGCATGACCCGCACCATCACCTGCGACTTCATCGCCGGCTGCGACGGAGACCACGGCGTCAGCCGGGCGAGCATCCCCGAGGAGGAGCTGACCCGCCACTCCCACGAGTACGGGTACGCCTGGCTGACCGTACTGGCCGAGGCCCCCTCCAACCACCAGTCCATGATGGCGATCCACGGCCGGGGATTCGCCGGCCAGTTCGCCCGCGGCCCGCAGGCGAGCCGCTTCTACCTCCAATGCCCCCTGGACACCTCCGTCGAGGAGTGGACGGACGACCGTATCTGGGAAGAGATCGAGGCACGCTTCGGCGAACCGGTCGCCGTGAAGGGACGGATCTCCAGCAAGACACTGGTGCCACTGCGCAGTGTCGTCCACGACCCGATGAGCCACGGCCGCCTGTACCTGCTCGGCGACGCCGCGCACATCGTGCCGCCCATGAGCGCCTAGGGCATGAACCTGGCCCTGCACGAGGCCGACATATTCGCCGCAGCCGTCCTGAAGCAGGTCAAGGAGCAGGACACGTGCCTGCTGGAGGCGTACTCCGCCACCTGTATGAAGCACGTGTGGAATTACCAGGCGTTCGCTGCATGGTTCACCGACCTCATGCACGACGCGGGAGACGTCTCCTACCACGGTGAGTTCCGGCGCCGCCTGGCGCGCGCCGAGTTCGAGCGCCTCTACGACTCGGAGGCCGCCAACCGGCTCTTCGGCGAGTTCCTCACCGGCCTGAACTGAGACCGCCATCATCGGAAGAGGGCAGGAACCTGTGGATCTGAGCAGTCGGAGCCTCCAGCCCCTGTTCTCTCGAACACTACGCCGTGAGGGCGCGGCGCCGGGGCTCCCCGCATCCCCCAGGACCGACGCCAACCCGACGCCGATCCTGGCTTGACGGTGATCTCCGCACGACTGGCAGGGGAAGGGGCCGTCATTCGCGCTGCGCGGTGTCGAGCCCGTCGAGCGGCCCATGCCGATGGGGCACGAGTACGTCGGCGTGGTCGAGGAGGTCGGCGGCGAGGTGCGGACCGTCAGGCCCGGCCAGTTCGTCGTGGGCTCGTTCGTAGCCTCCGGCGGCACCTGCGAGATCTGCCGCTCGGGATACTCCTCGTCCTGCGTCCACCGGGTGTCCATGGCGCAGGTCGGCTGGCCCGGCATCAGGTGAGGCCGTGGCGGACGATCGACAGGAGGCGGCGGACCCGGGCCGGGTCGGTGTCTGCGGCCGCGACCGCGTTGACCAGCGTCAGCACCTCGGCCACGGTGAGGTCCCCACGGACGTGGCCCGATCGCTGCGCGCGGGTCAGCAGCTCCGCCGCCGTCGAGGTCAGCGCGGCATGCCAGCGTTCGAACAGCGCGGTGCGGCGCTCACCATCGGCCTCGGTGCCGGCGAACGCGAGTGTCCGCCTGGTCGCCACATGGACGGCGAAGGCCTCCAGCCAGGTGTGGAGCGCCTCACCGGCGGCCGGTTCGCCCAGCAGGGCGCTGCCCCGGTCGCAGAGCGCGGCGACCTCGTCGGCGTAGACCGCGACGAGCAGGTCGGCGCGGGTCGGGTAGTGCCGGTAGAGGGTCGCGTTGCCGACGCCCGCCCGCTTGGCGATCTCGTCCAAGGCGGCGCTCGGGCCCTGCTCGTCGAACAGTTCCCTGGCGGCCGCGAGCAGCAGGCGGGCGTTCCGCTCGGCGTCCGCGCGTCGCGCCCGGCCTGCCATCCGTGCTCCCTAGGTTGTTAAACGGGGATGTCCCTGCTTAGCATAGCGGAGGCAAGAAACGGGGAACTCCCCGCTTCTGTCTTCGAGGAGGAGCGATGGGATTCACCGCCGACGACCGCACCCAGATCACCGAGCTGATCTCCATGCACGGCCACCTGTGCGACAGCGGGGAGCTGGAGCGACTGGACGACCTGTTCACCCCCGACGCCGTCTACGACGTCTCCGACTTCGGGCAGGAGCCGCTGCTGGGCTCCGCGGCCCGCATCGAGGCTGCGCGTGCCCTGGGCGAGCGGAACCCGGTCGGCCACCACGTCACCAACGTCGTCCTCACCGATGTCGCCGACGACCGGGTGCACGCCCGTACCAAGGGGATCGGCGTCTACGCCGACGGCACCGCCGGGAGCGTGACCTACGAGGACACCATCGTCCGGACTCCGCAGGGCTGGCGGATCAGCCACCGCAAGATCCGCGCACACCGCGCCCCCCTGGGCGGACGCGCCTGACGGACCGCACCCGCCACCACCGCCTCGCCAGGAACGGCCGCAGCAGGGCGGCGACCTCGGCGCGGGCGCGGGCGACGTCCGTGCACGGGGCGAGGGCGGCACCGGTGGACGACCAGAACCACGGCACGAGCGCCCACCAGCGCCGGGCGGCCTGCCCGTACCAGGTGAGGACGCCGGCTCCACCGCCCGGCAGGCAGGCGGGTCTCCATGTGTCGGCGGTCTCGGCGCTCACGCCTGGACCGCGCGCAGGACGTGGACGATCCGGTCGGCCGCACCGGTGGTCTCGTCCGCCGGCCCGATCTCCTGACCCCATCCCCACCTGTTGATCGTTCGCTCGCGCCTGGTGGAGGCGTCTTGCGGCTGGGTGAGCATCACGGCGACGGTATCTTCCACCGCCGCGGAGTTGCGGATCTTGTGGGGCCCGCTCTTCTCGGCGCGCAGCAGCCGGCGCTGTGCTTCTTTCCTGGTCCTGCGGTCGCGGGCGAGGCCGCATCCCACGTCGGCGAGGAAAGCGGCGTGGCGTCCCCGGCAGGGGCGAGCTCGCGCTCGTCGACGCGGCCCGCCAGGTCGAGCAGGTCTCGGCCTGTTTCGCCGCGCTGGGTGGCTAGCGCCACCCGCCATGAGCCGACGTTGGACGCCGAGAAGGCGCCCCGGTTCTCGCCCGGGGCGTCGGGGGTGCGCTCGGCCGGCCGCTCGGCCTGGTCCAGCCAGTGCTGCGCCCGGTCGTAGTCGTAGGCGACGGTGGCGGTCACGGAGGCCGCCGGTGCCAGCATGCCCAGCAGGTGGACGCCAGGGTCGTCGCGGACGTGGGGTTCCAGCTGGTTGGCGGCCAGTTCGGCCGCCGCGAGCGTCCGGTCGTGGGTCGTCGTCGGCATCGTGTGGATGCGCAGTGACGCGGCCTTGCCGGTACTGACCGGGTCGCCCAGGATGCGGGCCGCCTCGGACGCGCGCGGTTGGTCGCGGGTGCGGTGAGGGTGTTGGTCAGCAGGCTGGCTGCGGTGCGGCGCGGGCGGTCGGCAGGGGGGATCAGGCGGGCGTCTCGGCGAGGAGGCGTTTGCGGTCTTGGGTGTAGTGCCACCAGGGGCGGGCGGGGCGTCCTTCGGCCTGGTCGACGGCGGACATGACGGTGTCGAGCAGGCAGGGGTCCAGGCGCGTGCCGTGGGCGGCCGACATCCGCTCGTACAGGTCGACGGGGTCCTGGCCCGGGAGCTGGGCGATGGCGGTGATGCCGATGGATTCGAAGTAGCGGGCCACGGCGCGTCCCACGTTGGCCAGCTCGGTCAGGTCGGAGTTCATGCGGCCAACGTAGGCGGGCGGGCGCGGCCGGGTCTTGTAGGAATCGGTCAGGGGACGGCGAGGTCCAGGCGGGACGGGTCGGCGATCATCTCGTAGGCGGTGACGCGGCCGTCGTGGACGGTGATGGCGAGGGCGAGCAGGAACCGGCCGTGCGGGGCGACCACGGCGCCGACCGTGCCGTTGACCAGGGCGGGTTCGGCGTAGCGGGCGCGGCGGCCGAACAGCTGCATCTCGCGGGCGACGGTTTCGGCGCCGCGGACGACCGCGGGCCTGCCGGGGGTGAGGGCGGCGTCGGCGCGGCGGACGACGTCGGGGGCGAGGACGCCGAGGAGGGCGTCCAGGTCGCCGCTGCGGGCGGCGGCGAGGAACGCCTCGACGACGCGGCGCTGTTCGGCGAGTTCGCGCGGCGGTGTCGTGGTGGCGCCGCGGACGCGGCGGCGGGCGCGGCTGGCGAGTTACTTGGCGGCGGCCGGGGCGCGGTCGACGATGGCGGCGATCTGGTCGAACGGGACGGCGAACACGTCATGAAGGATGAACGCGACGCGTTCGGCGGGGCCGAGGGTGTCCAGGACGACGAGCATGGCGCGTCCGACCGACTCGATGAGGACGGCCTCGGTCTCGGGGTCGCCGTCAGCGGGCTGGACGGGCGAGCGCCACCCGTAGGTGTCCTCGCGGCGGGAGGTGCGGGTGCGGAGCATGTCGAGGCAGATGCGGGCGACGACGGTGCGCAGCCACGCCTCCAGGTCGCCGATGCCGGCGGGGCCGGTGCGGGCGAGGCGCAGCCAGGCCTCCTGGACGGCGTCGTCGGTGTCGCCGGTTGTGCCGAGCATGCGGTAGGCGACCGCGCGCAAAGCCGGGCGGTGCGCCTCGAAGCGTTCGGCCAGTTCCTCGTCCATCGGTCACCTTTCCTTGCCGCGTTTCGTCTGCGTGGTGGCATCCGATGGACGACCACGGCAGGGAGACGATGATCCGATACGACCAGGGTAGCCAGCCGCTGCTGCGGCCGGTGGCGCTCGGGGACCTGGAGCTGCCCAACCGGGTGGTGATGGCGCCGCTGACGCGGGCGCGGGCCGCCGGCCGGGAGCTGGTGCCGACGGACCTGCACGCCGCCTACTACGGCCAGCGCGCCACCGCCGGGCTGATCGTCGCGGAGGGCGCGTGGGTGAGCGGGCACGCGATCGGGTTTCCGGGCGTTCCCGGCGTCTTCACCGACCGGCAGGTGGAGGCGTGGCGGCGCGTGACCGGCGTCGTCCACGCGCTGGGCGGGCGCATCGTGCTGCAGCTGTGGCATGCGGGCGCGAACTCCCATCCCGATCTGCTGGGCGGGGCGCTGCCTGCGGGTCCGTCGGCGATCGACCCGGGCGAGGTGTGCCGGACGCCGGCGGGCCGCAGGGCGACGGTCGCGCCGCGGGCGATGACGGCGGCGGAGATCGGGCGGACGGTCGCCGACTACGGCGCGGCGTCGGAGCGAGCGCGGCGGGCGGGGTTCGACGGGGTCGAGGTCGCCGCGAACGGCACCTACCTGATCGCGCAGTTCCTCAACCCGCGGCTGAACCGCCGCGCCGACGGCTACGGCGCCGACCGGTCCCGGCTGCTGCTGGAGGTGGTGGACGCGGTGGCGGCCGCGTGGGACGGGCGCCGCGCCGGGGTGCGGCTGTCACCGCACTGGACCGCCCGCGACGCCGGCCGGACCCGCGGCCCCTACCCCTACACCGCCGACGAGGAGACCCTGGCGGCCTACGACGGGCTGGTGGCGGAGCTGAACCGGCGTCCGCTCGCGTATCTGCATCTGCGCGGGCCGGTGCCGGACACCGTCCCGGACTTCGAGGCGTTCGCCCGCTACCGCAAGGGGTTCGACGGCCCGCTCATCGCCAACCACGGCTTCGGCCGGGAGTCGGGCAACGCGATCGTCGGGGACGGGATCGCCGACGCGGTGTCGTTCGCCCGGCTGTTCATCGCCAATCCCGACCTGGTGGGCCGGTTCGCGCTGGGCGGTGAGACGGCGTCCGACGACCGCGGCACCCGCTACGGCGGCGGGGCGCGCGGCTACGTCGACTACCCGATCTGGGCGGGCGGCTAGGCGGCGGGCGGCGGGACGAACTCGGGCTGGTCCAGGACGCGGAGCCAGCTGCCGTCGGGCTGGCGGCGGACGACCTGCGCGCGGGCCCCGGCCCCGTCCTTGGGCGGCGTCGAGGTCAGGGCGAGGTCGCCGCTGATCAGGGTCGGCAGCGGCTCCTCGGGCTCGAACCGGGGCGCGTTCGCCAGGACCTTCTCCCACAGGGCGCGGATCGCGTCGCGTCCCACGGTCTGCGACCCGGGCGGGTAGGCCAGCACCGCGTCCTGCTCGTAGAGGGCGGCGACGCCGGCCGGGTCACCGGCGTTGGAGCGTTCGACGAACAGGCGGGTGATGTCCTCGGGCCGCATGGCCTTCTCGTATTCCGTCATGGCTTCCTCCCAGGTTCCTTGCTTGACACCTCCCATCGTGGTCGCCTCCTAGTCAGAAGTCCAAGAGATAGATCTGCTGCCAGTCAGAAGTGATGCTTATGATTGGCGCCGCCGTGGAAACCGCCGGTCAGGAGGTGCCGCGCCATGCGGTGGGCGTGTGCCCGCGGGCGCGTTTGAACGCCACGCTGAACGCGAACGGGTCCTGGTAGCCGACCTGGCGGGCCACGGTGGCGACGGTGTGCCGGGTGTCGCGGAGCAGGTCGGCGGCGAGGGTCATGCGCCAGTCGGTGAGGTAGCCGAGCGGGGGCCGGCCGACGAGGGCGGCGAAGCGCTGGGCGAAGGCGGCGCGGGACATGCCGGCCTGGGCGGCCAGTGCGGCGACCGTCCACCGGTGGGCGGGGTCCTCGTGCAGGACGCGCAGCGCCTCACCGATCGCCGGGTCGGCCAGGGCCCGGTACCAGGCGGGCGGCATCGCCTCCGGGCGGGTGCACCAGGCCCGCAGCGCGATCACCAGGACCAGGTCCAGGAGCCGGGCGAGGACCGCGTCCTGGCCCGGCTCGTCGCGGGCCGCCTCGGCCGACAGCAGGTCGAGGGCGGTGCGGGTGCGCGGGCCCGCGGGCACGACGGCGAGCGGCGGGAGCAGGTCCAGCAGGCGGGACGCGGCGTCGCCGTGCAGGTCGTACGCGCCGCGGAGCATGACGGTGGCGCCGGGCAGGGGGGCGCCGTAGGTG
>NZ_SMKY01000025.1 GCF_004349235.1 Actinomadura darangshiensis | reverse complement strand
GTGCGGTGTGCCCGGGTGCGGTGTGCCCGGCACACCGCACCCGGGCACACCGCACCGGGGCAAACCGCGCGGCCGCACCGGATGCCGCCGTGGCTGCCGAAGGCGTTCGCGCTCGCCGGCGTGACCGTGCTGGCGTTCATGGCGGGGCTGTGGCTGCTGGAGAGGCTGCGGGAACTGCTGCTGCTCCTGCTGATCTCGCTGTTCCTGGCGTTCGCGATCGAACCCGCGGTCAACTGGCTGGCCCGCCGCGGCTGGCGGCGGGGCCTGGCCACCGCGTTGATGTTCGTCGTCATCGGGGTGCTGCTCGCCGGCTTCCTCGGCGGCATCGGATCGCTGCTGGCCACCCAGGCCGCCAACCTGATCGACGGGTTCCCCGGCTACGTCCGCCAGGTCATCGGCTGGGTGAACGCGACGTTCGGGACGAACCTGTCGCAGCGGACGCTGTTCCAGCGGCTCCCCACCGTCACCGGCACCCTGTCGCGGCACCTGACGTCCCTCGCCGGGAACGTGTGGGGAATCGGCGCCACCGCGGTCGGCGTCGTCTTCAACGCCCTCGGCGTGCTGCTGTTCACCTTCTACCTGTCCGCCGAAGGGCCCCGGTTCCGCCGGACGGTCTGCTCGGTGCTGCCGCCGCGCCGCCAGCACCAGGTCCTGCAGGCGTGGGAGATCGCCGTCGACAAGACCGGCGGCTACATCTACTCGCGCGGGCTGCTCGCCCTCATCTCCGGCCTCGCCCACTACGCCGCCATGGCCGGGCTCGGCGTCCCCTACGCGGCGACGCTGGCGCTGTGGGTCGGGGTGGTGTCGCAGTTCATCCCCGCCGTCGGCACCTACCTGGCCGGCGCCGTGCCCATCCTCATCGCGCTGGCCAAGGCGCCCTCGACCGCCCTGTGGATGTTCCTGTTCATCCTCGCCTACCAGCAGCTGGAGAACTACCTCCTGCAGCCCCGCATCACCGCCAAGACCCTGGACATGCACCCCGCCGTCGCGTTCGGGCTCATCCTGGCCGGCGCCGCCGTCGCCGGGCCCATCGGCGTGCTGCTGGCGATCCCGCTCGGCGCCAGCCTCCAGGCGTTCGCCGGCGCCTACGTGCACCGCTACGACGTCGAGGAGCACCCCCTCACCGAACCGGACGCGCCCGCCGGACGCTGGTGGCGATGGCTGCGCCGCGACTGACGCGGCCGCCCGGAGGGTAGCCGAGCAACTTGGAAGACGCCCCAGGCGGTCGGCTGCGCTTACGTTCGATGGCACCTGCCCCAAGAGTCACCCGGAGGTGCCGGCATGCACTCACCATCGGTCTCGGCGTGGGACAACGCCGGGACGGTGCTCCTGCTCCTGTGGGCGGCCGGCATGTGGCTGGCCGTGGCGGTCATCGCCTACGCGGGACGCAGATCCGTGCGGCCCTGGCTGTTCCGCGCGTCCGCGGGCGTCATCGGGCTGGGCGTCGTCGGGCAGCTGGGCCACATCCAGGAACACATCGCGCAGACCGGGTACTGGGTGATGCACCCCGACGAGCAGCCGTGGATGACCGCCTGGGGCACCGGGCTGGCCAACGGCTTCGGCCAGGTCGACCCCTCGAAGCACTCGCTGGGAATGGAGATCCTCCACTTCACCGGCAACCTCATCTTCCTGGCCGGCATCGTCGGCGTCGCGCTGATCACCCGCCGCGCACTCGGGACCCGGTCCCGCAAATGGGCGAAGATGGGCGGCTGGATGCAGGGCATCCACGGCGTCGAGCACGGTGTGCTGACGTTGTCGGTGGCCCTCGGCGCGTCCCAGGCGATCGGCATGTCCACCTGGTTCGGTCTTCTCGACCCGGGGCCCGGCCTGTGGACCTACCGGGTCTGGTGGCACATGCTGACCAACCTCGCGGGCACGGTCGTCTTCGCGATCGCGCTGTGCCACCTGTGGCGCGAACGCAGGGAGATCGAGGCCTCCCACCGGCCCGGCGGCCCGCGGCGAACCCCGGACCGGTCAGGCGACCGCGGCCAGGCGGGCGTCGAGGGCGTCCAGGTCCGGGACGAACCGCACGTGGCCGCCCGCGTTCGACTCGCGGACGAGGGCCCGCAGCGCCGGTGACGCCGCCGCATGCCGGGAGATGTCGCCGATGACGGCCAGCCGCAGCCGGTAGTTGGCGAACCGGGTGCCGAGGGCGAAGAACCGCTCGTCCAGCCGGGACGCGGGCGCCGCCACCGCCTCGGCGCCGAGGAACGCCGCGCCGATCAGGTCGAGCGCGTCGTCGACGGTCGCCACCGGCGGGCCGTCCGGGTCGCACACCAGCACCGCCACCCCGGCCCGCTCCTGAAGCACGTCAGGCATCGCCGGCCTCCCGGGCCGGCACGTCCGCCAGCACGCCGGGCAGCACCGAGTCGAGCAGGTGCAGGACGTCGGCGGTCGCGGCCGCGCCGCCCAGGATCACGATCTTCATCCGGTTCCGTTCCTCGTCGTGGACGACCTGGATCCGCAGCGGCCGCCCCGGGTCGCCGGTGTTCACCCCGGCCTGGACGAGGGTGCCCAGCCGGTCGGCCGCCGCCCGGTCGGCACCGTCGACCTGCACGATGCTCGACACCTCCGCCTGCCCCGCGGACGGGGGAGCGGGGCGCGGCCCGCCGGTCAGCGCGTCCAGGTCGGCGCGCGCGATCCGGTACTGCTTGCCGATCCGCACCGCCTCAGCCGGCCGCCCCGGATGTAGCCGCGGACCGTCCGCACATGCAGGCCGAGCCGGTCCGCGACCTCCTCCACCGACAACATCTTCTCCGTCATCACTCCCTAAACGACCTCATAGAAGGAGTGATAGGGAATTATTCGGATGGTTGGGGGTCGTCACCCGGAGCGGCGGGCGTCCTTTGCCGAATCCGGCCTCGTTCCGGGACGAATCGTCGAGCATTGCCGTGGACGGCGCCGCCCGCCGGGTTTAACGTGCCAGAGGGAATCGTGATCATCGGGCAGCTCGGGGGCGAGAAGGAGCCGTCATGTACCGTCCCCGCACGCGCCGCCGCCGGTGGCTCGCCGGCGTCACCGCGGGAGTCCTCGCCGTGAGCGGCATGGCCGCCCTGGACGCGTCCGCCGCGCAGGCCGCACCGGGCCACGGCCGCAAGGACCCGCGGCTGCTGCGGCTCCTGCGGTCGATGTCGCTTGAGGACAAAGCCGCGCAGCTGTTCGTCCTGCAGATCCACGGCACGAGCGCGACCACCGACGACCCGGCCGACGTCGCCGCCAACCGCAAGCTGTACGGGGTCGACAACGCCGCGCAGGTCATCGCCCGCTACCACCCCGGCGGAATCATCTACTACGGCGAGAACGTGCAGGACCCGCACCAGCTCGCCGCGTTCTCCAACGGCATCCAGCACGCCGCGATGGCGCAGCAGCACCGCATCCCCGCCACGATCGCCATCGACCAGGAGGGCGGCATCGTCGCCCGCGTCCAGCCGCCCGCGACGCAGTCGCCCGGCAGCATGGCCCTGGCGGCCGGGCGGCGCACCGGCGACGCCCGCGCCCTCGCCCGCATCACCGGCGGCGAGCTGCGCGCCATCGGCGTCAACCAGGACTACGCGCCCGACGCCGACGTCAACGTCAACCCGGCCAACCCCGTCATCGGCGTCCGGTCCTTCGGCTCCGACCCCGCCCTGGTGTCGGACATGGTCACCGCGCAGATCGGCGGCTACCGGTCCGCGGGCGTCACCGCGACCGCCAAGCACTTCCCCGGGCACGGCGACACCAAGACCGACAGCCACACCGGCGTCCCGCAGATCGGCCACACCCGCGCCGAATGGGAGCGGCTCGACCTGCCGCCCTTCCGCGCCGCCATCGAGCACGGCGTCGACGCCATCATGACCGCGCACATCGTCGTGCCGTCACTGGACCCGTCCGGCGACCCCGCCACCCTGTCGCGGCCCATCCTCACCGGCATCCTGCGCGACCGGCTGCACTACCGCGGCGTCGTCGTCACCGACGCCCTCGACATGCAGGGCGTCCGCGACAAGTACGGCGACGAGAACATCCCCGTCCTCGCCCTCAAGGCCGGCGTGGACGTGCTGCTCAAACCGCCGGCCGACGACCAGGGCAACGGCGTGTTCGCCCGCCAGCTAGCCGCCGTCGTGGACGCCGTCAAGTCCGGTGAGCTGACCGAGAAGCGCCTCGACGAGTCCGTCTACCGGATCCTGGCGCTGAAGCGCGAGCGCGGCCTGTTCCGCGACCCCTACGCCGACGAGTCGAAGATCGACAAGGTGGTCGGGACGCCCGCGCACCTGGCCGCCGCCCAGCGCGCCACCGACCGCACCACCACCCTGGTCAAGAACGGCGCCGGGGTCCTGCCGCTGAAGCCGGGCGCCCGCAAGGCCCTGGTCACCGGATGGGGCCTGTCGACCACCGCGACGCTCGGCACCGAGATCGCCCGGCGCGGCGCCACCACCACGATCCGGCAGACCGGCATCGACCCCGGCCAGGCCGAGATCGACGAGGCCGTCGCCGCCGCGCGCGAACAGGACCTCGTCGTCGCCGTCACCAACCGCGCCTGGGACGTCGAGACCGAGGCCGGCCACAACGGGCCCGGCCAGATGAACCTCGTCAAGGCGCTCATCGCCACCGGCAGGCCCGTCGTCGTCATCGCCGTCCGCGACCCCTACGACATCGCCTGGTTCCCCGGGGCCACCACCTACCTGGCCACCTACTCCTACACCGCCGAGGCGCTGCGGTCGGCGGCCGAGACCCTGTTCGGCGAGCTGGACCCGCGCGGGCGGCTGCCCGTCGCCATCCCCGTCCGGGACGACCCGGACGGCGTCCTCTACCCGTTCGGGTACGGCCTGGGCTACTGACCGGACCCGGCGAACCGGAGACGGGACCCGCACACGCGGCGGCCCGGTTCCGGTGCGGCAGCCGCTGCCGCACCGGAACCGGGCCGGGTTCGCTCCAAGGAGCCGCGCTCAGGACGGCGTGCGGATCACGCCCGCGTCACGCCTTCTTCGCGCCGATCGACTTCATCAGCGTCGGCCAGATGGAGCCCGCCTCACGCACCCACGCCGGCCAGTTGTGCCGGCCGTCGCCGTAGATGTGCGCGGTGTAGGGGATCTTCAGCTCGTCCAGCCGCTTCTTGAAGTCCTTGTTGTTCGCGCCGACCGCGATCTCGCTGAGCAGCCCGATGTCCCACGGCGCCACGTCCGGGTCGCCCGGCCCCGGGCGGCCCGAGGTGCCGGCGGAGAAGAACAGCCCGGTGCCGCGCAGCTTGGGCGCCAGCGTGTACGGGTCGTGCGCCGCCCAGTTGGCGTCGTCCGCCCATGGGATGCCCCAGATCGCGAACGGGTCCTGGCCGTTGCCGGCGTTGGTGAACATCAGCATCGCCGGCATCCCGATCGAGCGCATCGATAGGATCCCGCTCAGCGACGCCGCGTACTTGAACAGCCCCGGGTGCCGCGCCGCGTAGGACATCGCGCCCGCGCCGCCCGAGGAGTTGCCGATCGCCGCGCGCAGCGCGCCCGCGTGGTAGTTGCGCTCCATCAGCTGGCGCACCTCGGCGGTGTGGAAGGTCTCCCACTTGGGAGTCCCGCCCTTGCCGTAGTTGTACCAGTCGGTGTACGAGCCGTTGTCGCCCTCCGGCATGACGACGATGACGTTGTACTTGGCCGCCCACGCCTCGATGTCGGTGTTGCGGGTCCACGACGTGTAGTTGTCCTGGCCGCCGTGGTAGGCGTACAGCACGGGCCACGTCGCGGCGGCGCTCCGCGTCCAGTTCGCCGGCAGCAGGATGCGGGTCTTCACCGACTTGCCGAGCGCGGGGGAGTCGATGGTGACGTCGACCTCGCGGGAGGCGATCTTCTTCTCCGCGGTGATGCGCGCGCCGTCGTCCGCCCGGACCGGGCCGGCCAGGGCCTGCGCCGGGGCGGTGGCGACCGCGCCGAGCCCGGCAACCAGGACGGCGGTGACGGCGCCGGACGCCAGCGAGCGCCGCCAGTGCACCCGGTGTGATCGGCGGCGGACGGTCGGTACCATCGGTTCACCTCGCGTAGCAGGCCCGACCCCCGCGGCCGCGCGACTTCCGCAGAGTGTCCTCGCCTCCGCCGAAATGATCTACGTGGGCGGGTAACAAGAAACGCGGGCGGGGCTGTGGAGAAGTGAGTCATTCAGGCGCCGCCCGCGGCGGCCCCGTCCCCGGCGAGCCCGGCGAGCAGCGCGGCCAGTTCGCGGGGCTTGGAGAACATCGGCCAGTGCCCGGTCGGCAGCTCCCGGTAGGTCCAGCCCGGCCCGACCATCATCGAGAAGATCGGGTGGCCGCCCTCGCCCATCTCCTTCACCGCGGCCAGCGGGATCGTGCTGGAGATGAGGGTGCGGGGCGTCGCCGGCAGCGGGTCGGGCCGCGTGAGCGCCTGCGTCGCCGTGCCGAACGGCTGCGGTGTGCCGCGCTCGCGCATGGCGGCCAGCCGCTCCTGCGATAGGCCCGCGAGGTTGACGGGGTCGGTGCCGGGGTCGAACGGCGGCACCGGGATCGTCCGCCCGCCGCCCTGCTCGGCGACCGCCTTCTCCAGCTCCGCGCGCGAGCCGGGGTCGTGGAAGTCGATGCCGGCCAGCCCGGACGGCATGGGGCCGCTGTCGACGTAGACGATGCGGGCGACCCGGTGCGGGATCCGGTCGGCGGCGCCGGTCGCGGCCATGTTCGCGCCGCTGTGCGCGACGAGGACGACGTCGTCCAGGCCGCCGTCCTCGATGAGGCGCACGAGGCCGTCGGCTTGGGCGTCGACGTCGACGCCGGGCCCGTCCTCGTCCGCCCGCTCGGCCTGGCCGGCCGGCGTCACCGCGTGCACGTCGTGGCCCGCGTCCCGCAGGTGCGCCGCGACCTCGTCCCACGCCCACGCGCCGAGCCAGTATCCGGGGACCAGTACGAACGTCGCCATGTCGGCCGTCCTTTCGGGTTGCTGTGGTCCCACGCTACGGTCGATACCGGACAGAAACCGCCCGGATTAAGTGAGTGACCCGTGTCACAGCCGCCGTCCCATCCGACGACCCGCGTCCTGGCCATGCTGGAGCTGCTCCAGGCCCACCACCGCATGGGCGGACGCGAGCTGGCGCGGCGGCTCGGCGTGGACGAGCGGACCGTCCGCCGCTACGCCGCCCGGCTGGAGGACCTCGGCGTCCCCGTCGTCGCCGAACGCGGCCGCCACGGCGGCTACCGGCTCATGCCCGGGTACAAGCTGCCGCCCCTCATGCTCACCGACGACGAGGCGGCCGCCGTGGTGCTCGGGCTGCTGGCGGGACGGCGGCTGGGCCTGCCCGGGCAGGCGACCGAGAGCGCCCTCGCCAAGGTGCAGCGCGTCCTGCCCGCCGCGCTGCGCGACCGCGTCCAGGCGCTGCGCGACACGCTCGGATTCACCCTCGCGGCACGCGACGCCGCCGCGCCCGACACCGGCGCCGTCCTCACCCTCGCCGAGGCCGCGCGGGAGCGGCGCCGCGTGCGGCTGCGCTACCGGTCCTGGCAGGGCGCCGAAACCGAGCGGGACCTGGACCCCTACGGCCTGGTGTTCCACTCCGGGCGCTGGTACGTGATGGGCCACGACCACCGCAGCGGCGAGATCCGCACGTTCCGGGTCGACCGCGTCGCCGCCGCCGAGCCCGGCACCGCCCGCTTCGACGTCCCCGGCGGCGTCGACCCCGTCCAGCACGTCACCCGGTCACTGGCGCGCGTCCCCTACGCCCACGAGGTGGAGGTCCTGCTGGAGACCACCCTGGACGAGGCGCGCCGCCGGATCCCCACCGCGACCGCCACGCTCACCGAGGACGCCGGGGGAGTGGTGATGACCACGCGGGCCGAGCGGCTGGACGGCATGGCGCGGATGCTGGCCGGCATCGGGTTCCCGTTCGTCGTCCGCCGGCCCGAGGAACTGCGCGGGCACGTCCGCGACCTGGCCCGGTCCCTGGAGGAGCAGGCCGGGCGGTGACCGCCGGTCAGCCGCCGGAGCGGGCGTCCCACTCGTGGCGGAGCATCGCGTAGATGACCTCTTCGCTCCACTCGCCCTTGACGATCTCGTTGTGCAGCAGGTGCGCCTCGCGGCGCATGCCGAGCCGCTCCAGGACGCGGGCCGACGCGGCGTTGCGGCCGTCCAGCCGCCCGCACACGCGGTGCAGGTCCAGGCCCTCGAAGCCGAGCCGCAGCACCACCTCGGCGGCCTCGGTCGCGAACCCCTTGCCGTGGTAGGCGGGGTTGAAGATGTAGCCGATCTCGCCCTGTCGGTGCTCCCGGCTGCGCCACTGCAGATTGACCTCGCCGATCAGGTCACCGGTCTCGCGCCACTCGACGGCGAGGACGAGCCAGTCGCCCTCCTTCTCCACGGTGGACGCGCTCATCTTCTGTTTCAAGAATGACTGCGACTCCTCCAGGGAACGGGGCTCCCAGTACAGGAAGCGCGCCACCTCGGGCAGCGACTGGTAAGCGTACAGACCCTCAAGGTCGTCCTCGTGGAACGGCCGCAGGATCAGCCGCTCGGTCTCGATCGGATAGGCGGGACGGAGCATGCCCGCGATCCTATTCAGGGTGTTCGGTGTTGTGCGACCCGTGATTCCCCGGAAACGCACGGTCCGCATGCCCTAGTGGCGTGCCCCGGGGTCTCCGCGGCGCACGCCCGGAGCCTCCTGCGGGGCGGACGGGCCGGAAACGCCCCGCTTCCCGTCGTCCTCTTCCCGCGCGTCCTGCCAGCCGGTCTCGCGGCGGTCCTCCTCGTCGAACGCGCGCGTGTCGCGGGGTTCGACGTACGGCTCCTCCCCGGCCGGCATGCCCGAGGCGATCGCGCGGCCGCGCTCGAGCTCGGCGTTCAGCTCGGCGCCCAGCAGGATCGCCAGGTTCGTGATCCACAGCCACACCAGGAAGATGATGACCCCGGCGATGCTGCCGTAGGTCTTGTTGTAGGACGCGAAGTTCCCCACGTACAGCGCGAACAGGGCCGACGCGACGATCCACACGACGATCGCCAGGAGGGCGCCCGGCGCCAGGCCCCGCAGGCCGCGCTTGGCGTTCGGCGCCGCCCAGTACAGCAGCATGAACAGGAACGCCACCACCAGCAGCAGCACCGGCCACTTGGCGATGTTCCAGACCGTGACCGCCTGCGAGCCCGCCCCGATGCCGTCGCCGACCTTGCGCGCCAGCGGCCCGGTCACCACCACCGCGACCGCCGACACCGACAGCAGCACCAGCGTGACGATCGTGACGGCGACGCGGAGCGGGATCGTCTTCCAGAACGGGCGCCCCTCGGGGACGTCGTAGACGACGTTGGACGCCTGCATGAAGGCGCCGACGTACCCCGACGCCGACCACACCGCGGCGAGCAGGCCCACGATCGCGAGCACGCCCGCGCCGCCGCCGCCCTGCAGCTGCCGGACCGAACTGATCAGCAGGTCCCGGACCGATCCCGGCGCCAGATCGCCGATGCCGTCGATCAGGTCGTCGGTGGCCGACTGGCCGGCCAGGCCGACCAGCGACACCACCACCAGGATCGCCGGGAAGATCGACAGCACCGAGTAGTAGGTGAGCGCGGCCGCCCACGCGGTCACGTTGTCCTTCTTGAACTCGCCGGCCGTGCGCTTCAGGACGCCGCGCGCCGGGGCGGCCGTCCGGCCGGGGGTTGCGCTCGCACTGCCCATGGTCTCGTCTCTCCGAGGGGGGTCTCGTCTCAGAACAAGCCGCGGTTGCGGCGGCGCACCTTGACGGCGCGCTTCTGGCCGATGCGGTACCGCACCTGCACCGGCGCGTTGCGGCCGCGGCCGAGCCGCGCCCGCGGCCGCCGGCGGCGCCGCATCCACAGCGCCGCGGCGGTGACGGCGCCCGCCGAGGCCACGACCGCCCCGCCGCGCCGCGCCGCGGACATCGCCTTCTCCGAGCCCGCGACCTGCCATGCCGAAGCGGCCGCGTCGCGGGCCTTGGCGCGCGCGTACTCGGCCTTCTCCCGGGCCATGGCCTTCACGTCGGCCTTGGCGGCCAGCTGCTCCACCGTGTCGCCGAGCTCGTGCCGGGCGCGGTCGACGTCCTGGCGCAGCTCCTCGGTCCCGGCCTCGGCGCCGTGCTTGCCCTGCGTGGTCATCGGTGCGTCGCCCTCTCCTTCAGTTCGGCCACCGCCTGCTTGGCCTCGTCCATGGCCCGCTCGGGCTTGGGCGGCGCGGCGCGTTTGGTCTGCGCCCGGCCCAGCATCGCCAGCACGCCCGCCACCAGCATCAGGACGACGCCGATGATCAGCGCGGCCGCCCATACCGGCAGCGCCACCGCGATCGCCGCGACCGCGGCGGCCAGCAGCACCCCCAACCCGTACAGGGCGACCAGGGCGGCGCCGCCGAACATGCCGGCGCCGGTGCCGGCGTGGCGGCCCTTGTCCTTCAGCTCGGCCACCGCCAGGCGCAGCTCGGCGCGCATCAGCTCCGACACCTGCTGGGCGGCCTGCCGGACCAGTTCGCCCGTTCCCGCCTCATGGTGGTCGCCGTTGAACTCCGGGGCGCGTCCGAAGTCCTGCCGGTGCGCGCCCGCGGCCCCGGCCTTGGCCTGGCCTTCGCCGTCATGTTGCTGCCGCACGATGCTCATAGCCTCCAGGCCCCCTCCGCGTTTCGTTACGAAGCCTGGTGCTGGCGTTCCCTGTGCTCATGGGCTAAACGTGGCCGCGTCCCGACGCGCGGTGAGCGCCGGGCGGCTCAGGCGGTGCTGAGCCAGTGGACGCGGTGGGCCTCGGTCGGGTCCGGCGTCTCCCAGCGGCGGACGAGCCGGTCGATCACCGCGTCGGGGACGGGCGAGGTCCGCGCCCGGTTGCGGTCCCGGACCACGCGCGGCGGCGCCTCCAGCGCGACCATCTCCACACGTCCCCGGTAGGCGGCGACGAGGCCGGCGCACAGGTCCCGCTGCGTCCGCGACACGTTGGTGGCGTTCCACACGAACGACCGCCCGGCGCGCAGATGCCCGCGGGCCAGCTCGTGGGCGGCGGCGGCCACGGCGCGCTGGTCGCCGGCCGGGTCGACGCCCAGCTCGGCGCGGAGCCGGTCGAGGCTGACGACGGGCAGGTCCGGGCGGTTCGCGGCGATCCAGTGGTCCTTGCCGACGCCCGGCAGCCCCGACAGCACGGTCGCGGTGCAGCGGGTGTCGTCGTAGGCGGCGTAGCCGGGGTCGCGGCCGGGCTTGCGGAAGTACCAGAACCGGGCGTGGTCGGACGGGAACGCGCGCGGCCCGTCCAGGCAGTCCTGCTCGGCGCAGTACTCCCCGTACAGGGCGACGTTGTCGAGCAGCTCGTCGGTGTCGGGGCAGATGCGGCCGAGGATGTCGGCGGACGCCAGCAGCACCAGGTCGTCGTTGCGGGCCAGCAGGCTGACGCGGAACGCGATCTGCTGCAGGTCGGGACGTTCCAGCGCCCAGAACGGCACCTGGTGGTGGCGGATCAGCGCCGCCACATGCTCGCGCCAGCCGACCGGCGCGCCCAGCTCCCACAGGATGCGGCGCACCATCAGGTCGCCGCGGCGGGAGTGGCCGCGCGCGGTGATGCGGCCGTCGTCACCGGTGGCGGTGCAGGACGGCTTGGCGATGTCGTGCATGAGCACGGTGGTGAACAGCCGCACCCGCTCGCCGGCCGGGCGGGCCCGCCACCGCGGCATCGCCGCCAGCGCCTCGCACGCCATCCGCGTGTGGACCTCGACGTCGCCTTCGCCGTGGTAGACGGCGTCCTGCGGGACGCCGGCCATGTCGCGCACCCAGGCGAAGGCGTCCCGGATCTCCTCCCACGGGACGGTCCAGTGCGGCGGCGCCGGGCACAGCTCCTCAAACACCCGCATACAGCACCTCCGGGTCGGCGAGGCCGTTGGCGACGATCGGCCGGTCCTGCCAGTGGGTGCCCGAGTCCAGGATCGCGGTCAGGAAGCTCGGCCGGACCCACTTGTAGCGGTCGACGGTCTCCCCGTCCTCCTCCACCTTGATGTAGAGGCCCTCCATCTCCTCGGAGACGTCGCTCTCCTCGGTGACGCGGTCGGGATCGGCGCCGCCCGCCCGCGCCGCCGTGCGCAGCGCGTCCCGCCACGCCGGGGTGCGGCAGGTGGACGGCCCGGCGAACGCGGTGAGCGCGGCCACGTCCCGCAGCGGGCCCTCGTGCAGGACGGGCACCGACACCACCGGCGTCCCGTCCAGCAGCTCGCGGCGCCGCTCGGTCGACAGGAACGTCCCGTCGGACTGGTCCAGGACGTCGAACTCGCAGAAATAGTGGGGGAGGGCGTCGTAGAAGACGGTGTGCTTGGCGTACAGCCATTCCCCGTACATGACGTACCGGTCCCGCAGGCGTTCGCGCAGGACGTGCTGGACGGACGCCGCCCACGCCTTGAACGGCCCGAACTGGCGCTCGCGGGGCCCGCCGGTGAGGTAGTGGCCGCGGCTCTGCAACCGCAGTTCGCCGCCGGAGCCGAAGCTGATGGCGGCGTTGGCGCCGTCGAGTTTCTCCTCCACCACCAGGTACCGCCCGGCGATGGCGGCGAACGGCACCGAGGCGAGGTCGTGGTCGCCCGGCTGGAGCCGGGAGCCCTCGATGTGCCGGGTCCGGGGGTACTTGCGCAGCATGCGACCGTTCTAGGCGAACACGGCCGATCATGCCAACGGGTTTTCTCAGCGGGCCGGGACGATGCGGGTCAGGGCCAGCGCGGCCAGCCACAGCGCGACGCTCGCCCAGGCCAAGGCGTGCAGGCCCGAAGCGAACGCGGGCTGCGTCGCCGGGCCGGCGACCGCCCCGAACACCGCGACACCGAGTGCCGTCCCGACCTGCCGGGCGGTGTTGTTGACGCCGCCGGCCAGTCCCGCGTGCGCGGGCGCGACCGCGCGCATCGCCGCCGCGACCACGGCGGTGACGATGAGGCCGTCCCCGATCCCGATGCCCAGCAGCGCCGGGAGCAGCGCCCCGTACCCGCCGCCCTGCCCGGCGCCGAGCAGGGACAGGCATCCGGCGGCGGCGACCGCGGCCCCCGCGGCGAGCGGCACCCGCGTCCCGAACCGCGCGGTGAGGCGCCCGCTCACCGGCGCCAGGACCGCCAGCGGCACGGCCATCGGCAGCAGCATCGCCCCGGCGGCGAGCGCGGAGCGGTGCCCGGCCTGCTGGAGGTGCAGCGTCGCGACGAACAGGACCCCGTTGGTGACCAGGTTCATGATCAGCGCGATGGCGTTGGCGCCGAGGAACGCCGGGGCGCGCAGCAGCCCGCCCGGGAACATCGGCGCGGCCGCGCGCCGCTCGGCGGCCACGAACGCCGCCGCGGCGGCCAGGGTGAGGACGGCGGTGCCGGCGGCGGTCTCCCGGTGGCCGTGGCCGGCGGCGATGACCGTCCAGACCAGGCCGCCGAGGGTGAGCGGGGCGAGGACCATCCCGGCGCGGTCCAGCGGGGCGCCCGGCCGCGGCCGCCCGGCGGGTTCGCGGACGAGCGCGCGGACCCCGGCGATGGCCGCGGCGGTGATCGGGACGTTCAGCAGGAAGATCCACCGCCAGCCGGTCGTGTCGACCAGCAGGCCGCCCAGCAGCGGCCCGGCCGGCAGCGCGGTGGAGGAGATGCCCGCCCACATCCCGAGCGCCCGCGCCTGCTCGGCGCGCCCCGGGTACATCGCGGTGATCAGGGCGAGGCTGCCGGGCAGCAGCAGCGCGGCGCCCGCGCCCTGGGCGACGCGCGCCGCGATCAGCGGCCCGGCGCCGGGCGCGGCCCCGCAGGCGAGGGAGGCGAGCCCGAACAGGCCGAAGCCGGCGAGCGTCATCCTGCGGTGCCCGATCCGGTCGCCGAGGGCGCCGCCGAGCAGCAGGCCCGCGATCGCGACGGCATACCCGTCCACGACCCCTTGCAGGCCGGGCAGGCCCGTGCCCAGCGCCCGCCCGATCCCCGGGAGCGCGACGTTGACGACCGTCACGTCGAGCAGGACCAGGAACATCCCTGCGCACAGGATCGCCAGCATCGCGCCGCGCCTGGGCGGAGGCGCCGCGTCGCGGGCGGCGGCCTCGCCGGTCGGCTCGGCCGGCGTCGTGGAGTCCATGCCCTCCACCGTGGCCGCCGGACGTTTCGGCGCGGCTCGAAGTGTGGTTCGAGGCGCCGGTCAGCTGACGGCGACGCGGGCGAGCGCGCCCGTCTCCAGCGCCACCCACAGGGCGCCGTCCGGGCCGGCCGCGATGCCGTGCGGCTCGCATCCGGGCGTCGGCAGCGGATGCTCGTCGATGCGGCCGTCGGGACTGATGCGGCCGATGTGGGCGGTGCCCCACTCGGTGAACCACAGGTCGCCGCCGGGGCCGGCGACGATGGCGTGCGGGCGGGCGCCGGGGTCGGGCAGCGGGAACTCGGTGACCTTCCCGTCGGTGGTGATCTGCCCGATGTGCCCCGTGCCGATCTCGGTGAACCACAGGGCGCCGTCCGGTCCGGCGGTGATGCCGACCGGCGCGGCGCCCTCGGTGGGCAGCGGATGGACGGCGAGGTCGCCGTCCGGGGTGATCCGGCCGATGGCGTTGCCCTGGTTGAGGGTGAACCACAGCGCCCCGTCCGGCCCGGTGGTGATCATCGACGGCATGGTGCCCTCGCCCGGCACCTGGTGGCCGGTGACCTGGCCGTCCACGGTGATCCGGCCGATGGAGCCGGTGTGCATCTGGGTGAACCAGAGGGCGCCGTCGGGGCCGGCCGCGATCCCGCACGGGCCGCAGCCCTCGGGCGCGGCGAACTCGGTGATCTCCCCGTCGGTGCCGATCCTGCCGATGGCGTGGCTCTGGAACGCGGTGAACCAGAGCGCGCCGTCCGGGCCCGCCGTGATGGTCATCGGGCCGTCGGCGGCGGGGCCGTGCAGCGTGAGGTCCCCGTCCGGTGTCATGCGGGCGATCCGGCCGTCGTGCACGAGCGTGCACCACAGCGCGCCGTCCGGCCCGGCGGCGATGCCGTAGGGGCCCGCTTCCGGGCCGGTGACCGTGAACTCCCTGATCGTGGCGTGCGAACCGTGCGGCATGGATCGTCCCCCCTCGTCCCCCAATTGCTGTTTCCGGTCAGCGGCGAGGTTAACGCAACCTGAGTTGCGTTACGATCGGGACGTGGAAACCCGCAGAGATCGCCGGGCCGCCGGGTGACCGCGTCCGGGCCCGGGACCGTCCGCCCCGGCGGCCGCACCGCCCGGGTGCGCGACGCCGTCCGCGACGCCACCCTGGCCGAGCTGGCCGAGCGCGGCTACCCGGGGCTCACCGTCGAGGGGGTCGCGGCCCGCTCCGGGGTGCACAAGACCACCGTCTACCGGCGCTGGGGCAGCGCCGTCGGCCTCATCGCCGACGCCCTGGACCGCGCCGCCGCGCAGCCCTGGCCCGTCCCCGACACCGGCACTCTCGCCGGCGACTTGCGGGCCCTCGCCCGGCTCGTCGCGACCGGCTACGCCGACCCCGTCGAAGGGCCCGTCGCCCGCGCGTTCGTGCTGGCCGCCACGCAGAGCGGCGACGCCGCCCGCGCCCTGCACGCCTTCTTCGCCCGCCGGCACCAGCAGTCCGCCGCCCTGGTGGAGCGGGCGATCGAACGCGGCGAGGTCCCCGCGGACACCGACGCGGCCGAGGTAGTCCGGGTCGCCGTCGCCCCCCTGTTCTACCGGCTGTTCATCACCGGCGAGCCGGCCGGCGAGGAGGCCGCGGACCGCGCCGCTGCGGCCGCCTGCGCCGCCGCCCGCGCCGGCGCCCTCACCCGCCCGCCGGGAGCGGCCACCTGACCGCCACCGGCCGGGCGAGGAGCCGCGCCGTCCATGGTCAGCCGCCCGAATCGGGCAGGCGGGCGGCGCGTCCGCTTTCGGCACCCTCCCACCGTGCGGTCCGGCGTACCCCGCGAACGGGCCGCCGCTCCCGCCTCGCAGAAAGAGCCGCGGGCGATGTCGAGAATCGCCGGCCCGCTCCGACCAGCGGACGAGACGTGACCCGCAGGGGAGAGGAAACGCGGCATGGAACACAAGGATCAGGACGCTCCGGGACTGCTCGCCGGGGCGCGCGGATGGCTCGCGCTGACCGTCCTGGCGCTACCGGCGCTGCTGATCGCGATGGACCTGACGGCGCTGCTGCTCGCGCTGCCGCGGCTCAGCGCGGACCTGGGCGCGAGCGGCACCGAGCAGCTGTGGATCAGCGACGCCTACGGCTTCCTGGTCGCCGGGTTCGTGATCACGATGGGAACGCTCGGCGACCGCGTCGGCCGCCGCCGGCTGCTGCTCGCCGGCGCCGCCGCCTTCGCCGTCCTGTCGGTGGCCGCCGCGTGGGCGCCCGACCTGCGGACGCTGATCGCCGCGCGGGCGCTGCTCGGCGTGGCGGGCGCGGCGCTGATGCCCTCGACGCTGGCGCTGATCACCAGCATCTTCCGGGACGAGCGGCAGCGCGGGAAGGCCATCGCGATCTGGGCCACCTGCCAGTTCGCGGGCGGGGCGTTCGGCCCGGTCCTGGCCGGAATCCTGCTCCAGCACTTCTGGTGGGGGTCGGTGTTCCTGGTCGCGGTGCCGGTCATGGTGCTGCTGCTGGTGGCCGGGCCGTTCGTGCTGCCGGAGTTCCGCGACCGGTCCGCCGGCCGGATCGACCCGGTCAGCGTCGGCCTCTCGCTGGCCGCCGTGCTGCCGGTGGTGTACGGGCTGAAGCAGCTGACGATCGCCGGCGCGCACGACAAGGTCACGCCGGCCCTCACGATCGCCGCCGGGGCGGGGGTCGGCGTCGCCTTCGTCCGGCGCCAGCTCAAGCTGGACAGCCCGCTGCTGGACCTTCGGCTGCTGCGCAACCGCCCGTTCACCGCGATCCTGGCCGCGCTGGTGTTCGCGGGCATCGCCATGGCCGGGACGGGCCTGATGGTGACCCAGTACCTGCAGAGCGTCCTCGGCCACTCGCCGCTCGCCTCGGCGCTGCTGTTCGCGCCGATGGGCCTCGGCGTCGCGGCCGGGACGATGACCGCGCCCATGCTGGCCCGGCGGATGAGGCCGAGCACGGCGATCGCGTCCGGGCTCGCGGTGTCGGCGCTGGGGTGCCTCCCGCTGACCGTGGCCGACGGCGTCCCGGCCGTCATGGCGGGCATCGCCCTGCTCGCCCTGGGCACCGGCCCGCTGTTCGCGCTGGGGACCGGCCTGGTGGTCGGGTCCGTCCCGCCCGAGCGGGCCGGATCGGCGGCGTCGATGTCGGAGACCAGCAACTACCTCGGCGGGTCACTGGGGCTCGCCGTCATCGGCGTGGCCGGGGCGTTCGTCTACCGCGCCCGGATGGACGGCGCCGGGGGCGCGGCGTCCCGCACCATCGCCGGCGCCGTCGCCGAGAGCCATCGGCTGCCGTCCGCGCAGGCGGACGAGCTGCTGGGCACCGCCCGCGCCGCGTTCACCGCGGGCGTGCACGTCACCGGCCTCATCGCCGCCGTGGTCTTCGCCGGGCTCGCGGTGCTCATCGCCGCGTCGGCCCGCGGCGGTGCGCCCCGTGAGGTGGTGCCGGTGGAGGAGCGGGGCGCCGGATACGCCGTCAGGTGAGATCAGGGCCGGGCGCCGTCCACTCCTGTTCCTTCCAGGCGGGGTCCAGGGGCGTGTGGGCGATGTGGTTGGTGTAGTTGGACAGGGTCTTCATGCCGATGCCGAGAACGATGTCCAGGACGTGGCGGCGGGTGTAGCCGGCGTCCAGGAACGCCTCGATCTCCTCGTCGTCCACCCAGCCGCGCCGCGTGACCATGGCGCCGGTGAAGCGGCGGGCGGCCTCCAGCGCGGGATCGTCCAGGGCGTGTCCGGCGCGCAGCGCGTCCACGACGCCGGCGGGGACGCGCTGCCGCAGCGCCAGCGTGGAGTGCGCCGCCACGCAGTACTCGCAGCCGTTCAGCACGCTCGCGGTGATCCACACGACGTGCTTGGCGTCGCGGGGCAGCGACGACCTGCCGAACAGCTCGGACAGGGTGTTGTAGCCGGCGAGCAGTTCCGGCGACTCGGCCATCACGCCGTTCAGCGTGGTGACGAAACCCATCCGCTTCTTGGCGGCCTCAAGGTGGGGGCGTGCCTGTTCGGGGGCGTCGGTCTCGTCGTAGACGGTGAACTCGGCCATCTTCATCTCCTTCAACGGGCCGTCAGGGTGCGGAGCGCCGCGCCGACGGTTGCGGACAGTTCGGCGGGGGACGCGCCGGCGCGGGAGCGCAGGTTCACGCCGTAGGCCAGCAGCGCCAGCATCTGGGCGGTGGCGTCGGCGTCGAGGCCGTCGCGCAACTGCCCGTGGTCGCTTGCCGCTCGCAGCGCGGCGCGCATGGCGGTGCACAGCGCCTCGTGGTGGGCGTCGAGCACCTCCCGCTCGGCGGCGTCGCGGTCGCTCTGGACGGCGTGGGCGTTGGACACCATGCAGCCCCAGCGCGCGTGCTCGCCGGAGCAGCGCGCGGTGACGAGCGCCTCGAAGAACCCGGCGATCGCCGGAAGGCCCCGCCCGTCGGCGGCGAGCCGATCGAACACCGGGCGCGACTGCCGGTCGACGTAGCGGCGCAGCGCCGCCACCTGCAGCTCACGCTTGCCGCCGAACGTCGTGTAGAGGCTGGACCGGCTGATCCCGGTCTCGGCCACGACCTCGGCGATCCCGGTGGCGGCGGCGCCGCGCCGCCAGAACAGCCGCACCACCTGGTCCAGGACGGTGTCGGGGTCGAAGTGCTTGACGTCCGGCATCCGCGCGCTCCTAACTTGGAATGACTGTTCCAAGATTGGCACGGGGGAGGGGCCGCGCGCAAGCGGGGGAGTGCGCCGGGGTGCGTCAGTCGAGGCCGGCGTCGTGCGCCAGCAGCGCGATCTGCGTGCGGTTGTCCAGGTCGAGCTTGGTCAGGACGCTGGACACGTGCGCCTTGACGGTGGCGACGCTCATGAACAGCTCCGCCGCGATGTCGGCGTTGGAGCACCCCCGGGCGATCGCCAGGACCACCTCGTTCTCGCGGGGGCTGAGCCGGGCGAGCGCCGCGCGCGCCCGCTGGTAGGCGCCGGCCTCCACCGCCGCGCGGTCCATCAGCCGGCGGGTGATGCGCGGCGACAGGATCGGGTCCCCGGCGGCGACCTGCCGCACCGCGTGGACGATCTGGTCCGGCGGCGTGTCCTTCAGCAGGAACCCGCTGGCGCCGGCGCGAAGCGCGTGCAGGATGTTCTCGTCGGAGTCGAACGTGGTCAGCACGATGACCTCCGGCGGATCCTGGCGGGCCCGCAGCCTGCGGGTCGCGGTGATGCCGTCCACGCGGGGCATCCGCAGGTCCATCAGCACGACGTCGGGTGCGTGGGCGTCGGCCGCGGCGGGCACCTCGTCGCCGTCGGCGGCCTCGCCGGCCACGGTGATGCCGCCCGTCCCGTCCAGCATCATCGACAGTCCGGCGCGGACGAGGGCGTCGTCGTCCACGATCAGCACGCGCAGGGGGCGGGTCACGCGGGCCATGGTATCGAGGCGTGCAGCCGGAACTCGCCCGCGGTGACCTGGTGGTCGAGCCGCCCGCCCGCCAGCCGGACCCGCTCGGTCAGCCCGACCAGCCCCGTTCCGCTGCCGGGGGCCAGCGGCGCCGCGCCGTCCGCGGGCAGCGGGTTGCGGATGTCGATCACCAGCCGGGTGCCGGGGCGGCCCTCCAGCACCACCCGGACGGGACGGCCCGCGGCGTGCTTGCGGGCATTGGTCAGGCCCTCCTGCACGACCCGGTACGCCGTCCGTCCGGCCGCGGCGGGAAGCGCGGACGCCTCGACCGTCTCGTCGCGCAGCTCCACCTGCCCGCCCGCGTCGCGCGACTCGGCCACCAGCCGGGGCACGTCGTCCAGGACGGGCTGCGGGCGGTCCTCCTCGCCGGCGTCGTCGGTGCGCAGCAGCAGGATCACCTCGCGCAGCTCGTCCAGCGCCTGGTGCACCCCGGCGCGGACCACCCCGGCGGCCTGCGACAGCTTCTCCGGCGGCGCGTCCGGCCGGTACTCCAGCGCCCCCGCGTAGGTGGCCAGCAGCGACAGCCGGTGCGCGAGCACGTCGTGCATCTCCCGCGCGATCCGGGTCCGCTCCAGCATGCGGGCCTCGGCGACCCGGCGGCCCTGCTCGGCCTCGGCGCGGCGGGCCCGCTCCCGCAGCGACTCCAGCAGCTCCCGGCGCGCCCGCGCGAGCGCGCCCCAGCCCACCATCGCGCCGTAGCCGAGGCTCACGAGCAGCAGCCACCAGCCGAACGAGATGCCGCTGCTCGGCCGCCACAGCCCCTGGACGACATGCGCCGCGATCCCCACCGCGCCGACCCCGGCCGCGACCGGGAAGCGGCGCCGCTGCGCGACCTGCAGCGCGCCCATGCTCGCCGCCGTGGTGGCGGCCGGGGACAGCGCCGCCAGCACGTCCAGGGCCAGCGACACCGCGACCGGGCGCCACAGCAGCAGCGGCGCCAGCAGGCAGCTCGCCGCGCCGACCGCGATGTCCAGGATCAGCGCCGCACCCGCCACGCCCGAGCTGAACCGGCCCCAGACCGCCATCGCCGTCAGCATGGTCGCGGCGACCGCGACGATGACGGCGCCCCTGCGCCTGCGCTGCTGCCAGGCGCCGGGTCCGGCCTGGTCGGAGGTCACGTCGTCCACCGGACCGAGGCTAGCCGCGGGCGCCGCCGCGGCGACACCGACCAAAGTCGGTGCCCGCCCGTCCCGCGGTCGTACCCGGTGTCGCCGCGCGCCCGATGCGCCCGGCCCGCCGCGGCGGCGACGCTTCTGCCACACGTCAACGAAGGGAAGCGAACATGTCCAGTGGGAACCGCGTGCAGCGGGCACTGACCGTCGCCGGAGCCGTCGCCGCCGCGCTCGTCCTGTGGGTGCTGACCGGCCCGGTGGCCGGGCTCGACCCGTCCGCCGAGACCGGCGGGAAGACCGCCGAGGTCGGGGCCGGCGCGGTCATCGCGGGCAGCCTGATCGCCGGCCTGGCCGCCTGGGGCCTGCTCGCGCTGCTGGAACGCATGGTCGCCCGGCCCGGACGGGTGTGGACCGTCATCGCCGCGGTCGCCCTGGCCCTGTCGATGACGGGGCCGCTCGGCAGCGCCGCGGACGGCACGTCCATGGCGATCCTGGCCGGCATGCACCTGATCGTCGCGGTGATCCTGATCCCCGGCCTCGCCCGGACCGCGCGGGACGTCCCCCGCGAGAACGCCGTGACACCCCGATAAGGCCGCGACTCGAAGCGCCCGGCGGAGTCGAGCCGGCTCACCGCGTGACATCCGTGCCGGCCGCCTCCGCCTACCCTCGGACGCGGGCCGGCACGTGGCACGACCTGCACGCATCATGGAGGAGGACGCGGTGGAGCGCATCGGCGTCATCGGGGTGGGCGAGATCGGCCGGGCCCTCGTAGAGGGTCTGTGCGAGGGAGCCGACCAGCACCCCGGAGTGTTCCTCTCCCCCCGAGGAGCCGGCACGGTCGCGGAGCTGTCCGATCGCTACGAGAGCATGCAGGTGTGCGCCGGAAACCAGGCGCCACCGACGCCACGCTGGTACGGGCCATCCCTTGCCCGCCGTCCGCGAACGCCGCTCGGTCACGGTGACGTGCCCGTCGCACCCGGTGGCGGATTCGGGGGCGGCTTGCGGTTCGGTGTGAGTCCTGGCGCCTTGCGAGCGGGTTCGGCTAGCGGGTGGCGTAAGCGCGGATGAAGGCGCGGGCCCCGTCGGTCATGATCTGGCGGATGCGGCCGGAGTCGGCGGTGGCGGGGTCGGGCTGGTCGTTGTAGGCGAGCAGGACGGTCAGGGCGGCGAGGTGGTAGGCGGCTGTTTGCGGGTCGTCGGTGTCGAGGAGCCCGGCGTCCGCGAAGTGGGCGAGGTGTTCGGCGAGGGCCTCTTCGGCGGAGACCGTCACGACGTCGTCCCGGCTGCCCGGCTCCCGCCAGCGCCGCTGGGCGATGAGGGCGAACGCGGCCGCGTAGTCGGCGGAGCCGACGAGGGTCCTGCCGAGCTCGACGACCAGCGCGGTGACCGCCTCCTGGAGCCGGGTGACGGTGGTGATGGTGCCGTCCATGGGGAGGTGCCGGTCCAAGGCATGCTGGACCGAGGCGTTCAGGGCGTCGGAGGTGTCCGACAGGATGGCCAGGAACAGGCGGTCCTTGTCGCCGTAGTAGTCGTAGACGGTGCGCTTGGAGACCCCGGCGCGGGCCGCCACGGCGTCCATGCTGACGCCGTCCACCCCCTGGCGCGCGAACAGCTCCCGCGCGGCGGAGATGATCGCCGCCCGCTTCTCCCGCGACCCTTCGCGTACCCGCTTGTCCGTGCGCACCGTGTTCGCCACGGCCCAAGCCTACACCGATCGGTGTAGCACCAACTACACTAAACGGTGTAGTGTGCGCGCCATGTCCACATCATCGACTGCCGCACCGCCCGTACCGGCCGTGCCCGTCACCGATCGCCGGCTGTACCTCATCGGACCGGTCCTCGCCCTGGGAGCCTTCACCACACTCCTGGACACCACGATCGTGAACATCGCCCTGGACCGCTTGAGCACCCGGTTCGGGGCCCCGGTCGCCCAGGCCCAGTGGATCGTGACCGGCTATCTGCTCGCGTACGTGGCCGTGATCCCGGCGAGCGGTTGGATCTCCGAGCGGTTCGGCGCCCGGAACGCATGGCTGTTCGCCGTCGGCGCCTTCCTGGCCGGCTCGCTCCTGTGCGGCCTGGCGGGCTCCCTGCCCGCCCTCGTCGCCTTCCGCGTGGTGCAGGGGATCGGCGGCGGCATGGTCATCCCGATCACGATGTCGATCCTCGCCCAGGCGGCCGGGCCCGACCGGTTGGACAGGGCGATGATCCCGGTCGCGGTCCCGAGCCTGCTCGGACCGGTCCTCGGGTCGGTGCTGGGCGGTGTGATCCTCCAGTCGGCGGACTGGCGCTGGCTCTTCTTCGTGAACGTCCCGGTCTGCCTGGCCGCGGTCGTGCTCGGCTCCTGGCTGCTGCCGGCCACCGCGGGCCGGCGCGGCCACCGATTCGACACCGCCGGCTTCCTGCTCCTGACGCCCGGCGTCGTCGCCCTCGCCTACGGCATCAGCCGAGCACCCGGCCACTGCGGCTTCGCCTCCGCCTCCGCCTGGCTTCCCCTCCTGGCCGGCACCGCCCTCATCGCTGCGTTCACGGCGCACTCGCTGCGCGCCCGCCGCGCCGCCCTCATCGACGTGCGGGTGTTCGCGCGGCGCGGCTTCGGCCTGAGCAGCCTCATCACCTTCGTCAGCGGGTTCTCCACCTACGCGCTGGCGTTCCTGCTGCCGCTGTTCTACCAGCAGGTCCGCGGCGAGAGCGTGCTGGACACCGGACTGCTCCTCATCCCGCAGGGCGTCGGCATCATGACGTTCTTCCTGCTCGCACGAAGGCTCGCCGCACGGCTGGACGGCCGCGTCGTCGTGGCCGCGGGCGTGCTGCTGACCATGGCCGGGATCGCGCCGTTCGCCCTCGCCGGCGCGCACGGCGGCACGGTCCTGCTGCTCTGCGGGCAGTTCCTGCAGGGCCTCGGCTTCGGCGCCACGACCTTCCCGCTGATGCTCCTCGCCCTGGCGAGCCTGAGCCACGACGAGGCCCCGCGCGGCAGCGCCGCCTTCAACGTCGTGCAGCGCGTCGGCGCGCCCTTCGGCGTCGCCGTCATCGCCGTCGTCCTCCAGACCCTCCTGGACGGCACCGCCGCACCGGCCGATGGCCTCGCGGCGTTCTCCGCCACGTTCTGGTGGACCTTCGGCCTCAGCGCCCTCCCGCTCCTGCTCGCCCTCCTCGTCCCGAAGGCCGAGACCGCCGAACCCGCGGCGTCCCCCGCCCCGGCGGCCTGACCGCATCCCACCGGAAAGGACGGCACCCCATGCCGCAGGCACCCACGCTCATCGGCAAGCTCGCCGAATCCCTCATGGGCCGCCGGGCGCGCGTCCTCGACCTGGGCGAGCCCGCTCCGGGGTTCGTTGAGGTGGAGTTGCGTGCCGAGGCGCCGCCCGGTGGCTGGCGGCCGGGCCACGAGATCCAGGTCCGCGCCTCCGCCACCCAAGGCCGCCGCTACACGGTGAGGACGGTGAACGGCCGAGACCCCGAGCGCGTCACCGTCCTGGCCACCACCCAGGCCGCCGGTCCTGGCGCGCACTGGATCCGCGGCCTGCGCACCGGCGCCTGGATCACGGTGCTGACCGGACGGCACCGGCCTCTGCGCGAACACGGGACCCGGCGCCTCTGCCTCGGCGACGGCTGCGCCCTCGGCACCATCGACGCCTACGCCCGGACGGAGCACATCACCGCCATCGAGGTCTCGTCCGAGGCCCTGCGGCCGCTCGCCGACCGCTGGCCCCGCCACCACTTCGTCGCCGCCGAAGGAGCACCGGGCGACGCCCTTCAGAGCTGGCTCGAACAGGCCTCCGTGGAAGGCGGGCTCGCCGGCGCCGACGGCGCGCTGCTCCTCGGCCACGCCCAATCCATCCAGCGCCAACGGCGCACCCTCGTCGACGGCGGGATCCTGCCGCGCCGCGCCATCACCACCAAGCCGTACTGGGCCACCGGCAAACAAGGACTCTGAGACCGATCAGACGGGGTCGTCGGAGAGGCGGACCAGCATCTTTCCGCGATGCGCCCCTTTCAGCATCAGCTGGAACGCCTCCACGGCGCGGCTCAGCCCTTCGATCACCGTGACTCTGCTGTGCAGCGTTCCCTCGTGCATCCACTGGGCCGCCTGGGTCACGAACCCCTCGTAGTGGGCCAGGTGCTCGCGCACGTTGAAGCCCTCCATGCGCAGTCGCTTGGTCAGGACGTAGATCAGGTTCCCGGGAGCGTCCGCGTCACCGGGTGCGCTGTAGGCACTGCTCGCACCGCACACGGCGATACGGCCGTGCGGGCTGATGACGTTCAGGGCCGCCTCAAGGTGGTCGCCGCCGACGTTGTCGAAGTAGACCTCGAAACCGTCGGGGGCGATGGCGCCGAGGGCCGAGGACAGGTCCTCGGTGTGGTAGTCGAACGCCGCGTCGTAGCCCAGTTCGCCCGTGAGGTAGGCGACCTTCTCCGCGGACCCCGCGGATCCGGTCACGCGGGCGGCGCCGAGGATTCGCGCGATCTGACCGGTGGCGGTGCCCACGGCCCCTGCGGCCCCCGAGACGTGGACGGACTCCCCGGCGCGCAGGCCGGCGATGCGTCTGAGCCCGACGTAGGCCGTGAGCCCGGTCATGCCGAGTACGTCCAGGTGCGCGGTGAGCGGGATGCCCGGGGACGAGGGCAGCGTGCGGAGGTCGGCCGCGGAGACCAGCGCATGGTCCCGCCACCCGTATCGGTGGGAGACGACGGTTCCGGTGGGCAGGGCGGGATCGGCCGAGGAGACGACGACGCCGATGGCGCTTCCGTCCAATGGGTCCCCGATCTCCCATGCCGGGTACGTCGGCAGCTTCGCCATGCGGACGCGCATGTAGGGGTCGACCGACATCAGGACGTTGCGGACCAGCAGCTGGCCGGGCCCGGGATCGGGGAGCCGGACCGTGACCTCGCGGAAATCCTCGGGAACGGGATCTCCCTGCGGACGCCGGGCCAGGTGGATCTCGGTGGCCTTCATCGACCCTGCTCCTATGTCCGTTAATCGGGTTGTACAATCCGAATAGTAGTCGACCGGTCCCCGGCGCCCCGACTGGACGCGGCCGGGGCCGGGAGCTAGGGTGACCTCCGATATTCGGACACGCGGGTAAGGACGGCTGGATGCCTGAAGTCTCCAAGACGACGGACGGGGCGCTGAACATCTTGGAGTACCTCGGCGACCGGGGCGGCACGACCATCGCCGAGGTGGCGCGCGACCTCGGTCTCTCGCGGACGGTCGCCTACCGGCTGCTGAGCACCCTGGAGGTGCGCGGCTTCATCCGCCGGACCGCGGGCGTCTACCGCCTCGGGCCCAAGCTCTTCGCGCTGGCGCAGCACGTGGAGTGGGCGGTCCGGGACGCCGCGCACTCCCACATGGCGACGCTCGTCGACGGCCTGCGCGAGACCGTCGTGCTGGTGGTCCGCGACCGCCAGGAGTCCCTCTCGGTCCACCGGATCGTCAGCCGGGACCACATCGTGCAGGTCAGCTACCCGCCGGGGCTGCGCCACCACATCCTCGCGACCGGGTCCGGGAAGGTGATGGCGGCCTTCGGCGACGAGGACGACCTGCGGCACCTCGTCGGGGAGAACCGGGCCATGGGCTCGGAGCTGGCGCGGATCCGCAGGCGGGGCTACATCGCGGGTCCCGAGGAGAACCAGAGCGGGCTGTGGGCGCTCGCGGTCCCGATCAGCTCGATCGACGGTGTCGCCGCGAGCGTGGCCGTCTACACGCCCACGGACAAGGACCGCGTGGCGGCCGTCGGCAAGGCGGCCGACCAGGTGGTGGCCGCCGCCGCGGCGATCAGCACGCAACTGACCTCCGCGGAGGCGTGAGGCCCCCGCGATCCTCCGCGGAGGCGTGAGGTTCCCCGCGATCCGGCCCCGCGGTCCATCAGCCCCGTGCTTCATCGGCCGCCTGGTCCGCCGCCGCCGCGCCTCGCCCGGGCGACGGGAGTCCCGACAGCTTCGCGGCCCGGTCGCGCAGGTCCGCCTTGGAGACCTTTCCGGACATCGTGCGCGGCAGGGGGTCGGTCGTGAAGTGGAAGTACTTCGGGATCTTGTAGTCGGCGAGTTCCTCCCGGCATAGGGCCAGGAGCGGATCGGGGCCGGGGCCGGGGCCGTCGGTGACGACGATCGCGGCCGGAACCTCTCCCCACCGCTCGTCGGGCACGGCGACGACCGCCGCCTCGCGGACCCGCTCGTCCAGCAGCAGGACGCGCTCGATCTCGCTCGGATACACGTTGAGACCGCCGGACAGGACCATGTCCTTCTCGCGGCCCATGATGGTCAGGTAGCCGTCGTCGTCGAGCAGCCCGAGGTCACCGGTGTGCAGCCAGCCGCCGGCGAGCGCCTCGGCGGTCGCGTCCGGGTTCTCCCAGTAGCCCGGCATGACGCTGGGTCCGCGCAGGCAGATCTCTCCGACCTCACCGGGTGGGAGCGGATCGCCCGCGGCGTCCCGGATCGACAGGTCGGTCCCGAAGTTCACCACCCCCGCCGAGCCGGCCTTGCGCTCGAAATCCTCCTGGGGGAGGGAGGTGCCGACCCCGGAGCTCTCGGTCATGCCGTAGCCCTGGCCGATCGGGATCCCGCGGTCCTCGTACCTGCGCAGGGTCGCGGCGGACGGCGGCGCTCCGCCGGCCTTGGCCACGCGCACCGTGGAGAGGTCGGCGTTGTCGAACCCGTCGAGTGCCGCCAGCTGCTCGAACACCACCGGCACCGCCGGGAAGACCGTCACGCCGCCGTCCTGCAACTCGGCCAGTGTGCGGGACGCGTCGAAGCGGCGGTGCATGATGAAGCGCGCACCGCTGTAGTACGTCGGCGCCCATGTCGCCATGATGCTGCCGGTGAAGGCCAGCGGCAGCACCAGCAAGCAGGTGTCGAAGCGGGTCATGGTCTCGGTGATCGAGAACGATGTCGCCGCGGCGACGGCGTTGCCGTGGGTCAGCACCGCCCCCTTGGGCCGGCCGGTCGTGCCCGAGGTGTAGCAGATGAACACCGGCAGGTCCTCGGCGGCGGTGACCCGGGACAGCAGCTCACGTGAATCCGTCCCCTCCCGGGCCAGCGGTGCGGCCCAGTCCGGTGCCGCGTCCCCCTGCCAGTAGACCCGCAGATCGTGGCGCCGGGCGAGTTCCTCTGACCGGTCCGCGAACGCCCGGTCGGTCAGCAGCGCGGACAGCCCGGCATCCTCGGCGATCCAGCTCAGCTCGGGCGTGGTGAGCCGCACGTTGAGGGGGACGACGATCGCGTCCAGGGCCGCCGCGGCGAGAATGGTCTGGATGACGCCCGCGCCGTTCTCGCACAGGTACCCGATCCGGTCGCCGGCCGCCAGCCCGCCGTCTCGCAGCTGGCGCGCGACCGCCTCGACCGAGTCGGCGAGCCGGCGCCAGGTGAGCGTCGTCCGCTCGCATTCCAGGGCGATGGAATCGGGCGTGCGCGAGCTCCAGTAGGCGAGACTGGCGGTGAGCCGGGGCCGCGGCATGGGTCGTCCTTCCGGTCGGGTGCGGATCGGGGAACCTACCCAGGCGTCATCATGACCGGGCGGCACGGAAACGCTCGATGGTGGGCGTGGACAGGTCGGAGTCGTCGTGCTTCCCCCTCGCTTCGAGGGGGATCGAGGCGAGGATGCCGTCGGACGCGGGCTGAAGGTGCCGCCATTCGGAGGCCACCCTGCGCCGCGCGATCCTCCAGGCACCGCCGCGGCGCTCCCAGCGGTCCAGGTAGCGTCCGCCGGCGAAGAGATCGTAGGCGCATCCGGTGCCGCCGAACATGCCGCCGAGCGGGGCGTCGGCCCGGACCCGGTGGTAGGCCGTGATCAGGGCCTCGCTGTCGGCCGCATCGCCGTCCAGGGAGATCAGGATGTTGCCGACCTGGTGGTGCGTGGCGTCCAAAGCGGCCGCGAACAGCTCCCGGCTGCTCTCCATCGCGTCCCGCCAGTGGTTGTCGGTGCCGATGGACGACACCCACCAGGTCGCGTCGGCGTGGAAGACCTGGTCCAGCAGGTCCCATCGGCGCCGGTCGACGCAGTGGGAGTAGAGGTGGAAGCGGTCGGTGATCTCCGCACGGGCCTGGAGAGCCTCGGGGGTGTACTGCTCGGCTTGGCTGGTCATGTCATGCCTCCGGGGTCCGGGGATGTGCGTCGATCCAGTCGTCCAGCGCGGCGACCAGCTGGGCGATCTGCTCCGGTTGACCGTGCAGGTAGTGGCGTCCCCCGACGATGGGGACGAGCTTCTTGTCGCCGTGCGCGACGGCGCCGTGCAGCTCGCGGGCGTGGGAGGGGAAGCAGCTCTGGTCGGCGGTCCCGTATACGACGAGGACGGGCGCGCGCACGGTGGCCAGCAGATCGGGGCCGTGTCCGTTGCTGCGCAGACGCGACCACTGGGAGAGCCAAGCGCGCACCGTGGTGAAATGCCCGAGCGTCGCGGGCTGGAAGTTGGCGTTCCAGGGGTCGCCCCAGAGGGTGCCGGGGACGCGGTCGTTGGGGTCGAGTTCGAGGTCCAGGTGGCGGGGGTCGGCGCAGACGCCGTGGACGACGAACGGCAGGTCGTGTACTCCGCGTGCGGCGAGCTCGGTCAGCCGCGCCTCCGCCCAGGCGGTGATCAGGTCGTTGCGCCGGCGCTGCTCCAGCCGGTAGCGCGCCAGCCATGCGGGGTCGTACGGCGGTCCATGACGGCCGCCGAACATGTCGAGGGCGGGATCGCGGTCGAAGGGGGCGCCCTCGTCGTGCACGGCCGGGTCGAGCGTCTCGGTGAGCAGCTGCGAGCGGCCGGGGTGCGCCATCGCCAGGACGAGCAGGTCGGCCGGCGGCAGGCCCGCCCGGGTGAGGTCGGGCCCGCCCCCGCACGGCGACGAGGTGATCGTGGGCCGCTCGGCCTGGTTCTGGTACATCGCGGCGAGGGCGCCGCCGCCCGAGTTGCCGAAGAGCACGATCCTCTCGTAGCCCTCGTCGCGGAGACGGCGGACGACGGCGCCGGCGTCCACCACGCAGTTCTCCAGCAGCAGCGCGGTGTCGTTGCCGATGTAGCGGGTCGACATGCCCACGGCGTCGTGCCCCGCCTCCGCGATCGCCGCGAGCGCGTAGTGCCCCATGAAGTTCGACGACGGGTGCAGGGCGACGACCACGGTGGACGACCGGCGGCCGGGGACGGCGCGGTGGCGGACGCACCAGAGCGTGCCGGCCAGCCGGGCGACGCCCGAGTACACCTCGTTGGACGAGGCCGTACCGGACATCGGAACGGCCAGCAGTTCCCGCTCGGCCGGCATCACCACCCCCAATTTCCGTTTTTCGGAGCATAGTGTCCGAATATGAGCCAGCATGGGCATGCCCGCCCATGGGTGTCAACCCCGCGGCGGCCGTCCGGCGGACCGGGTGTTGACAGCCGGCCGGGTTGCGGTCGAAGGTGTATCTCGAAACCGATTATCGGAGCTATATCTCCGTTCTACGGATCAATGCTCGGGGAGGAGCCGGATGAGCCGACCGACCGCGCTGGTCACCGGGGCCGCACGCGGCCAGGGACGAAGCCACGCGCTGGCCTTCGCCGAACGCGGGATGCGGGTCGCCCTGCTCGACGTGGCCTCCCCGGTCTCCCCCCTGCAGTACAGGCCGAGTACGGCCGGCGACCTCGACGAGACGGCCCGGCTGGTCGAGGCCGCAGGCGCCACCGCGCTGCCGGTGCGCTGCGACGTGCGAGACGACGGGCAGGTCGGCGCCGCCGTGGCCGCCGTCCGGTCGGCGTTCGGGTCCATCGACGTCGCGGTGCTCAACCAGGGCATCTGGAGCACCGGCCCGTTCTGGGAGATCACGGAGGAGCAGTGGACGGCGACGTACGACGTCAACGTGCACGGCACCTGGCGGTTGATGAAGGCCATGGCGCCGGCCCTCATCGAGCAGCGCGGCGGCAGCGTCGTCATCATCGGCTCGACCTCGGCCACCGTGCCGACGTCCGGCTACGCCCACTACGCCTCGTCCAAGGCCGCCCTGGTGCAGCTGGCGAAGGTCTTCGCCCTGGAGCTGGGCGGTTACGGCGTCCGGGTCAACTCGGTGAGCCCCGGCCTGGTGAACACGCCGATGATCCACTTCCAGGACATCTACGACCGCGTGCGGCCCGGAGCCTCGCGCGAGGACTTCCTGCGCGCCGCCTACGCGACGACCGCCCTCGCCGGACGGGGCCACCTCGACCCCGCTTCGGTCACGGCCGCGGTCCTGTGGCTCTGCTCGGACGCCGCCCGCGACATCACCGGCACGGACCTGATCGTCGACGCGGGCAACCGGCTGCTCCCCAGGCGGAACCCGAACCCGACGATCACCGACGAGGCGGAGGAGCACCGATGACCTACTTCACGTCCGTCGGTGAGGTCCCGCGCAAGCGGCACCTCGCCCACCGGCGCGACGACGGCCGCCTGCTGTACGAGGAGATGATCGGCGAAGAGGGCTTCTCCTCGACCTCGTCGCTGCTCTACCGCCGCAACATCCCGTCCGCGATCGCCCGCTCGGCGCCCTGGGAGCCGACCGGGGCCGAGTTGCACGAGAACCGGCCGCTGATCCCGCGGCACTTCGACCTGCACGCGCTGTTCCCCGACGGCGGCGGCCGCGACGTCGTCCGGCACAGGCGCCTCGTGCTCGGCAACGACGACGTGCGGATCTCCTACGTCGTGGCCGGCGAGACCTCGCCGTTCTACCGGAACGCGCTGGGTGACGAGTGCGTCTTCATCGAGGACGGGACGGCCCGGCTGGAATCGGTGTTCGGTGCTCTGGACGCCGGTCCGGGCGACTACCTGGTCGTGCCGCGGGCGACGACCCACCGGTGGGTGGTCGCACCGGGCGCAGGTCCGGTCCGCGCCTTCTGCATCGAGGCGACCTCGCACATCACCCCGCCGTCCCGGTACCTGTCGAGGTTCGGCCAGTTCCTGGAGAGCGCGCCGTACTGCGAGCGGGACCTGCGGGTCCCCCGGGCGCGCCTGCTGGCCGAGGACGTGGGCGAGGACCCCGCCGCCGAGGTCGACGTCCTCATCAAGCACCGCGGAGGCGGCAGCGTCCACACCTGCCAGCACCACCCGCTCGACGCGGTGGGCTGGGCCGGCTGCCTGTACCCCTATGCCTTCAACCTGCGGGACTTCGAGCCGATCACGGGCCGGGTGATCGAGCCCCCGCCCGCGCACCAGGTCTTCGAGGGCCGCGACTTCGTCGTCTGCAACTTCGTGCCGCGCAAGGTCGGCTACCACGAGGGCGCCGTCACGGCGCCCTACTACCACGCCAACGTGGACAGCGACGAAGTGATGTTCTACGTGGCCGGACGATACGAGGCGCGAAGCGGATCCGGCGTCCGCGCCGGCTCGGTCACCCTGCACACCTCGGGTCATTCCCACGGCCCCCAGCCCGGCGCCTACGAGGCGTCGATCGGAGTCGAGGCGGTCGACGAGACCGCCGTCATGATCGACACCTTCCGCCCGCTGCTGCTCGGGGACGGGGCGCTGGAGTCCGACGACGGCGTCTACCTCACCTCCTGGCTCGACCGGGCGGACTGAGACCGCCGGACGCCGGGCCGCCCAACCATTCACGCTGGAACAGGGAGCACAGATGCAACGGCTGCAGGGCAGGGTCGCGATCGTGACGGGTGCGGGCCGCGGCCTCGGCCGCGCGTACGCGCTCGAACTCGCGCGGGAGGGGGCCAGGGTGGTCGTCAACGACCTCGGCGGCGGGCTCCATGGCGAGGAAGGGAACGAGACGCCCGCCGAGGAGGTGGTGCGGGAGATCCTGGCCTCCGGCGGCGAGGCGGTCGCCGACGCGTCGGACGTGGCCGACTGGGACGGCGCCCACCAGATGCTGGAAACGGCGCTGAGCACGTTCGGCGAGGTCGACGTCCTGGTCAACAACGCGGGCATCCTGCGCGACCGGATGCTGGTGAACATGTCGGCCGAGGAATGGGACGACGTGATCCGGGTGCACCTGCGCGGCCACTTCTGCCCGACCCGCGCCGTGGCGGGGCACTGGCGCGCCCGCGCCAAGGCCGATCCGCCGGGCGTGAACCGCGACTCCGTGCTGATCCACACCACCAGCATCTCCGGCCTGTTCGGCAGCCCGGGGCAGGCGAACTACGCGGCGGCGAAGTCGGGCATCGCGACCTTCGCCTACCAGTGCCACCTCGAACTCAACGAGCGCCTGAAGGTGCGCTCGTACGCCGTCGGGCCGAGCGCCCGCACCCGCCTGACCGAGAGCTCGCCCGCGGCCGTCGACGCCGTCGCCAAGCCGGAGTCGGGATTCGACTTCTTCGACCCCGGCAACGTCGGCCCGTTCATCGCGTGGCTGGCCGATCCGGCGTGCCCCGTTCCGTCGGGCGGCGTCTACACGGTCGAGGGGGACGAGATCACCCTGATCCGGCCGTGGACCGCCACGTCCAAGATCAAGGCGGGCGGCCGCAGGTGGACGCCGGAGCTCCTGGACAAGGCGGCGGGCGGCCTCTTCCCGCTGGGCACCCCGGCGTGACCGCCCCGCTCGGGACCATCGGGCTGCCCGACGTCGTCCGCTACTCGGGCGCGAGCGGTGACCGCAACCCCATCCACTACGACCCCGAGTTCGCCCGTGCGTCGGGGTACGACGGCCCGTTCGCCATGGGCGCTTTGCACGGCGGCTGGCTGATCTCCCACGCGCTGGCCCAGGGCGCCGCGCTGCCGGACTCGGGCCCCTTCGCCGTGCGGCTCAGGTTCCATCGCATCGTCCCGCTGGACGTGTCGCTCACGGCCGATGTCCGGACGGCCGGCACCGGGCACGAGGCGGTGCTGACCGTCGACGGGAAACCCTGCGCCACCGCCCGGATCGAGGTGCCGAGCGAACCCGCCGCCACCGGTGAAGGGGACGAGGAGCAGCGCACCAGGTTCCCCGTCGAGCTGGGCGCCGCGCGGGCGTTCGCGGCGAGCGTGCGCTGGCCGCGGCCGGTGGAGACGGGCTCCCCGGTCCCGCCGACGTACCCCACGGTGCTGAGCTTCTGGCTGCCCGAACCGGATCCGATCGCCCGGGTCGGCTTCGAGCCGGCGCGGACGCTGATGGGGGAGACGTCGGTCGAGTTCGTCGACGGCCCGCTGCGCGTCGGCGAGGTCTTCGACGTGCGCGAGTACATCGCGAACGAGCGCGTCCGGACCGGCTCGGCCGGCGAACTGCGCCTCGTCGACCTGATCGCCGAGATGTCCGGCGCATCAGGGCTCAGGGCCAGGTACCGCAACACCTTCATCCTCACCCCTGACTCCGAGGCCGCCCCCGCGGCGTCCGAGGGGGGCGCGCTGCGCGGCAGCCTGGATCCCCTCACCGGCGAGTCCTACTTCCCGGAGCGGACGCTGTCGGTGGACGGCGGCCTGCGCGAGCTGGAGCACGTCGACCTCCCTCGCGAGGGGTCCCTCTACTCGTGGACGTCCTTCGGGGGCCGCGACTACGGGCAGGTCGACCTCGCCAACGGCGTGCGCGTGCAGGTGCGCCTCGGTCCCGGCCCCCACGAGATCGGGGCCGGCTATCTCCTGGAGGGTGATGTGGACGGGGACTGGTGGTTCGCCCGTGCGTGAGGTGTACGTCGCCGGAACCGGCATGATGCCCTTCGGCCGGCATCCCGCGGGCAGCGCGCGGGCCCTTGCGCGCGGCGCGAGCCTGGCGGCGCTGGCCGACGCGGGATGCGCGTTCGCCGACATGGACGGCTTCGTGGCGGGCTCGGCGCACCCGCTCACCCCGCGCGGGGTCTACCTCGCGAAGGAGCTGGGCGTGACGGGGCTGCCGGTTCTGCACGCCGAGCACGCGTCGGCGTCCGGGCTGGCGGCCGTTCATCTCGCCTGGACCCTCGTCGGCTCGGGCGAGCACGAGGCCGTGCTCGTCCTCGGCATCGACTGCCCGGAGCGGGAGGTGTCCGCCCTGTCGGTCATCGAGGGCGAGGGCAACCTCCCGGCGCCCGCCCTGTTCGCCATGTGGGCGGCCCGCCGCATGCACGACCGGGGCACGACGTCCCGGCACCTGGCAGCGGTCGCCGCCAAGAACTGGAACTACGCCCGCGCGAACCCCTTCGCGGCCCGCCGGTCCCGCGAGGAGGTGACGCTCGAGAAGGTGCTCGCCAGCCGGATGGTCGCGCCGCCGCTGACGAGCATGATGTGCACGCCATGGGGCAAAGGAGCGGCGGCGGCGGTCGTCTGCTCGCGGGAGTTCCTGGCGCGCCTCGCCTCCGATGCTCCCGCCGTGCGCCTGGTGTCGTCGCACGTGGAAAGCGAGACCTACGCCCCCGGACACGTCTTCGAGGGGGCCATCGTCGGACCGCCCGCGATGACCCGGGCGGCGGCCGCGGCGGCCTGCGGCAAGGCGGGCGTAGACCCGCGCGACGTCGAGGTCGTCCAGGTCCACGACGCCTTCGCCATCGAGGAGCTCTTCTACTACGAGCTGCTCGGCTTCTGCGCCGAGGGGGAGTCGGAGGGCCTGGTCGAGCGCGGCGCCTTCGGGCCCGGCTCGCGCGAGCGCTTCGGCCTTCCAGAGTTCTCCACCCATGGCGGCCTGCTCGCCGGAGGGCATCCCGGCGGCCCCACCGGAGTGGCGCAGGTGCACGAGACCGTGCGGCAGCTCCGCGCCGGCCGGCGGCTGGCCATGTGCCACATGCTGGGGGCGGGATCGGTCGCGATCACCCAGATCTACCAGCGCGCGAAGGCTGCCGGATGAGCACGGCGGAGGTCGCGTCGGCGGCGGCCGAATGGCTCGCGCGGCACGCTCCTGCGCACGAGCCCCCCGGTCCGCCGCCGCTCACGCCGTTCGAGCCGATGAGCGCGGAGGCGGAGCGGGACCTGGTGACCCGGGGGAGACGCTGGCAGGCCCACAAGGCCGCCCATGGGTGGGCGGCGCCGTCGCTTCCCGCGGAACTGGGCGGACGGGACGGGGGCAGGGCCGCCGACGTGGCGTTCTGGGACGCCGAGTCCCGCCATCACCTCCCCACGCACCTGTTCGAGGTGACCACCCGGATGGTGCTCCCGACACTGGTGCACTGGGCCCCCGAGAAGACCGCGGACATCACCCGGCTGGTGCGCGGCGAGGACCTGTGGTGCCAGCTGTTCTCCGAGCCCGGCTGCGGCTCGGACCTCGCCGCGATCCGGACCCGGGCCGTGCGGCGCGACGACGGCCGCTGGGTGGTCGACGGCCAGAAGGTCTGGACGTCGTGGGCGCATCTCGCCGACCGGGGTTACCTGCTGGCCCGGACCGGCGGCGGGCACGCGGGCCTGACGGCGTTCGCCATCGACATGGCGGCACCCGGTGTCGAGGTGCGGCCGATCGTCCAGGCGACGGGGGCGGCGACCTTCAACGAGGTCTTCCTCGACGGCGTCGTGCTGCCGCCGGAGGCCGTCATCGGGCCGCCGGGGGCCGGCTGGAAGGTCGCGCTGACGACACTGATGAACGAGCGGCTCGCGGTCGGACCGGACCAGATCCCGTTCGCCGCGCTCCGCGACGAGGCCGGCGCCCGGGGGAGCCTGGCGGACCCGGACATCGCCGCGGCGCTCGGGGCCGTCCGCGCCCGGCGGCGCATCGTCGAACAGCTCCGCCGCGGCATGCTGCGCGCGGTGAGCGAAGGCGCCGACCCCGGTCCCGAGGGCTCGGTCGCCAAGCTCTGCCTGGCCGACGGCGTGCGCGCGGCCGCCGAGGCGGCGCGCGCGATCCTCGGCGCGGACCTGGGGACCGAGAGCCCGCTGAGCCGGTTCGCCCTGTCCTGGCCCGGCATCAAAAACGCCGGCGGCACCGATGAGATCCAGAAGTCCATCGTGGCCGACCGGGTACTGGGGCTGCCGCGCGAGAGGGAACGACGCGAGGAGGACCACCGTGCACGACGGCGCCGTTGAGGCCGAGCTGAGGCGGGAGGTGCGGAAGGCCCGCGCCGCGGGACCGGTCGCGGCCCGCATCGCGACGGGGGCCGACCCCCGCCTGGCGCGGCGGTGGCGGCGGCTCGGGCTGCTGCACGCCGGGCTGCCGGAGTCCCTGGGCGGCGCCGGCGGCGACCCGGCGCTCGCCTTCGCCGTGGCGGAGGAGTGCGCCCGCGATCTGCTGACGCCGTGCTCCCAGCTGACCGGGCTGTGGGCCGTCCGGACGCTGGCGGCGCTGGCCGGGGATTCGGAGGCCGCGCGCGCCGAGCTGGCGCGGGTGCTCGAAGGGGACGTCCCGGCGGTGTGCTGGCCGGGCGGCGCGGGCAGGGGACCGGAGGTGCACTGGCGGTCCGGGCGGCTCTCGGGCCGGCTCAGTGCGGTGGCGCCCTGCTCCACCCCGCCTCGGCTGCTGCTGGTGGCGCCCGGTGAGGACAACGGGGTGCGCATCGGCCTGGTCGAGCTCGACCGGGCCGAGTTCGACCAGGCCGGGCGGCTCGACGTGACCGGCATCGACCCGACCCGTCCGGCGGCCGTCCTCGCACTGTCGGAGGCGCCGGTGCGCGAGCTGGGCGATGTGGCGCCCGGGGAGGCCCGCCGGCTGCGCGCGTTCTGGCTGCTGGTGGCCGCGGCCGACTGCCTGGGCGCGATGCACGGCAACCTGGAGCTGGCGACGGCCCACGTGCGCGCACGCGAGGCGTTCGGGCGGCCGATCGGAGCCTTCCAGGCCGTCCGGCATCGCTGCGTCGACCTCTATGTGGACGTGGAGATGAAGCGCGCCGCCGTCGCCGGGGCGGGCGCCGCGTGGGCGCGCGGGGACGAGGACGCGCTCGCCGACGCGCTCGTGGCGGTGTCGCACGCCGCCGACGCGCAGGTGCGGGTCGCGGAGTCGGCCGTCCTGCTCCACGGCGCGCTCGGGTTCGCCTACGAGTGCGACGCGCAGTTCTACCTCCGGCGCGCGTACGGCGTGCAGGCCTCGCTCCCGTCCGTGCGGGATCTGAGGATCGAGCTCGCCACCGCGTGAGGGCCGCCGCTCAGAGCGTGGGCAGCACCGTGTAGGACGGGTCGGTGCCGGCACCGCCCGTGTCGAGGCCGTGCCGCGTCCCGGCGAACAGCGAACCGCCCGGAAGGTCGTCGCGCGACCAGTCCACCAGCATGACCCGCCGGGCGATGCGCCACTCCCCGTCGCGGCATTCGAACCGGTCGAGGGCCCGGCCGCCCATGACGCGCAGGTGCGCCCCACCGTCCTCGGTGGCCAGGACGAGGGAGGTCTCCGGGCCGACCGGGTGCATCACGAGGTTGTAGGACTCGACGCGGGCGACGCCCTCGGCCAGGTCGAGGTCGATGAACACGTTGGTGACGTGGTGCTGGCTGTAGGCGGGCAGCTCGCCGAAGCCGTCGATCACCCGGTCGGCGAACTCGCCGGGCGAGGCGTCCGGGGGGCCGTAGCCGCGCCGGTCCACCGCGTCGGGCCAGTACGCGCTGCGGAGGAGGCCCTTGTCGCGGCGGTCGATGCCGCGGCAGTAGCGGTACAGGACGTCCCGGATCTCCAGGCGTGCGCTGATCTCTTCCCAGCTGTACAAACCGCCCCACCCCTCGCAACAGAAACCGATATTCGGATATTATTCTCCGAAATATTCGATGGCAAGGGGGTGGCGGATGGGACTGCCGGGCGACGGGCGGAGCCCGCGGCTGGACGCGTTCTACGCGGCCGAGGCGGCGTACCTGGCCGGAGGGATGGACGACTCGCAGGCGCGTGAGGCGTTCCGGAACTGCTTCACCGCCGATGTCGTCGTGCGCGAGCCCGAGTCGCTGCCCTACGGCGGCGAGTGGCACGGGCGCGAGGGCGTGGAACGGCTGATGCGGCGCCTGCGCGAGGTGTTCGACGCGGCGGCCTTCGACGACCGCCGGACCTTCGAGTGCGGCGACACGGTGTTCATGGCGATGCGCAGCCGCGTCCGCTCCCGCGCGACCGGGCGGCGCATGACCAACTCGGTCCTGCACCGGATCGAGCTGCGGGACGGGCTCATCGCCGTCATGGAGATCTTCCACTGGGATCCGGCGGCCATCCGGGAGCTCATCGATCCGGACGAGGGTCCCTGACGGATCGCCCTCCCCGCCCGGTCAGCCGGGCGGGGAGGTCAGGGCGCCGGTGCTCTCGGCGATCCGCTTCGCCAGCCCGCCCGACGCGAAGCCGCCGTCGACCGGGATGTCGGCGCCGGTGATGAAACCGGCCGCGTCGCTGAGCAGGAACAGCACCACCTCCGCGATCTCGCCGACGTCCGCCGCGCGTCCCCAGGGGGTGGCCTGGACCATGGCGTCGAACTGCGCCGGGTTGGACGTCGTCATGGGTGTCTCGACGAGCCCCGGGTGGACCGCGTTCACCCGCACGCCGCGATGGGCGAACTCCAGGGCCGCCGACCGGGTGAGGCTCCGGACGCCCCACTTGCTGGCCGCATAGGCGGCGGTGTGGTAGCCGACGAGCGCGACGCCGCTGCCGATGTTGGCGACCGCGCCGCCGCCGCTGTCGGCGATGAGCGGGCAGCAGTGCTTCAGGCCGAGGAACACCCCGTCGAGATTCACCCGCATGACGTCGCGCCACGTCTCGAAGGAGGTGCCGGACACCGTGCCGGCGGCGGCCACTCCGGCGTTGTTGACCAGGCCGTCCAGCCGTCCGAACCGGGCGCGGATCTCCTCGGCGGCCTGCCGCCAGGAGTCCTCGGCGGCGACGTCGAGCGCGATCGCGCTCGCGCTGCCCGGCCCCTCGACCGAACCGGCCAGTTCGGCGGCGTCCGCCGCGCGCACGTCGCCGGCGATCGCGTGGGCCCCGCGGCCGGCGAGCCGCCGGACCTCCTCCGCGCCCTGACCGCGTGCCCCGCCGGTGACCAGCACGACCTTCCCCGCCATGTCCGGCATCCCGCCACCTCTCCACTCGCACCGATTATCGGAGCATAACCTCCGAAATATTGAGGGTGAAACTCGTGAGAGAAGGTCGCCCTTCGTGTCTGTTTCACCACTGTGTGCGAGCAGTCGGGGGATTTTGGCCGAGTGTGCTTGACGTCACGCTTTCTCGGGTGGTTGAGTGTGCCGAATTACGGATGTCATAGTCCGGAAAACGGATGGTTGAGCACGAAGCCAGAGGTCAGGGCCGACCGGCGAAGCGACTCGGTGGAGTCTTCTACCCAGGGACAAGCAGATGGCAACCAGGAAACTTGCGGCGGCCGGGCTCGCGGCCGCCCTCATGAGCACGGTCGGCGCGTGTGCCTCCGGCGCCGGCGCCGGCGGGGACTCCAAGACGGTGAAGGTGGGCCTCGTCAACTCCTACACCGGGGCCCTGGCCAGCTTCGGCCCCTCCTGGGAGGAGGGGTACCGCGCCGGGCTCAAGGTCCTGACCCACGGCACGATGACGGTGGGCGGCGTCAAGATCGAGGTCGAGAAGAAGAACGACAACAGCAACCCCGCCACCGGCCTCAGCGCCGCCAAGCAGCTCCTGGGCGACGGCGCCAAGATGATCGTCGGCCCGGCGAGCTCCGCCGTCGTCGTGCCCGTCGCCCAGCTGGCGATGCAGAACAAGGCCGTCTTCATCGCCGGGCAGACCGGCACCGCCGACATCGACGGCATGGGCCCGGGCGTCTTCCGCAGCTCCCCGACGACGCCGCAGCTCAACACCGCGGTGCTCCAGTCCGCCGCGAAGGCCGGCGACAAGTCGCTGCTGTACCTCGGCCAGGACTACGCCTACGGCCAGGGCGCGGTGACCTCGCTGAAGCGGCTCGCCCCGGCGAAGGGCGTCAGCATCGGATCGGTGCTGCTCCCCGTCGACACCCAGGACTTCACGGCGGGCGTGGCCAAGGCGCTGGCCCAGAAACCCGACGCGATCTTCGTGGGGTGGGCCGGCGACGGGCTGTCCCAGCTGTTCAAGGCGCTCGCCGACCAGGGAGCGTTCACCGGCACCCACATCATCGCCATCGGGCCGCCGCGGCCCCAGTTCGCCCAGTTCGCCTCCGCCGTCGGGACGAACCTGCCCAGACTCGAACTGATCACCTACTACGGCGAAGGCACCACCCGCACCGAGGCCGAGACCGAGATGCTCGACGCGCTGAAGGGCACCGACACCCCGGTCGACATCGAGCAGCCGGGCGGATACCTCGCAGCGCAGATGACCGTGAAGGCCGTCGAGAAGGCCGGGGCGGGCCTGAAGGTCGACGCCGTGAACAAGGCGCTCTCGGGCGCGACGTTCCAGACCCCGGTGGGATCGGTCACCATCCGGTCCGAGGACCACGTCCCCCTCCAGCCCATCTTCGGCTACACGATGGTGAAGAACGGCGCCGGCTGGCGGCTCGAACTGGTCAAGACCTACTCGGCGAAGGACGTCGAGTCCCCGGTGACCAAAAAGATCTCGTGATGCGGCTCCTCGGCGACAAGGCGTCCCCGGACGGGACGGCGGCGGTCGCGGGCCGGGACCTCCATCTCGTGATCGACGGCCACCACATCCTCGACTCGGTCGACATCGAGGTCGGCCGCGGCGAGTTCATGGCCGTGATCGGACCCAACGGTGCCGGCAAGACGAGCCTCATCAACGTCCTCAGCGGCGCGGCCAGGGCCACGTCCGGAACCGTGAGCCTGCTGGGCAGGGACGTGACCGGCCGGCCGCCCCACCGCCGGGCCCGCGCGGGCCTGGGCCGCACCTTCCAGACATCGAACCTGCTTCTCGGGCGGAGCGTCCGGGAGAACGCCAGGCTCGCGGCGAGGGCGCGGGGGTCCGGGATCCTCGGCAACGCCGCCCTGGTCTCGGCGCGCGGCGAGGCATGGGACCGCGCGGACGAGGCGCTCGCGCTCGTCGGCCTGGACCGGCTCGCCGGGCGTCCGGCGTCGACCCTCTCCCACGGCGACCGCCGGAAACTGGAGCTGGCGACCGTCCTCGCCCAGGGAAGCGAGGTCATCCTCCTGGACGAGCCCATGGCCGGCGTGAACATCGACGACGTCCGCGGCCTCGTGGACCTGGTCCAACGGGTCCACCGGACGCAGGCCAAGACGATCGTGATGATCGAGCACCACATGAACGTGGTGCTCGACCTCGCCGACCGGATCGCGGTGATGCACCACGGAGCGCTGGTCGCGTGCGGCTCCCCGGAGGAGATCATCGCCAGCGAGACGGTGCAGAACGTCTACATGGGGGAGCCGCTGTGAACGCGTCCCGAGTCCTGTCCGAGGCCGAGGGCACGTCCGCGGGCGGCCATGCCCTGATGACTCTCACCGACGTCCATGCCTATATCGGCCGTTCGCACATCCTGAACGGCGTCAGCTTCGACGTCACGGCAGGGCAGGTGACGACCATCGTGGGCCGCAACGGCGTCGGCAAGACCTCCACGCTGCGCTCGATCCTCGGCCTGATGCGGCGCACCGGCGCCATCCGGCTGGACGGCCGCGACCTCGCCGGCCTGGAGACCCACGAGATCGCCCGGCTCGGGGTGGGCTACGTCCCCGAGGACCGCGACGTCTTCCACGGGCTCACCATCGCCGAGAACCTGCGCCTCGCCGAGCGGCGCGGCACGGCGCCGGACTACGACCGCGTCTTCGAGCTCTTCCCGGAGCTGAAGACCCGGGCGGGGCAGCGGGCCGGAACCCTGTCCGGAGGCCAGCAGCAGATGCTCTCCCTCGGACGCGCACTGCTGAACGAGAACCGGCTGCTGCTCATCGACGAGCCGACGAAAGGGCTGGCGCCCCGACTGGTCCGCGAGGTCGTGGACACCCTCGCCCGCGTGGCCTCGTCCGCGAGCATCCTCCTGGTCGAGCAGAGCCTCGCCGCGGCCCGGCGCCTGTCCGACACGGTCGTCGTGCTGTCCGAGGGCAGGGTGGCCACCCGGGGACCCGCCGCCGAGATCCTGGCGGACGAAGCATCCATGCGCCGCCACCTCGGCGTCGGCGAGTCCTGAAGGGAAAGCGGCCGTGGACACCTTCACCCTCATCGCGCTCTCCGGCCTGGGGCTGGGCGCCCTGTACTTCCTGCTGGCCAGCGGCCTGTCGCTGATCTTCGGACTCATGCGGGTCCTGAGCTTCGCGCACGGCGCCTTCCTCACCGTCGCGGCCTTCGCCTCCTGGACGGTGCTGCGGCACGCGGCGGCCCCGTCCCTCGGGCTCCTGCTCGTCGCGGTCCTGGTGTCCAGCGTGGCCGCCGGGATTCTCGCCCTGGTCACCGAGCTCACCATCATCCGCCCGCTGAAGGGCAAGGTGCTCGAACAGCTCCTGGCGACCGCCGGCCTCGGGCTCGCACTGGTCGCCCTGCTGGCGGCGATCTGGGGCCCGGACGAGCACATGATCCCGCAGCCGGGCTGGGTCACCTCGACGACGCAGGTCGCTGGCGCGCCCATCCCCAACACCCGGTTCCTGCTCATCGGGGCCGCCGCCGTCACCATGGTCGTCATCCAGGCGTGCCTGTCGCGCACCCGCGCCGGCCTCGTCATCCGGGCCGGGGTCGAGAACGCGGAGATGGTGGCGGCGCTCGGCATCGACGTCAAGCGATCGTTCACGGCGGTCTTCACCGCCGGCGGGATGCTCGCCGGACTCGGCGGCGCGCTGGCCGGCTCCTACTACGGCGGCGTCTCGCCGTACCTCGGCGACCAGATGCTGATCTTCGCCTTCATCGTGCTGATCATCGGCGGGCTCGGGTCCGTCCAGGGCGCGCTGATCGCCGCGGTCGTCCTCGGGCTCGCCCAGTCGCTGGCCAATTACTACGTCCAGAACGGGGTCGGCGACATCCTCGTCGTGGCGCTGCTGGTAGTGACCCTGTTGGTGCGGCCCCAGGGGCTCCTGGGCCAGAAGGATCGGCTGGTGTAACGATGGTTCGGACACTCGCGCCGGCGGCGGTCGTCGTACTGCTGGCCCTGGCGCCGTACAGCGACCTGAGCGTCGGCGGACTGCTGCCGGGGGCGGTCAACAGCACCGGCAGCCTGCAACTGCTCGCGCTGATGTTCGTGGCGGCCGCGACCGCGATCACCCTCGACCTGATGTTCGGCTACACCGGCCTGCTGTCCTTCGGGCACGCGCTGTACTTCGGATTCGGCTGCTACTCCACGGTGATCCTCAGCAACATCGGCGGCCTCGGGTTCACACTCGGCCTGCCCCTCGCCATGCTGCTCACGTTCACGGTCGCCCTGGTCGGCAACGCCGCATCGCTCCGGCTCACCGGGATCGGATTCAGCATGGCCACGCTCGCCCTGGCCCAGGCGCTCTCGATCGCGGTCGAGCGCGGCTTCCTCCGCAGCGGCGGGGAGGTCGGCGTCACCTATGGGCTCGACGTCCTGCCCGCCCCGTTCGTCGGCATCGTGAACACGCGCAACACCTACTGGCTCGCGCTGGCCCTGCTCGTCGCGGTGTACGCGCTGGTGGGCTTCGCCGTCCGCACCGAGGCGGGCCATGTCTGGCAGGCGATACGCGAGAACCCGCTCAGGACCGGCGTACTCGGCTACAACGTCTACGCGAGCCAACTGGCCTCGGGCACCATCGCCTGCACGCTCGCGGGCGCATGCGGGGCCGTCTACTCCATCGTGATGGGCGGCGCCAACCCGAGCATCGTGGTCCTGGGCTACTCCCTGTCGCTCGTCCTGATGGTCGTGCTGGGCGGCCGCGGAGTGATCTGGGGCGCCGTGGTGGGCGGTTTCGTCTACACCTACCTGAACGAGAGGCTCACCGCGGTCTCCGACTCGGGCGCGGTGAGCGCTCTGCCGCACGTCATCCGCGCGCCCCTGAGCCAACCCAACTTCATTCTCGGCACCGTCTTCGTCCTGGTGATCCTGTTCCTCCCGGGCGGCCTCGCGTCGCTGTTCCGCACCAGGTCCCACGATCCGGTCGATGCGCCGCAACCCCGAAAGAGCGTCCTCGTCGGAGACACCGAGCAAGGCGCCTGACCGCACCTTCTTACCCGGCCGTCTGAGGCGATCGCCGCTTCGGCCTCCCGCCCGCCGCCGTCCATGGCGGTGGAGATCTGGGCACACCCGGCGTGCGGCGGCCCACCGCGTCGTCCTGACGGGCCTGAACCCGGCCAGGTGACAGACCACCGGTCAGGGCGGACCAATGATCATTGGTTGCGGTCGGTGGTGCGGTGCCTGGCGAGGATGCGGGTGAGGTCGGTGACGGGGGAGGAGGCGAGCTTGTGGTTGGTGTCGTCGTAGCCGCGGGTGGTGCGGGGGTCGGCGTGACCGGCCAGGTCCTGCACCTTGGCGAGCGGGACGTCGTTGCCGAGCAGGGTGGTGATAACGGTCCGGCGGCCGCTGTGCGGGCTCAGCCGGGGGGCGGCGGGCAGCCCGGCCCGTTCCGCCTGCCGGCGCAGGATGTTGGTGACGTCGCGCTGGGTGAGGCTCTTGTCGCCGGGTTTGGTCGGGTCGTAGGGGTGCGGGGCGGTCACCAGAAGCGGTCCGGGTGGAGTGGCGCGGTCCGGGTGGCGCTCGGCGCGGACCGCGAGGTAGGCGTCCAGGACGCGGCAGAGCTCACCGTCGAGACGGACGTAGTCGCGGCCGTCGGGCCCCTTGCCCTTGGTGCCGTGCCACAGCACCCGGTACCCGGCCTCGGCGCTCAGGTCTTCCAGGTCCGCGCCGGTGAACGCCGACACGCGCAGCGCGGTGTAGAACAGCAGGGCGATCACGGCCGCGTCGCGCCAGGCCGCTTCGGTGCCCAGGTCGACGGCCCGGCCTTCCGCGGTATCGAGCAGCAGTGCCGTCTCGGCGACGCTGAGGGTGGGCGCCTTGTGCGCCGACGCGGCGATCTGCGCGCTGGTCGGCCGCTTGACCAGCAGCGTCGGGTTGCGATCGGTGGCGTCGTTGGACTGCAGGTAGGTGTACCAGGACGATACGGCCGCCAGCCGCCGCGCCCGTGTCGCGGCGCTCGGCGGGCGTGACCGGGCACCGACGTCGACGGTCATGGACGCCGACCAGTCGTCGATGTCCGCACGACGCGCCGCCCGCGGGTCCAGCCCGGTGCGTGCGCAGTAGTCCAGCCAGCCGGCGAGGTCGCGGTAGTAGGCGCGGCGGGTGGCGTCACTGCTCTGGCTGCGCAGCCAGGCGGCGGTGAGCAACCGCGGACCGTAACGGTCACCCGGGTCGTCGGGCGGCAGTGCGGGCAGCAGCGTGACGGCCTGTCCGATCGGATCCGGCGACAGCCCTTGAGCCCCCAGTGTCGTGACGGGTGCCGCCACCGGGGGTGTCGCCGGTGGTGTCGGCGCCGGTGGTGTCGGCTCCGCGGGCAGCAGCACCACGGCTTCCAGTGGGGCCTCCGGAGCGGGCCGCGGTTGCACGGTCATGCCCGCACACCCCGCGCACCCGGCGTTCGGACACCCGGTGCAATAACGCCGCCACCAGCGGATTCGGCCTTCTGATCCGCTGCCGCCGACACGTCCGCCGACCGCCGAGCCGGAGCGTGTGGAGCGCCGCCATCGGACGCGCCTTCTCCGGCCCTCACATCGCCGCATGCCCGGCAGGTGCCGCGTGCAAGGTCGCTCGCCCGCCGATCGCCGCTGTTGATCATGCACACCAGGATAACCGTCATTATCCCGGAGCCTCAACGATGGACGTATTACACGTTCTGCGTGTCGCGTTAATCATTAAGCGAAGCGTGCAGCGAAAAGATGGCTATGGTGAGGCGAGTGAGCAACGAGACGAGCAGCGAGGACGGCGCCGCCGGCGAGTCCGCGAGCACCGCGGCGGTCACCCCGCCGGCCGACGAGACGAGCGGGGCCCCGTCTGTGCCCTCGCCGACGTCATCGGGCATGGCCGCAGAGGCCGCGGGTGAGACGTCAGCGTCGGCAGCTGCGGGGGAGTGCGCCCTGGCCGGCTGCACCGAGCCGCTCGCGGTGCGCGGCCGCGGCCGGCCCGCCAAGTACTGCAGCAAGGCGCACGCCGATCAGGCCAGCCGGGACCGGCGCGCCGTGGACGCCGCGGCGGTCGACGAACCGCTCCTCCAGGCCGAGGCGCTCGCCCAGCGGGTGCCGTCGGCCATCGGTGCCCTGCAGGATCAGTTGACCGCGCTGCAGGACTTCCTCGCCAAAGCACAGGAGGGGGCGCTGTCGCGGGTCCGGCGGGCCGAGGCCGAGGCGACGGCGGCCGCACAGGCCGAAGCCGACGCCGAAGCCCGCGCCCTCGCCGCCGACACGGCGCGTCAGAACGCGGTCACCGCCGCAGAGGAGGCCCGCAATGCCCAGCGGGCGGCCGAGCAGGCCGCGGCCCGCGACCGCGCGGCCCTGGAACAGGTCCGCGCCGACACCACCGAGGCCATCACCGCACACCAGAACGCCCGCGACGCCGCCCGTGAGGCCCAGACCGCCGCCGAGACGGTCCGCGACGCCAAGACGGCCGAGCTCCGCGACACCCGCCACGCTCACGAGCAGGAAAGAGCCCGGTTCGAGGCCACCGCCCGCGTCCAAAGTGAGCAGTCGCAGGCCGTCCAGAAAGAACTGGCGAACAGCACGGGAGCACTCGCGGCCGCGCGGGAGGCTCTGGCCGTCGCCCACGGCGAGACACGCGCCCAGCAGACCAGAGCCGAGGCCGCCGAGCACGCACGCGACGAGGCCGTACGGCACGGGCGCGAAGCCGCCGCCCGCGCCGAGGTCGTAGAACAGCGGCAGCAAGCCCTCCAGGCCGCCGCCGAACGGGCGGCCCAGCAGCTCGCCGCCGCACAGACCGCTCTCGCCTCTCGTGAGGCGCTCTGCGGCCGACTCGAAACCGACCTGGCGGCCGCCCGCGCCGACGCGGCGGCGCAACGCGAACGCGCCGCCCGAGCCGAAGCCTCGACCCCGCAAGGAAATCCTGCCGCCTCCGACGACCCGCACACCCAGGGCGGCGACGGTCCGGCCGGTGAGGAGGATCGAAACGGCCGGTAAGCGGCTCCCTCATGAGGCCGGATGGCGCTCGCGGGAGCCGTCCACCCGAGTGATCTGCTTACGGGGCTCGGCGGCCGATCGAGTCCTGGCACCCGGCCGCGTTCAGCGATTGGCGGCCAGTACCGCTGCGAGGCCGTCTTGCAGGTCCTTGACGAAATACTCCGGAACCTCCAGCGAGGGGAAATGTCCGCCGGTTTCGGGGGAGCTCCATCGGACGATCTGTCGGTACCGCTCCTGTGCCCAGGGGCGCGGACACTTGTTCTCGAGGTCGCGCGGATACATGGTGATCGCTGACGGGACGTCGACCCGCAGTTCGGGGTCGAGCGAGTTGTGGCTTTCGTAGTAGATGCGGGCCGCTGACGCGCCGGTCCGCGTCAGCCAGTACAGGGTGACGTCGTCAAGGACTCGGTCTCTGGAAATCGTCTCGAACGGGCTGTCTTCGGTGTCCGTCCACTCGGCGAACTTGTCGAGGATCCAGGCGAGAAGCCCGACCGGTGAGTCGACGAGCGAGTAGCCGATGGTCTGCGGCCGGGTCGCCTGCTGCTTCGCGTACGCCGCGCGGTGGCGCCAGAAATCGCGGGTCTCCTCGGTCCATTCGCGCTCGACCGCCGTCAGCCCGTCCGTTGTCAACCCGGGCGGTCCCTCCGCGAACGTTGTGTGGATGCCGAGAACGTGCGCCGGGAACCTGCCGCCGAGAATCGTGGTGATCACACCTCCGAAGTCGCCGCCGTGGGCTGCGAACTTGCTGTAGCCGAGCCTTCCCATCAGTTCCACCCATGCGGCCGCGATCTTTTCGGTGCCCCACCCGGTGGTGGCCGGTTTGTCGCTGTAACCGAATCCCGGTAGCGATGGGACCACGACGTGGAACGCCGGCGTGGCCGCATCTTTCGGATCTGCCAGCTCGTCCACTACATCGATGAACTCGGCGATGCTGCCCGGCCAGCCGTGCGTCAGGATCAGAGGAGTGGCATCTGCGCGCGCGGACCGGCGGTGCAGGAAGTGGATTCCCAGACCATCAATGGTCGTGCGGAACTGGCCGATGCGGTTGAGGCGCTCTTCGAACGACCGCCAGTCGTACCCGGTGCGCCAGTAGTCCACGAGCCCGACGAGGTCGGCGAGAGGGACGCCCTGTTCCCATCGGCGGGGGTCGGGCGCGGCGCGATGGACCGTCTCGGCCTCCGGTAGCCGCGCCGCGGCCAGTCGCGCACGCAGATCGTCGAGGTCGGCGGCGGTGGCGTGGGCTTCGAATGCTCGCACGTCGCTGGTCGGACGGGACATGAGACCTCCTGGCCATCGCGGAACCGGCCATGACCTTTGCGAACCGGCTAAGGTGGTTCTAGCATGCCTGCGCGCCAGAGTTCAACCAGCCGACCCCGGTCTCCCATGAAGGTCGCCGGGGGAGTGAGCGGGGGCCGGGACGTGCGAGAATCGGCATCGGCCGGGCGGTGTTGACCGCGAACTCCCGCGACGGGGACCGGTCCGGTCCCGAGTCTTCGGCGGGCCGGACGCGGTCCTCGAATGGACGATCGAGGCTAAGGTGGTTCCATGCGTGCTGAGTTCCCTGACTTTCGCCTCGGTAGCGTGCTGGCGACCAGCTTCACGGGGACTCTGACGGAGCGTCACGGCAATCCTGTGGAGCGCATTCCCACGCCGCAGCGACTGGTCGACTGGCTGGCGGCGAACGGCCTGGCCGTGGACTCCTGCACCACCGCCCAGCTCGAACTCGCCCGGAAACTGAGGGAAGCAATTCACGCCGCCGCGACGGCGACCGCGATCCAAGACGCTCTCCCTGTATCTGCCGTCCGAATCATCAATGACTGCAGTATTCAGGGTCGGGCCTCGGCCGTCCTGACGGCCGAGAGAAACCGCCAATGGCGACTTGGTTCGGCTTCCTGCGTAGAGGACGCCCTGAGCGTCATCGCCGCCGACGCGATCAGCATCATCGCAGGCGAACGAGACGGAAAAATGGCCTTGTGCGCATCGCCAACCTGCCAGGCCGCCTTCTTCGACACCAGTCAAAGTCGCACCCGCAAATGGTGTGAAATGAACACGTGCGGGAATCGTCAGAAGAAGGCGCGCTTCAATGCCAACCAGCGCAAGAACGGGACTGCCGCACGGACGGGTGTCGTCTGACCCGATCGTGCATCAGTCCCATGAGACCCCAATGGCGCTGAGAGTTCTCGCCAGGGGCATCGCGCCCGGCGGGGGAGCCGCCACCGTGGCTGGGCGTGCGGGTGTTCACGCGTCTTGGGCCGTGGCGATCTCGGTGTTCAGGAACGCCGAGATCTGGGCGGCGCCGGTGTGCTTCAGCCAGGTGGAGAAGTCCATCGCGGCAGGGTGGATTCGCCGGGTGGCGGCGATGTCCGTGCGGTAGCCGTATTCGTTGAGCCATTGGTTGGCGTAGGCGAAGTCCTCACTCAGATCCCGGATCGTCTCGATCGGGATCTGGTCGTAGGGCAGCGTTATGCCGAGCGCCCTGCCGATGGCGTCGGCGACCTGGACCGGTGTGAGCTCGTCGGCGGCCAGGGAGACCGACCGGCCGATCCATTCTTCGGGGCGGCGGAACACCAGCTCGGTGATGAAGCCGACGTCGTCGACGGCCATGAGCTGCTGGGCCGTGTCCGGTGCGAGCCCGGTGGACAGGGTCCCGTTCTGCAGCGCGTATCCGCCGGTGAAGTTCTCCATGAACGAGACCGGCCGCAGAATCGTGGCGGGCAGGCCGAGGCGGGCGATGTGCTGCTCGATCCGCCATTTGCTGACCAGGTTCACCGGCACCTTCTCGCTGAGGTGGCGGTCCGCGCCGGCGACCGAGGTGAACACCAGGTGCCCGACGCCGGCGGCGTGCGCGGCGTCGGCGACGTTCACGCCCCAGCGCACCTCGTCCTCGGTGGTGAAGTCCGGTGCCGTGCCGGGCGAGCCGACCGTGGGCTGGACGCTGAACAGCCCCCAGGCGCCCTCGGCAGCGGCGGTCAGGGAATCGACGTCCTCCATCTGCGCCCGCGCCACCCGCGCACCGGCCCGCGCCAGTGCTCGGGCCGGGGTCCCGTTCGGATCACGGGTCAGCGCCCGCACTTGCCAGCCGCCGCGGAGCAGGTGGTGCGTCACGGCCCCGCCCTGCAGGCCGGTCGCCCCCACCACCGCGACGGTCTTGTCGGTCTGCGTCATCGTCTCTCCCTGCGTCCATGCGGAGGAGGTGCCGATCCCTAAGTGGGGTGCCCCCCTGGTTATGGTCCGCTACCATATGGAGGGCCACCCCATTTATCAAGCTGCGAGGAGCGCTCGTGTCCAAGGACGCCGCCGCGCCGCCCAGGCAGCGGATGCGCGCCGACGCCCGCCGCAACGCCGACCGGATCGTCGCCGCCGCGGGCGCCCTGATCGCCGAGCACGGCGCCGATGCCTCGTTGGAGGAGGTCGCCCGCCGCGCCGGAGTCGGCTCGGCCACCCTGCACCGGCACTTCCCCTCCCGGCAGGCGCTCCTGGAGGCGGTCTTCAACGATCGAGTGGAGGTTCTCTGCGCCAAGGCCGACGGCCTGCTCCGCGACCCCGATCCGGGCGAGGCGCTGCTCGTCTGGCTCCGCGCCGTCGGCGCACACGCGGTGGCCAACCGGGGCCTGGGCGCATCGTTGATGCGCGGCGGCGATCCGGCCCTCGGCCGTACCTGCCACGACATGATCATCAACGCGGGCGACGCCCTCCTCGCACGTGCCCGAGCGGCAGGGGCCGTGCGCCCGGAGATCGCCATCACCCATCTGCTGAAACTCGTCAGCGCCATCTCCTTGGCCACCGAGCACGAACCCGACGGCCCGGCCGAAGCCGACCGCCTGCTGGCGATCGCCATCGAGGGCATACGCGCACACTGATTCCGGCTCTCACGACCAGCGCGGTGCAAGACGAGCGTCGCGACCGCTCACGCCCCGTCCAAGAACGACTTCGCCGCCCGGCTGGAGGAGACGGGCGAGTTCGTCGACACCCAGGCCCTCACGCCCGAGGGGACGTTCATGCGGTACGACGGCGAGGGGCGCCCGCCGGTGACCGACGGCCCGTTCGCCGAGACGAAGGACCTCATCGCCGGCTGGTACATCATCGACGTGGAGTCCTGGGATCGCGCGGTCGAGGTGGCCGGGTAGCCGTCGGCCGTACCCGGGCCGGCGGGAAGCCGGTGCGAGTGGGTCGAGGTCCGGCCGTTCTTCGGCGAGCCGCCCACGGTCACCGGGTGAACGAATCGCTGCTGCGGGAACTCGTTCCCGCAGTGATCGGCGTCCTCGTCCAGCGCGGAGCCGACTTCGCCTCGGCCGAGGACGCCGTACAGGAGGCCCTGATCCGAGCGCTGGACACCTGGCCGGACGAGCCGCCGCGCGATCCGAAGGCATGGCTCGTCGCGGCCGGGTGGCGCAAGTTCCTCGACGCCGCCCGCGCCGAGGCGTCGCGGCACGGGAGGGAACTCGCCGTGCGGGTAAAGTCGCAGGCCGCGATCGCCGCCCTACACGCGGACGCCCGGACCGTCGCCGAGACGGACCGGGTCCAGGTCGTGGAGTGGTACGAGGAACTGCTGCTCCTCACCGGCAGCCCGGTGGTGCGCTCAACCGCGCGGTGGCGGTCGGGGAGGCGGACGGGCCGGAGGCACCTGAAGGCTCACGGCTGCCGAGGCACGGGCGGCAACCGGCCCATTGGACATCAGGGTGCGGTGGCGGTGTGGGCCCGGTGTTCGCGGATCTGGCCGTGGTGGTCCACGACCCAGGTGATCAGGGACGTGACGATCTGGTGGAGGCTGCGGCCCAGGGGAGTGAGGGCGTACTCCACACGCGGCGGCACCTCCGCGTAGGCGGTCCGGGTCACCAAGCCGTCCTGCTGGAGCTGGCGCACGGTGAGGGTGAGCATCCGCTGGGAGATGCCGGGGACTTCGCGCTGCAGGTCGGTGTAGCGCAGCGCGCCGGCCTCCAGTACGGCGATCACCAGCATGCTCCACTTGTCGCCGATCCGGTCCAGTGTCTGCCGGACGAAGTCCATCTGCTCAGCGGGGATGGCGGCGCACGGCCCCCGGCCCGCGGCGGCATCGGGTCGCTCTGCGGTGTCCATGGCGCACATTCCCCTCCGGCACACACATCGATGTGCCTTTTGTACGGCCTTCCATACTGGTCCATCATGGCGCTACGCACAAATAGTAGGAATTGGAGGTGAGCTGTGGGAATCGAGATCCGGTTCCCGTCGGCCACGCCGCCAACGCCTGATCCACATGCCGGGCGTCGGGTCTCCGCATGTCCCGGCGGTCACGACACGGAAGAGGTCTGACTGTGCCCACTCTCGCCATCGTCGGCGCCGGCCCTGGCATGGGCCTGGCCATCGCCCGCACCTTCGGCAGCCGGGGCTTCGACGTCGCCCTGATCGCCCGAACCAAGGAGAAGCTGGAAACGCTGGTCGACCGGCTCGGGCGGGAAGGCATCACGGCCGCCGCGTTCCCCGCCGACGTCCTGGACCGCGCCTCACTGACCGATGCCCTGGACGCGGCCAAGGTCCGCTTCGGCGGCATCGACGTACTGGAGTACTCGCCGGCCCCGCACTCCCCGGTGCCCGGCTTCACCCTGACCGCTCCCTCAGAGGTCACGGTGGACAGTCTGCAACCGCAGATCGAGTACAGCTTCTACGGTGCCGTCACGGCGACCCAGGCGGTACTGCCCGCGATGCGGGAGGCGGGCGCCGGAACCCTGCTGTTCACCACCGGCGGCGGCTCGGTGGACCCGGTGCCGATGTTCGGCAACGTCAACGCGGCGCAGGCGGCTCTGCGCAACTGGGTGGTCAACCTGGACAAGGAGCTGGCGGGCACCGGCGTGCACGCCGGGCACGTGGTGATCGGCGTGTGGATCGGCGGGGGCGGCCCGGAGGGCTTCCCGACGGCCGCGCCCGAGCAGATCGCCCCCCTGTATTGGGACCTGCACGAAAACCGCGACCGATCCGAGGCCGTCTTCAACGCCTGACCGGCCGGCTCACCTCGGCCGCGATGGTGCGGCCCGCGCATGCCGCGGCCGCCCGGCGGCGGGTCCGTTCGGAGCCGCCCCCGGGCGGGGCGTGTTTCGCGGCTGTTCCGGTTAGCCGGCGGGCATCACGGTGAAGGTGAATCCGGTGCTCGTCGGACGGCGCAGCGGGATGCCGCACTTGATCCGGCGCAGCGCCTCGGTTCTGCTGAGGCCGAGGCCCTGCGCGATGAGCCGCTCCGGGCGCACCGGTACCGGATCGGCGAAGGCGACCTCCACCTGGACCGGCCATGGCTCGCCGTGCCATTCCGGCGGGGTGTCGAGCCGCCAGGCGCCCGTCCAGTCGAGGGTGAAGCGGTTGCGGCGGGCGAGCAGCGGATCCAGCAGCCTGGACGCCACCAGTTCCGGGTCGTTGTCGCGGTAGCCGCGGAGCTCGGCCGGATCGAGGGATCTGACCGGCGCCCGCTCGTGGACGCTGAGCTTGCCCGTGCGGTCGCAGGATGTGCAGCGGACCAGCAGCCACACGTCCAGCAGCTTGCCGTTGGCGTTGACGCGGAACCTGCCGTCGCCGGTGGTGGCCGACTCCGACCGGCAGTCCGCGCACCGCAGCGACAGCAGGGGCAGCCTGGTCCGGCGGACGACCCAGGGCAGCACGGTATGAGGTTGTGAGGACATGAGCTCTCTAGACCTGACACGAGGCCGATTACGCGCGGCCTCGAACGCTGTATGACCGGGTGCACGCGGGCAGCCCGGCGGAACCGGCGGGAGCGCCGGCTACAGGTGAGCGAAGAAGGTGTCAGGTCTAAAGGGCAGGCGGGGTCACGCGGTTTTGTCCTCTGTGCTCGGTGCGATGGGCCGCGGGCAATCTACGGGACCGCGGCTGAGGGGCTCAAACGGTTTTGCGCAGGGGTCTTGCGTCAGCCCCGGCCGAGGACGCAGAACTCGTTGTCCTCCGGGTCGGCCAGGACCGTCCAGGGGACGTCGCCCTGGCCGAGGTCGAGGTCGGTGGCGCCGAGGGTCCGCAGCCGGGCCACCTCCGCCTCCTTGTCCTCGACGGGGAACGGCAGCAGGTCGAGGTGCACGCGGTTCCACCATGTCCTCGCGCCGGGTGCGCGGCGGAACTCCAGGAACGGCCCGACGCCCTTGGCCGAGCGCATCACCGCGAATTCGTCGGTCTCCTCGTGCAGGGTCCAGTCCATCGCCTGGCCCCAGAACCCGACCATGGCCCGCACGTCGGCGCAGTCGACCACCACCGCGGCGATCGGCCCGGTGTCCCGGTAGGTCTCCCGGGGCTCCAGCACGCAGAACACGTTGCCGTCGGGGTCGGCGAGGACCGTCCAGGGGACGTCTCCCTGGCCCACGTCGGCTGGCGTCGCACCGAGGTCCTTCAGGCGCGCGACCAGCTCCGTCTGGTGGGCCGCGGAGGTGGTGGCGAGATCGAGGTGCACGCGGTCCTTCACCGTCTCGGGGTCGGGGACGGTGACGACGTCGACGCAGACGGCGGTGGGGTCGGGCCAGGTGAAGCCCAAGGGCTCGATGTTGGTCACACCGGGTCCCTCGCTGGAGACGCCCCAGCCGAGCGCGTCCGCCCAGAACCGGCCGAGGGCCGAGTCGTCCCGGGCCTTGAAGTTCACCTGTACCAGCCGCAGAGTCATGCCACCCAACCCTATGCCGAGGCCGCCGAGTGCTCTGAGCCCAGGGAGAGGTTCCAGTAGTCGGCGTAGCGGCCGCCGCGGCGCAGCAGGTCGTCGTGGCCGCCTTGTTCGGCGATGCGGCCGCCGTCGAGGAAGACGATGCGGTCGGCGCGCCGGACGGTCCCCAGCCGGTGCGCGACCATCACCACCGTCCGGCCCGCCATCAGGTGTTCGATGCCGTCGTGGACGGCGGCCTCGTTGACCGGGTCCAGCGCGGAGGTCACCTCGTCCAGCAGCACGATGGGCGCGTCCTTCAGCAGTGCCCGCGCGATGGAGACGCGCTGGCGCTCGCCGCCCGACAGCCGCGCGCCGCCCTCGCCGACGTCGGCGTCCCATCCGCCGGGGAGCCGCCGGACGACCTCGTCCAGCCGCGCGGCGGTGGCCGCGGCCCGCACGTCGGCCTCGGCGGCGCCGGGACGGCCGAGGCGCACGTTCTCCTCGATCGTGCCGTCGAAGAGGTAGACGTCCTGGAAGACGATGGCGAACCGCGACATGAGGACCTCGGTGCTGATGGCGCGGACGTCCGCGCCCCCGACCCGGACCGCGCCGGCGTCCACGTCGTGGAACCGGGCGAGCAGCTGCAGCAGGGTGGTCTTGCCCGCTCCGGAGGGGCCGACGACGGCGAGCCGCTGCCCCTCCGGCACGGTCAGCGACACTTCGTCGGCCACGGTGCGGTCGCCGTGCCGACGAGGTGTCGGAGTCGAGTTCGAGGCCGTGGTGAGCGGGCCGGACGGGCCGGGCGGGCTCGGGCAGCGGCTCGGTGCGCAGCACCGTGTCGAGCCCGGCCAGTTCGGAGCGTGCGCCGCGGATCTGGCCGCCGATGTCCGACAGCGACAGCAGCGGGTCGGCGCAGCGGGCGGCCAGCACCAGGGCGGTCAGCACTTCGGCCGCGCCGATGTCGCCGCCGGGCGCGAGGCGGGCGCCGAGGACCAGCAGCGCGGTGAACACCGCCTGCACGGTGAGCGTCAGGCCCAGCATGCCGGGCAGCGCCGACCGCAGGGTGCGGCGGGACGCGCGCTCGACCTCGCGCAGCGAGCCGTCCAGCAGCCCGAAGCGTCAACGCCGCCCAGGGTGACCGAGCCGCGGGTCGGGTCGAAGAAGCGGGGCAGCAGCTGGACCAGCGTGGACTTCCCGCTTCCCGACGGCCCGGCGATCGCGGTGACCGTGCCCGGTTCGAGCACCAGGTCGATCCCGCGCAGCACCTCGCGGTCGTCCTGGTAGCCGAAGTGGACGCCGCGCAGCTCCACCC
>NZ_SMKY01000259.1 GCF_004349235.1 Actinomadura darangshiensis | reverse complement strand
CTGCTTGCGGATGCGGCCGCCGACGCCGGTGCCCTTGACGGTGCCCAGGTCCACGTTGTGCTCGGAGGCCAGCTTGCGCACCAGCGGCGTCACGTACGGGCCCTCGCCCGGCTCCGCCTGCTGCTGGGGCTGCTGCTGGGCCTGCGGCTGCTGCTGCGACGCCGGGGCCGGCGCGGGCGGCTGCTGGGGCGCCAGCGGGGCCGGTGCCGGGGACGGCGGGGCCGCGGGCTGCTGCTGCGCGGGCGGCGGCCACGCGGCGGGCGGCGGCGCCTGCTGCGGCGCCTCCTGCTGCGGGGCGGGCTGCTGGGGCGCCTGCTCGGCCTGCGGCTGCGCGGGCGCCTCCTCCTGCTTCTCCTCGGCGGCCGGGGCGCCGCCGCCGGACGGCGCGTCGCCCTCGTCGCCGATGACGGCCAGTTCGGCGCCGACCTCGACGGTCTCGTCCTCGGCGACGGTGATGCTGGTCAGGATGCCCGAGGCGGGGGAGGGGATCTCGGTGTCGACCTTGTCGGTGGACACCTCCAGGAGCGGCTCGTCGGTCTCGACGCGCTCGCCCTCCTTCTTGAGCCAGCGGGTGACGGTGCCCTCGGTGACGCTCTCGCCGAGCTGGGGCATGGTGACGGAGACCGGCATGTCTCAGCGACTCCTTCGTATTACTGTGCGGCGTTTCAGCCGTGCACGTGCAGTGGTTTGCCGGCGAGGGCGAGGTGCGCCTCGCCGACCGCCTCGGACTGGGTCGGGTGGGGGTGGATCAGCTGCGCGACCTCGCCGGGCAGGGCCTCCCAGTTGTAGATGAGCTGCCCCTCCGCGATGAGCTCGCCGACGCGTGCGCCGACCATGTGGAGGCCGAGGACGGGACCGTCCACGGCCGCGATCACCTTGACCTCGCCCTGCGTCCCCAGGATCTTGCTCTTGGGGTTGCCGGCGAGGTCGTAGGTGACCTCCTTGATCTCGTACCCGCGCTCGCGGGCCACGGCGGACGTGATGCCGACCGAGGCCACCTCGGGGTCGGAGTAGGTGATGCGAGGGACGCCGTCGTAGTCGATCGGCGGCGGGGTGAGCCCGCTCAGCCGCTCGGCCACGAGGATGCCCTCGGCGAAGCCGACGTGGGCCAGCTGCGGCGTCTGGACCAGGTCGCCGACCGCCGAGATCGTGGGGACGCTCGTCCGGCAGTACTCGTCCACCTTGACGAACCCGCGCTCGGTCTCGACGCCGGCCTCGGCGAGCCCGATGCCGTCGGAGACCGGGCCGCGCCCGACCGCGACGAGCAGCAGCTCCGCGTCGATGGTCTTGCCGCCTTCGAGCGTGACGGAGATGCCGCCCTGCGTCGTCTTGGCGCTCTCGAAGCGGGTGCCGAGCTCGAACTTGATGCCGCGCTTGCGGAAGGCGCGCTCCAGCCGCTTGGAGCTGGACTCCTCCTCCAGCGGCAGCAGGTGCGGCAGCGCCTCCACGATCGTGACCTCGGCGCCGAACGAGCGCCACACGCTGGCGAACTCGACGCCGATGACGCCGCCGCCGAGGACGACGACCGAGCCGGGGACGTGCTCCAGCCGCAGCGCGTGGTCGCTGGAGATGACGCGCTCGCCGTCGATCTCCAGGCCGGGCAGCGACTTCGGCGCCGAGCCGGTGCCGAGCACGATGTGCCCGGCCTCGATCGTCCGGGCGCCGCCGGCGGTGTCGACCTCGACCGTGGTCGGGCCGGTCAGCCGGCCGGTGCCGTGCACGATCTCGATGCCCCGGGTCTTGATCAGCCCGGTGAGGCCCTTGACGGTGGTCGTGACGACCTTGTCCTTGTAGGCGTTCACGCCCGCGACGTCGATGCCCTCGAAGGTCGCCTTCACGCCGAACTTCGCCGCCTCGCGGGACTGGTCCGCCACCTCCGCCGCGTGCAGCAGCGCCTTGGTGGGGATGCAGCCCCGGTTGAGGCACGTTCCGCCGAGCGACTCGTCCCGCTCGATGAGGGCGACCGACCTGCCGAGCTCGGCGGCGCGCAGCGCGCACGCGTACCCGCCGCTGCCGGCACCCAGGACGACGATGTCGAAGGGGCCGTTGTTGGCCACTGGACGCTCCCTTTCCCCGGTTGCGGGCGCCACGTGGATCGCGGCGCCCTGGGCGGGGCGGGCGCACCGGTGCACCGGGCCCCCACCGCCACAAGAAAACCTATTCTGCTCTCCGCCCGGTCACAGCGGGCGGGTCCCCCACAGAATTCCCCTGGCCTCCTAAAGGACGCCCGCGGCGACGTCCTCGGCGAGCTGGACGAGGGTGCGGGCCGCGGCGCCCGTGCCGCCCTTCGGGGTGTACCCGTAGGGCTCGCCCTTGTTGAAGGACGGGCCCGCGATGTCGAGGTGCGCCCACTTGACGCCGTCCGGCACGAACTCCTTGAGGAACGTCCCGGCGACGAGCATGCCGCCCCACCGCTCGCCGCTGATGTTGGCGATGTCGGCGACCGCCGAGTCGAGGCCCTTGCGCAGCTCCGCCGGCAGCGGCATGCCCCAGGAGGGCTCGCCGGCGCGCCCGGCCGCCGCGACGACCTTCTCGCGGACGTCGTCGTCGTTGGCCATGACGCCGGTGGTGCGGGTGCCGAGGGCGACGAGCTGCGCGCCGGTCAGCGTGGCGACGTCCACGATCAGGTCGGGGGAGTCCTCGCCGGCGCGGACGATGGCGTCGGCCAGGACGAGCCGGCCCTCGGCGTCGGTGTTGAGGACTTCGACGGTCTTGCCGCCGTAGATGCGCAGCACGTCGGACGGGCGCTGCGCGGTGCCGCTCGGCATGTTCTCGGCGATGGCGAGGTAGCCGACGACGTTGACCTCGGGCCCGATCTCGGCGATGGCGGCGAGCGCGCCGAGCACGGCGGCGGCGCCGCCCATGTCGGACTTCATCCAGTCCATCGCTTCGGCGGGCTTGAGGGACAGGCCGCCGGAGTCGAAGGTGATGCCCTTGCCGACGAGGGCGAGCGTCTTGGACGCCTCCGGGTGGGTGTAGGCGAGCCGGACGAGCCGCGGCGGGTTGACCGAGCCCTGCCCGACACCCGCGATGCCGCCGTACCCGCCCTCGACGAGGGCCTTCTCGTCCAGCACCTCGATGCCGAGGCCGGACTCGGCGGCGACCCGCTCGGCCTCGCCGGCGAGGTCCTCGGGGGTCAGGTGGGACGGCGGGGTGTTCACCAGGTCGCGGACGAGCTTGACCGAGGCGGCGAGCGTCTTCGCCCGGTCGACCGCGGCGCTCTCGGCCGCGGCGCCGGCCAGGCGGATCTCCTCGACCGGGCTCTTGTGGCCGTCGCCGGTGCGGAAGGAGTCGAAGGAGTAGGCGCCGAGCAGCGCGCCGAGCGCGACGGCCTCCACGCCCGCGGCGTCGGCGGCGGGCAGCGCGACGGCGACCCGGGCGGTGCCGGCGAGGGAGCGGACGGCGGCGCCCGCGGCGCGGCGCAGGTCCTCGGCGGACGGGTCCTCGCCCAGGCCGACGGCGACGATGACCTTGGCGGTGACGGCGCCGAGCGACGGCAGCCTGGTGACCTCGCCGGCCTTGCCGGTGGCGCCGAGCGCGGCGAGCGCGTCCGCGAGCCGGCCGTCCATCGCGCGGTCGAGGGCCCCCGCACCGGCGGCGGGCGCGGCGCCCGCCGCGGCCGGGGTGACGCCGATCACGATCGCGTCGGCGTCGAGGCTGGCCAGGTCTGCGCTGTCAAGGCTGATGCTCGTCACGTAGGCCGATGTTAGTCCTCCCGGTGACCGGTTTCGTCCTTTTGGATCAAGCATTGCCCGCCCCGGGGGCGTCGTCTGGCAAGGCGTGACGAACGCGCCGCGTCCGGGTCCCGCGGGTGGCGGAACGCCGCCGGCCGGGTGCCGTGCCGCAGGTGGGCGGTGGTGCGCCGGACGCTTCGGGTGGCGTTTCCGGCCCCCTATTCACCTATTCCGATGGTTTTAGTAGGTTAATGCCGTGACCAGGAAGGACATCGCCGGTACGGCTGCGCTCGCGCAGGCTCGGCGGCGCCGCGCCGACCGCGCCCGGCAGGTGGCGGACGTGCTGCGCCGGCAGGTGCTGTACGGGGAGTTCCGCAGCGGCGCGCTGCCCGCCGAGGCCGTGCTCGCCCGCGAGTTCGGCGCCTCCCGCAACGCGGTCCGGGAGGCGCTCGACCTGCTGCGCGCCGAGGGCCTGATCGAACGCCGCGCGGGGGTCGGGACGCTCCCCGTCGCGGAGAAGTACCCGCACGGGCTGGAGCACCTCCTCGGACTGGCCGAGACGCTGCGCGAGCACGGCGAGGTCGACAACGAGGTCCGCACGACCGGGCTGATCACCCCCTCCCGCGAGGTGTCGTCCCGGCTGCGCCAGGCCCCGGGCGAACCCGTCGTCTACATCGAGCGGATCCGCCGGCTGAACGGCCTGCCGCTCTCGCTCGACCTCACCTACCTCGCCCGCGACCTCGGCGAGCCGCTGCTCGCCGAGGACCTCGCCCGCAACGACATCTTCGTCCTGCTCGAACGGATCGCCGGGCAGCCGCTCGGCACGGCCGAGGTCGTCCTCGAAGCGGTCAACGCCGACCCGCACTCGGCCGCCACCCTCGACGCCCCGCGCGGCACCGCCCTGCTGATGCTCGAACGCCTGACCCATCTCGCCGACGGGCGCCCGGTCGACCTGGAGTTCGTCCGGTTCCGCGGCGACCGGATCGCGATGAGCGGCACCCTGCGCCGCACCCGCCCCTGACAGGAGAAGCCATGTCCCAAGTGCAGAACCGCGCCGACGTCCCCGTGACCGTGGACGAGGCCCTGTGCATCGACGGCTGCACGCTGTGCATCGACGTCTGCCCGCTGGACGCCCTGGCCGTCCACCCCGAGACCGGCAAGGCGTACATGCACGTCGACGAGTGCTGGTACTGCGGCCCCTGCGCGGACCGCTGTCCCACCGGCGCCGTGACCGTGAACATGCCGTACCTCCTGCGCTGAAGGACCCCCATGAACAGAACCCTCACCGCCGCCCTGCTGCTGCCGCTGCTGGCGGGCTGCACCGTGGCGGGCAACGCCTCCGCCGGCGGCTCCGACCGGATCGTCGTGGGCTACCAGTCCAAGACCATCAACACCGTCACCGCCGGAACCCTCCTGCGCTCGCTCGGCTCCTTCGAAAAGCGCCTGAAACAGGTGGACGGGAAGTACTCCGTCGGCTGGCGCGACTACGACACCGGCGCCCCGATCACCGCGCAGATGCTCGCCGGGAAGATCGACATCGGCTCGATGGGCGACTACCCGCTGCTGATCAACGGGTCCCGGTCGCAGGCGCAGGGCGGGGACGCGGAGACCGCATGGGTCTCGGTCACCGGGTACAACCTGCGCGGCTCGCTGAACAGCGTGGTCGTCGCCCCGGACTCCAAGGCGAGGACGCTGCGCGACCTGAAGGGCGAGACGGTCTCCACGAGCGTCGGCTCGGCCGGGCACGGGACGTTCGTCCAGGCGGCGCGCAGGTACGGGCTCGACCCGGCCGAGGACGTCAAGGTCGAGAACCAGCAGCCGACCGTCGGCGCGTCCGCCCTCCAGGCGGGGAGCGCCGCGGCGTTCGCGCAGTTCGTCGCCTGGCCGGGACTGCTGGTGAACAAGGGCCAGGCCAAGCTGCTCTACGACGGCGGCTCCCTCGGCGTGCCGACGTTCCACGGTGTGGTGGTCCGGAAGCGGTTCGCCAAGGAGAACGACGAGATCCTCCAGGCGTTCCTGAAGGCGCAGATCGACGCGACGAACTACCTGCACGCGCATCCCTTGGAGGCGGCCGAGTCGGTCGCTTCCACCACGGGCCTGCCCGTGGAGACCGTTTACCTCTACAACGGCGCCGGCGGTGTGGCCACGTTCGACCCGACCGTCAAGAAGGGGCTGCGGGACGCGTTCGTCCAGGACGTCCCGTTCCTGAAGTCGATCGGCGTGATCCAGACACCGCTGAAGGTCGATCCCTTCGTCGACGACTCCTTCATCAGGAAGGCGGTCGGCCCGTCCTACGACCGGCAGGCGGCGTCCACGGCGAACCCCGCCGCCATCACCGGGACGGACGAGGTCTGCAAGAAGAAGGTGGACGACCCCGGGACCGCCGGTGAGGTCTGGGTGCAGGGCGAGTCCAGGACGCGCCCCGTCGCCGATCCCGTCTGCCTGCTGAAGAACGTCCGGGCCGTCCAGGGCGAGGGCAAGCGGATCAGGGCCGTCTACATCCCGGACACCTCCGCGGGGACGCGCTGGTTCGCCGACAAGGAGATCTGGGTCGAGGACCCGTCGGCGAAGCCCGCGCAGCGGTTCAAGCCGTTCGCCACCCCGGAGGGCGCAGACAAGTACGTCTCCGCCCATTCCGGCTCGAAGGTCGTCTCTTACGACGAGGCGGTGCGGCGCGCATGAACGGCCTGCTCCGCTGGCCCGTCCGGCTGGCGTCCCTGCTCGCCGCGCTGGCGGCCTGGCAGCTGGTGACCGCGGCCGACCTGCGGCTGTGGGTGCGGTTCGACCGGTTCCCCGGCCCGCTGGACGTGGTGCACGAGTTCGCCCGCCAGATCGAGCACGGCCAGTTCTGGCAGGACATCGCGCAGAGCCTCACGAGGATCCTCAGCGGGTTCGTCCTGGCCGCCGTCCTCGGCGTCGCGCTCGGCGTGGCCACGGCCCGGTCGAAATGGGCCGGGGACCTGCTGCAGCCGCTGTTCGAGGTGGCCCGGCCGATCCCGGCGATCGCGCTGGTGCCGGTCGCGATCCTGCTGTTCCCGGCGAACGAGCAGGGCATCGTGTTCATCACCTTCGCGGCGGCGTTCTTCCCCGTCCTCGTCAGCACCCGGCACGCGGTGAAGGCGCTGCCGGTCGTCTGGGAGGACGCGGTGCGCACGCTCGGCGGCGGCCGGTGGCGGGTGCTCGCCCAGGTCGTCCTGCCGGGGGTGCTGCCGGGCGTGTTCGGCGGCCTGTCCATCGGGATGGGCGTCGCGTGGATCTGCGTGATCTCCGCCGAGATGATCTCCGGCGACTTCGGCGTCGGCTACCGCACCTGGCAGGCGTACACGATCGTCGACTACCCCGGCGTGCTGGTCGGGATGGCCGTCATCGGGCTGCTCGGCTGGCTCACCTCCGCCGCGGTGGAGCTGGCCGGCCGCCGGCTGACCCGGTGGCTGCCCGGGGAGGAGCGCTCATGAGCGGGGACGGGCTGGTGCTGCGGGCCGAGGACGCGACGCTCGGGTACGGCGGCCGGACGGTCGTCGAGGGACTCGGCCTGGACGTCGCGGCGGGGGAGATCCTCGTCGTCCTCGGGCCGTCCGGGTGCGGGAAGTCGACGCTGCTGCGCGCGTTCGCCGGGCTGCTCCCGGCGGTGTCCGGGCGCGTCCTCGCGGACGGGGAGCCGGTCACCGGCACCTCCGCCGACCGTGCGCTGATGTTCCAGGACGACGCCCTGCTGCCGTGGCGGACGGCGCGCCGCAACGTCGAGCTGGCCCTCGCGCTGCGGGGCGTCCCGCGCGGGGAACGCCGTGCGGCGGCCGTGCGCTGGCTCGACCGGGTGGGGCTCGGCGACGCCGCCGGGCGGCTGCCGCGCGAACTGTCCGGCGGAATGCGGCAGCGGGTGCAGCTCGCCCGGACGCTGGCCGCCGGGCCGCGCGCGATCCTCATGGACGAGCCGTTCGGCGCCCTGGACGCGCAGACGCGGGCGTCCATGCAGCGGCTCCTGCTGGACGTGCTCGCCGACGCGCCCGCGACCGTCGTGTTCGTCACCCACGACGTGGACGAGGCGCTGCTGCTCGGCCACCGCGTCGTCGTCCTCGGCGCGGCGGGCGTCGCCGCCGAGTTCCCCGCCCCGGCGTCCCGCGACGAGGTGCTCGCGGCGCTCGGGGCCCGTACGAAGGAGGTCGTCTGATGGAGGTCCCGCCCGTCACCGAGCGCCGCGAGCTGAGCTGCGACGTGCTGGTCATCGGCGGCGGCACCGCCGGGACGATGGCCGCCATCACCGCGGCCGAGCACGGGTCGTCGGTGCTGCTGCTGGAGAAGGCGCACGTCCGGCACTCGGGGGCGCTCGCCATGGGCATGGACGGCGTGAACAACGCGGTCATCCCCGGCAAGGCCACGCCCGAGGACTACGTCGCCGAGATCACCCGCGCCAACGACGGGATCGTCGACCAGCGGACCGTCCACCAGACGGCCACGCGGGGCTTCGCCATGGTGAAGCGGCTCGAACGGTACGGCGTGAAGTTCGAGAAGGACGAGCACGGCGAGTACGCGGTCCGCAGGGTTCACCGTTCGGGCTCCTACGTGCTGCCCATGCCGGAGGGCAAGGACGTCAAGAAGGTGCTCTACCGGGTGCTGAGGCAGCGCTCCATCCGGGAGAAGGTCCAGATCGAGAACCGGGTCATGCCCGTGCGCGTCCTCACCTCGGGGGGACGGGCCGTGGGCGCGGTGGGATTCGACACCCGCAGCGGCGAGTTCGTCACCGTCTCGGCGGGCGCGGTGATCCTGGCGACGGGCGCGTGCGGCCGCCTGGGCCTCCCCGCGTCCGGCTACCTGTACGGGACGTACGAGAACCCGACGAACGCGGGCGACGGCTACGCCATGGCCTACCACGCGGGGGCCGAGCTGAGCGGCATCGAGTGCTTCCAGATCAACCCGCTCATCAAGGACTACAACGGCCCCGCGTGCGCCTACGTCGCCAACCCGTTCGGCGGCTACCAGGTCAACGCCGAGGGGACGCGGTTCGTCGACTGCGACTACTGGTCGGGCCAGATGATGGCGGAGGTCAAGCGGGAGATCGACTCCGCGCGCGGGCCCATCTACCTCAAGCTCACCCACCTGCCGGACGAGACGCTGACCGCGCTCGAAGGCATCCTGCACACGACCGAGCGGCCGACCCGGGGCACCTTCCACGCGGGACGCGGCCACGACTACCGCACCCACGACGTGGAGATGCACATCTCCGAGATCGGGCTGTGCGGCGGGCACTCGGCGTCCGGGGTGTGGGTGGACGAGAACGCCCGCACGACCGTCCCCGGCCTGTACGCGGCGGGCGACCTGGCCTGCGTCCCGCACAACTACATGATCGGCGCGTTCGTCTTCGGGGACCTGGCGGGCGCGCACGCGTCCGCCCACCGCGCCTCCTCCCGCGACGGGGGCCCGGCCGCACTGCCCGAGGAGCAGATCGCGGCGGCGCACGAGCTGGTCTACCGCCCGCTCCGCCACCCGGACGGGCCGCCGCAGCCGCAGGTCGAGTACAAGCTCCGCCGCTTCGTCAACGACTACGTGGCGCCGCCGAAGACGCAGGCCAGGCTCGGCATCGCCGTCGAGACGTTCGCCCGCATGGAGACCGAGATCGCGGAGATGGGCGCGCGGACGCCGCACGAGCTGATGCGCTGCGCCGAGGTGACCTTCATCCGCGACTGCGCCGAGATGGCCGCGCGGTCGTCCCTGACCCGCACCGAGAGCCGCTGGGGCCTCTACCACGACCGCGCCGACCTGCCGGAACGCGACGACGCGTCCTGGATGTACCACCTCAACCTGCGGCGCCGCGGCGACGGGGCGATGGAGTTCGTCAAGCGCCCGGTCCAGCCCTACCTGGTGCCGGTCGCGGAGTTCACCGTCCCGGAGCCGGGCGAGCCGGTCGTGCTGGCACCGGCGCCCGCCACCGCCCCAGCGGCCGCGCCCAGCCGTCCTGCCGCGGCCGCGCGCCCGGCCATGGCGGTGGGACGCTCCCCGCGGCTCCTCGAACTCCAGGAGCTCGCCGAGACCGGGCCGGCCGTCGGCGAGTTCGGCCCCTACCTCGCCGACCCCGATCCGAAGGTGCGGCGCGCGGCCGTCGCGGCGCTCACCGAGGTCGTGCCGGACGGCGTCGCGGCCGCCCTGGCGGCCGCGCTCGCCGACGGGCACGGCTCCGTCCGGCGCGCCGCCGCGACCGCCCTCCGGGAACTGGTCGAGGTGCTGCCCGCGACCGACCGCGTGCGGGACGCCCTCGCGCCGGCCCTCGGCAGCGGGGACGCCCTCGTGCGGGCCGCGGTCCTGGACGTCCTGCGCGCGCTCCGGCTCGGCTCGCCGGCCGTCTTCGCGGACGCGCTGGGCGACGCCGACCACCGGGTGCGGCTCCAGGCGGTCCGGGGGCTGGTGGCCCACGACGCGGCGGACGGCATCGCGCGCGCCGCCGCCGACGCGTCCCGCGAGGTGCGGGTGGCGGTCGCGCACGGCCTCGGCACGGTCGGCGACCCGGCGGCGGCCGGGCCGCTGGGCCGCCTCATCGAGGACGCCGACGACCTGGTCAGGGCGGCCGCGCTGGAGGCCCTGGCCGGTGTCGCCTGCCCGCCCCCGCTCGACGCCGTCGCCGCCGGCGCCCTGCACGACCCGGCCTGGCAGGTGCGCACGGGCGCCGCCCGCGGCCTCGCCGCCGCGTCCCCGGGCGCCGCCGCCGGCCCCCTCGCCAAAGCCCTGGACGACCCGCACCTGGACGTCCGCAAGGCGGCGGTGATCTCCCTGGCCGCCTTCCGGGACGTCCCCGAGGCGGCGGACGCCCTGGACAGGGCGCAGGGCGACCCGGACGCCGACGTCCGCGCCTACGCCCGCCGCGGGCTCAGCGAAGCGAGGTGAGGGCGACCAGGGCGGCCGTCGTGGCGATCTCGACCAGGGCGCCGAGGACGTCGCCCGTCACCCCGCCCAAGCGGCGCACGGCGTGCCGGAGCAGCAGGAGGGCGGCGGCCAGGCCGGCGGCCACCGCCGCCGCGCCGTGCAGGGCGCCCCCGAGGCCACCGGACGCCAGTCCGGCGCCCGCCGCGGCGACCGCGACGACGGCGGTGACGGCCGGCGCCGCGCGCGTCGGCACCGAACCGGCGACCAGGGCGCCGAGACCGCCGGGCCGCGCGGACGGGACGCCCGTGCGGCAGGCCCACGGCAGCGCGAGCCGGCCGGTGACGGACGCGATGAGCACCGCGACGGCCGGATGCGGCACCGAGGCCAGCGCGGCGGCCTGGATTAGCACGGTCAGCAGCAGGGTGACGACGCCGAACGGCCCGATGTCGGACCGCTTCATGATGGTCAGCGCCTCGTCCGCGGGGCGCCCGCTGCCGAGGCCGTCCGCGAGGTCGGCCAGCCCGTCCAGGTGCAGGGCGCGGGTGATCGCCGCCGTCGCGGCCACCGCGAGGGCCGCCGCGAGCAGCCCGGACAGGCCGAGCAGGCCGCCCGCGAGCAGGACCAGCGCGGCGGCCCCTCCGGTGATGAGGCCGGCGGCCGGGGCGAGCAGCATCGCCACCCGGGCAGTGCCCCGGTCGACCCGGCCTGTGCCGAGCCTGCCGGTGCCGAGCGGGACGACGGTGAGCAGCGTGACCGCCAGCCGCAGCCCGGCGATCACCCGAGCTCCACGACGCGTCCCGCCACGACCAGCGCCGCCTCCTCGGACTCGGCCGCGAGCCGCTGGTTGACCAGGCCCAGCATGTCGCGGAACGCCCGCCCGGACGCCGTCTCCGGTACCAGTGACAGCCCGACCTCGTCGCTCACCGCGACCACTCGCGCCGCCGTGCCGCGCCAGGCCGCGACGAGCTCGTCGATGAACGGCAGCACGCGCGGCGGATCCTCCCAGGCGCCGGCCTCGTCCATCACGGCGGTGAGCCAGGTGCCGACGCCGTCCACCAGGACCGGCCCGGCCTCGGACGCGAGGACCTGCGCGAGGCCGGTCGTCTCGGCGGTGCGCCACCAGGCCGGACGGCGAAGGCGGTGCGCGGCGACGCGCGCGCCCCATTCGGGGTCGTCGTCCCGCACGGGGCCGGTCGCGACGTAGAGGACGTCGGGGCACGCGGCCAGGCGCAGCTCCGCCTCGGCGGACTTGCCCGACCGGGACCCGCCGAGCAGCAGCGTCCGGGACGGGCCGTGCCGCGGGCGCCTCCAGAAGGACATGCGCCGCTCCAGCTCGGCCGGCGACGGCAACCGGTGGTCGACGTGGACCGCCACGATCTCGGTCTGGTCCGTCACGGCCCCGAGCCGCCGCAGACGGCCCAGCTGCTCCGGCGAACCCGCCATGTCGAGCAGGACGGCCTCGTACTCGGCGCCCGCCGGCGGCTCCGGCCTGGCTCCCGGTCCGGACGCCACCAGCGCGCGGTCTCCGCCGGGCCCGCGCACCTCGTATCCGCCGGGCACGTCCGTCCGCGGCAGATCCTCCAGCGGCACGCCGTCGAGCAGGACGCCGAACGGCTCGTGCTGGACGCCCTCCATGCGCAGCCGGTTGCACGACGCGCATCCGCATCCCGGCGCGGGCCAGCCCTGTGCGGCGGCGATGCCGCGAACCTCGATGTTCATACCGAACGGAACTCTACGATTACGCTCACCCGGAAGAAATCACGTCCCCGTCAGCAGGAGGAACCCCGGTGGGCAACCCCCCGAGCACACCCTGGCCCCAGCAGCCGGGCCATGGAGGGCAGCAGCCGCCCTACGGGCCCCCGCCACCGGGCGGGCCGCCACCGGGCGGGCCGCCACCGGGCGG
>NZ_SMKY01000258.1 GCF_004349235.1 Actinomadura darangshiensis | reverse complement strand
GTTCCGGGGTACAGCGAGCTGCGGGCGCTCGGCGAGGGGGCGCAGGGGCGGGTCGTGCTCGCGCGGCATGAGGGGACCGGGCGTCCGGCGGCGATCAAGTATCTTGCGGAGTCGCTGCTCGGGGACGCGGGGTTCCGCGAGCGGTTCCGCGGCGAGGCCGAGCTGCTCAGCCGGCTGCGCAACCCGTTCGTCGCCCAGCTGTTCGGCCTGGTCGAGGCGCCGGAGGGCGCCGCGATCGTCATGGAGGCCGTGGACGGGGCGCCGCTCAAGGCGGTGCTCGCCGAGCGCGGGCCGCTGGAACCGGAGGCGGCCCTGGCGGTGCTCAAGGGCTCGCTGCTCGGCCTCGCCGCCGCGCACGGCCTCGGCATCGTCCACCGCGACTACAAGCCCGCCAACGTGATCGTGCGCGGCGACGGGCTCAGCAAGCTGATCGACTTCGGCATAGCGGTGGACGCGGGCGCGTCCGGACGCTCCGGCACGCCCGTCTACATGGCGCCGGAGCAGTGGCGGGACGAGCCCGCCTCCCCCGCGACCGACGTGTACGCGGCGGCGTGCGTGTTCTTCGAGTGCGTCACGGGCCGCCGCCCCTACACCGCCGAGGACCAGGTCGGCCTGATGGGCCGCCACCTCACCGCGCCGATCCCGGTGCAGGACGTGCCCGAGCCGCTGCGCCCGCTGATCGGGCGCGGGCTGGCCAAGGACCCGTGGGAGCGCCCGATGGGCGCCGCCGCGTTCGTCTCCGAGCTGGAGTCGGTCGCGGCGGGCGCGTACGGCTCCGACTGGGAGGGACGCGGCGTCCGCACGCTCGCCGGGACCGCCGCCGCGCTGTCGATGCTGTTCCCGCTGACCGCGCTCGGCCTCGGCTCGGGCGGCGCCTCGGCCGGAGCCGCGGGCGCCGCCGGCTCCGCCGGGGCGGCGGGGGCCGCGGGCGGAGCGGGCGGAGCGGGCGGAGCCGGGACCGCGAGTGCGGCGGGCAAGGGCGTCATCGGGACGCTCGGCGCGAAGGGGACGGCGGCCGTCGCGGGCGGCGCCGCCGCCGTGGCCGTGGGCGGCGGCGCGGCCGTCTACGTGGCCACGGCCGACGAGGCGCCCAAGCCGATCGTGGCGCGGCTGGCCGCGCTCAGCGAACCGCAGCGGGACATCGGGAACGGGGTCACGTTCAAGGCCCAGGGGCAGATCGTGCGGGTCGCGGGCGGGGAGCCCGCGGTCACCCGGAAGATCAACCAGGCGCTGCGGGCACCGCTGGAGCAGCGCTGGACGAAGATGCGCCCCGGCATCAAGGACATCGGCCGCGGCGGCTACACCGATGTCGTGAAGCCGCAGATCCTGCTGCGCAACGACCGGCTGCTGTCCGTCTGGTACACCGTCACGCTGCAAGGCGAGCGCGGGACGGGCTGGGACCAGTCGCAGGCGGCGACCGTCGACCTCAGGACGGGCGCGTCCTACAAGCCGCTCGACCTGTTCCGCGTCCCGACCGAGCAGGGCATCAAGCCGCTGGACGAGAAGATCAAGGCGCACCTGCCGGACGGCGCGTACTGCTGGAGCGGCCAGAGCACCCCGGGCGGCACGATCGTTCCGCGCGGCACCGACAACCCGTCCAAGTTCGTCAAGGACGGCTCCGTCACCATGGCCCTCACGCCGAAGGGCGTCCGGGTGGCCTTCTACGGGTCGATCCTGGGCTACGCGTCGGCGTGCGGGCTGCAGGACACGGTCGTCCCCTACGCCGAGGTCGGCGACATGGTGAAACCCCCGCTGCTCAAGGCCGTCCCGTACCCGGCGCCGAAGCGCTCCTGACACGCGGAAGGCCCCGGCGGCGCGAGGCGTCGCCGGGGCCGTGCGCGGGAGATCACTTGCGCTTGCTGATCTCCTCGGTGAGCTGCGGCGCGACCTGGAAGAGGTCGCCCACGATGCCGTAGTCGACGAGCTCGAAGATCGGCGCCTCGGGGTCCTTGTTGATGGCGACGATGGTCTTCGAGGTCTGCATGCCGGCCCGGTGCTGGATGGCGCCGGAGATGCCGACCGCGATGTACAGCTGCGGCGACACGGTCTTGCCGGTCTGGCCGACCTGGAACGAGTGCGGGTACCAGCCGGCGTCGGTCGCGGCGCGGGAGGCGCCGACGGCCGCGCCGAGCGAGTCGGCCAGCCCCTCGATGATCGAGAAGTTCTCGGCGCCGCCGACGCCGCGGCCGCCGGAGACCACGATCGCGGCCTCGGTCAGGTCCGGGCGCTCGCCCTTCTCCTGGACGACCTTCTCCACGATCCTGGCGCCCTTGTCGGCGTCGGAGAGCGCCACCGACACCTGCTCCTCGGCCGGGGTGGCCGCGGCCGCCTCGGGGGCGACCGAGTTCGGCCGGACGGCGATGACCGGCGTGCCGGTCCGCACCTTGGCGTGCGCGATGATCCCGCCGCCGAAGATGGAGTGCTCGGCGACGAAGCCGTCGGTGACGTCGACGACGTCGGTGAGCACGCCGGAGCCGGTCTTGACCGCGAGCCGGCCCGCGATCTCCTTGCCCTCGGCGGTCGCGGCGACGAGCACCGCGGCCGGGGACTTCTCGTTCACCAGCTGCGCGAGGAGCGCGGCCTTCGGGGCGACGACGTAGGAGGCCAGCTCCTCGTCGGCGGCCACGTAGACCTTGCCGGCGCCGTACTCGCCGAGCCGGTCCTTCGCGTTCTCGTAGCCCGGGCCGACCCATACCGCGGCGGCCTCGCCGAGCCGGTTCGCCAGCGTCAGCAGTTCGAGCGTGACCTTCTTGACCTCACCGTCGACGTGGTCGACGAGGACGAGAATCTCAGCCATCGGTTCCTAATCCCCTTCCCCGCTCAGACGAACTTCTTCGACGCGAGGAACTCGGCGATCTTCGCGCCGCCGTCGCCCTCGTCGGTGACGATCTCGCCCTTGGCGCGCGGCGGCGCCTCGGCGAAGTCGACCACCTCGGTCGCGGCGTTCGCCAGGCCGACCTGGGACGCGTCGATGCCGGCGTCGCCGAGGCCGAGCGTCTCGACCGGCTTCTTCTTGGCCGCCATGATCCCCTTGAACGAGGGGTAGCGCGGCTCGTTGATCTTCTCGACGACGGAGACGACCGCGGGCAGGCTCGCCTCGACCCGGTCGAAGCCGTAGTCGGTCTGCCGCTGCACCTTGATGGACGTCCCGTCGATCTCGACCTTGTTCGCGAGCGACAGCTGCGGGACGCCGAGCCGCTCGGCGAGCATCGCGGCGAGCACGCCGGTCCGCGCGTCGGTGGACTCCGAGCCGAGGATCACCAGGTCGAACTCGCCGCGGCCGAGCGCCTGCTGGATCGCGTAGGAGGTCTGCAGCGCGTCGGAGCCGACGAGGCCGTCGTCGATGAGGTGCACGGCCTTGTCGGCGCCCATGGCGAGCGACTTGCGGATCGAGTCGGTGGCCTTGTCGGGACCCATGGTCAGGACGGTCACCTCGCCGCCCTGGGCCTCCTTGATGCGCAGCGCCTCTTCGATCGCGTACTCATCGAGCTCGTTGATCACACCGTCCGCCGCGGCGCGGTCGAGCGTGCTGTCATCGGTCTTCAGCTTGCGCGGGCTCTCCGTATCGGGAACCTGCTTCACCAGGACGACGATGTTCATGGCCGGTGGCCGACCTCCCTGCACTCAGTTGGCCGCTGGGTGAGCGGCAGAGGGGCGCCGCCCATGACGGGTCGACGCGGACATGCGCTTTCGCAGTCACAGCCTGCCAAACACCCGAACGTCCTTCGGAGCCGGGTCCCCGGTTCGGCCGTGCATGACAAATGTTACTCACCGGTAGCCTGATGGCAAATCCCAGTTCGTGAGACCTTACCCACGTGCGCGTGAGGTTCGCCGGTCGAACGGCGTCCCGGATCGGACGTGACCGACTTCACGCCCATCACCGGTGGACGGCTTGCTGGAGCCGGTCCATCGCGCTCTCCAGCGTCCCTTGCAGGCCGTACATCGGGGAGAAGCTCGGGGTCAGCGTCACGGCGCCGACGCCCGCGAGCAGGCACAGCACGCCGAGCCCGACGACCGACGCCGCGACGGGCCTCGGCCGCCGCGCCACGGACAGGAAATCCGCTCCAGCTGGCGTCGCGGAGCGCTCACGCCCGGCGCCGCCCACAGAACCGCCGCCCCCGCCCCCGCGCCGAACGCGCAGGCGGTGAGCGAGTCCAGCTTCCCGCCGACCGCCGACGCGGCCGCGAGGCCCAGCGGGACGGCGACCGCGACCACCGCCGCGTAGGGGACGGTGACGAGCGTCCGCCCGAACGCCCGCGCCCAGCCGCGCGCCCCGCTCTCGACCGGCGTTCCCGCGACCCGCAGCAGCGTCACCGCACCCAGCGTCAGGACGAGCCCCACGACCGGAACCATGATCACGACGCCGACGCCCAGCACCACGGCCATCGCCGCGAGCAGCCGCGCCCAGCCCCGCACCACCCTCATCTCGTGCGCCTCGGCGGGCGCCCCGCCCGGCCGGGCCGCCCGCTCCGGCGAGGAGGGAGCGGCCGTGGAGCCGTCCGGCCTGGCCGCAGGCTCCAGAAGGGGACGCCCGGCCGCCGGCGCTTCGGGCGAGGGGCGGGCGCCGGGGACCGCCGGTAGATCCAGTCGCGAAGCCGCCTCCGCCAGTTCCGCCGCGTCCGGACGCGCGTCCGGGTCGGCGTGCAAGGCGGCCGCCACCAGCGGACGCAGGTCGCCGGGCAGTTCGTCGGCGGGCGCGTCCAGCCGTCCCGTCGCGGCGAACGTCACCGTCTCGGCCCACGCCCGGACATCTTCGGCGCCCGCGCCTTCGGTCAGCGCGAAGTCGACGACGACCGGAGCGTCGTCCACGACCAGGACCGTCCCGGGGCCGAGGTCGCCGTGCGCGAGCCCGGTCCGGTGGATGGCGGCGAGCGCCTTGGCCAGCCCGAAGGCCATGCGGCGCAGCGCGTCCCCCGACATGGGGCCGCGCTCGGCGACCGCCTCCGCCAGCGGCCGCCCCGGGACGAACCGGGACACGACATAAGGACGCGGGCCGGGCTCACCGTCGAGGACGTCCACCACGTACGGGCTGAGCACCTCGCGCATCCGCCGGACGTCGGGCACGGCCTCGGCCGGCAGCAACCTGATCGCCACGTCACGCCCGTCGGGCCCGGCGGCGCGGTGGACACCACCGGAGCCGCCCGGCCGGGACAGCAGCCGGTACGGGCCGATGTGCGCCCGCCGGCTCGTCTCACCGCTCATACGCGTCGCCCCCATACCGATCGGAGATGGCCGGCGTGCCCGGCCCGCTGGACGGGCCGCGTCACATCCCGGGGATGCTCGACACGAGGTCGCGGACGTCGGCGCGCAGGCCCTCCAGGTCTTGGCTCATCCCGTCCACCGGGGTGGTGTCGGGCGGCGACCCTTGCGACAGCACGACCAGCACGGTCGCGAAGATGCCGAGGATCAGCGCGCCCGCGAGGGCGGCCTCGGCGCGCGGCAGCAGCGCGCCCCAGATCCGGGCGAGCTGGCGGCGCGGCGCGCCGCTGCCCGGGGCCAGGCACAGCAGCCCGATGACCGCCATGGACGAGTACGCGATGGCCTTCGAGGCGGTCATGTCGGGCTGGGCGAAGATCAGCACGCCGAGCAGGATCAGGCCCGCGATGAGGCTGAGCGACGTCCACAGCACGGTGGACATCAGGGCGCCCGGGAGGTGCAGCGGCGTCCGGAACGCGGCCGCGACCGCGTCGCCCGTGCGCGGCCCCCGCCGCGTCTGCCTGCCCTCCATGCCCTTGGCGGCCTTGTCGGCCATCCGCAGGACGAACACGCCGCCGATGGTGACGGCGAGGGCGAGCAGCGGCGCGATGTTGGCGAACCCGAGCAGCGCGACCAGGACGAGGAAGCTGATGACCCGGTACCAGGCGTACGGCTTGCGCCGGTCGCGTTCGGTGCGCTCCCGGTCGTTGCGGGCCTGGTCGGCGACGCGGCGCTGCGCGTCCTGGGTCTGCGGGTCGTAGGGGCCGCGCTGGAGCGCGCCCGGCGGCGGCTGGTTCGGCGGGGGCCCGTACTGCGGCGGGTACCCGCCCTGCTGGTAGGGGCCCTGCTGCGGCTGCGCGTAGCCGCGCTGCGCGTACTGCTCCCCCGCCTTGAAGGGCGCGGGCCCCGGCGGCGGGACGGGCGGCGGCGCCGCGGGCGGCAGCTGCCCCACGAAGTCCTTCGGCTGCGCCGGGACGGGTGCCGGCGTCGGCACGGCCGCCCCGCCGGGCGTCGTCGGCCGGGCGGCGGAGTCCTGCGGCGCGGGCCCGGGCGCCGGCCCCGGCACGGGCATCGAGAACTGCCGGGAGTGGTCGGCCGCCGGGTCGTCCACCGGCTGCGACGCGTTCGGCGACGGGTAGTGCCGGTCGACGCGGGTCTGGTCGGTGATGGTCGCTTCGAGGTGGATCCGCCGGGTGAGCTGCACCAGGTTGACCGCGGTCGGGCGCTCGGCGGGGTGCCGCGCCATCGCCGACCGGAGCACGGGCAGCAGCGCGTCGGGCACGCCGTCCAGGTCCGGGGTGCCCTGCATGATCTTGTAGAAGATCGACTCGAAGGTGCCGGAGCCGAACGGCGGGCGGCCGGTCGCGGCGTAGGCGACCGTGCCGGCCCAGGCGTGCACGTCCGACGGCGGGCCCGCGTCCTCGCCCTCGATGATCTCCGGGGCGAGGTAGCCGGGGGTGCCGATGACCATCCCGGTCGCGGTCAGCCGGGTCGCGTCGGCGCCCTGCGCGATGCCGAAGTCGATCACGACGGGCTCGGTGTCCATCAGCATGACGTTGCCGGGCTTCATGTCGCGGTGCACGATCCCGGCGCCGTGGATCGCCGACAGCGCCGCCGCGAGCCCCACCCCGAGCCGCTGCAGCCCCGGCCCGTAGATCGGGCCGGACTCCTCGACGATCTCCTCGAGCGTCCGGCCGGGTACGTACTGGGTGACGATGTAGGGCTGGTCGGCGGTCACGTCGGCGTCGAGGATCTCCGCGACGTGCGGGCTGTGCACCCTGCGCATCGAGTCGACCTCGCGGGCCAGCCGGCGGCGCGCCGTGGCGTCCCCCGCGACCGCGGGCCGCAGCACCTTGATTGCCACGTTGCGCCCCTCGGGGTCGGCGCCGAGGTAGACGACGCCCATGCCCCCTTCCCCAAGGGTCTGCAGGACGCTGTAGTGGCCGATTCGGTCCCCGGACGTGACGGCTCCCTTCATCGTTTCCGAAACCCTACCCTTGCCGATCGCGCCGGGAAGATCTAATCGGCATCAGGCGGCCACCACCCCATCACGCCTGGTGGTGGAGCTGTCGCCGTGTGCGAGCGCCCCCGCGAACCAGCGCGCGCCTGGACGCTTGGCGGGATCCCGGCGGAACGCGGCCCGCAGCAGCCCGGCCAGCGGCTCCGCGACGCCGTCCAGGTCGGCCCGGCCGCGCAGGATCCGGAAGCACACCCCGTGCAGCGAGCCCCGCCCGAACGGCGGGCGGCCCGTCGCCGCGTACGCGACCGTCGACGCCCACGAGAACACGTCCGACGCGGTGGTGGCGCGCTCCCCCTCGATCAGCTCGGGCGCCAGGTAGGCGGGCGTCCCCACGACCATGCCCCGCCTGGTGAGCTGCGCGGCGCCCGACTCGTGCGCGATCCCGAAGTCGATCAGCGTCGGACGGTCGCCCAGCGCGATCACGTTGCCGGGCGACACGTCGCGGTGCAGCACGCCCGCGTCGTGGACGTCCCCGAGCGCGAGCGCCAGCCGCCGGGCGAACCGGACGATCCGGTCACCGCGCAGCGGCCCGTACGCCGGCACCAGCTCGTTCAGCGGGCAGCCCGGCACGAACTCCATGACCACGTGCGGCCGCTCCGCCGAGACGGCGCCGTCCAGCAGCCGGGCGACGTGGGCGCTGCGCACCCGCGCCTGCGCCGACATCTCCCGGGCCAGCCTGCTGATCGCCTCCGGCTCCCCCGCCAGTTCCGGGATCAACTCCTTGACCGCGACCTCCCGGCCATGGGAGTCCATGGCCAGGTGCACCACGGCCGTGCTCCCCCGGCCGATCTCGTCCAGCAACCGATATCCGCCCAGTCGCCGATGCTTCCCCATGCACACTGAGACGCAGAAAACGCCCGTTGCGTTCCGAGTGTCCCGGCGGCCGGTCAGCCCTTGCGGGCGGCCTGGCGGGCGCGGCGCTCCTCGCGGCGGGTCTCGAACTTGGTCGCGGACGCGTCCAGGTGCCCGAGGAACTCCGAGAGCTCCTCGCGGGCCTTCTCACCGTCGCCGGTCAGGTCGGTGCGGTCGAACACGCCCCAGTTGCGCAGCACCGGGACGAGCACGTCGTCGTGGTGGAGGCGCAGGTCGTAGATGCCGGCGTTGGCGATGACCACGGACTTGCGCATGAACCCGTCGATGCTGTGGCCGGGCATCTGGAAGGTCGTCACGACGTCGGTGATCGCCCGCATCGTCTCGTTCGGGCTCGCCTCCAGCGCGGCGCCCATGAGGTTCCGGTAGAAGACCATGTGGAGGTTCTCGTCGGCGGCGATCCGGGTCATCATCCGCTCGCAGACCGGCTCGCCGGACGCCCTGCCGGTGTTGCGGTGCGACACGCGGGTCGCCAGCTCCTGGAAGGACACGTACGCCGTCCCGTGCAGGAACGAGTCGCCGTGGTCGGCCTCGTAGCCGGCCTCCATGTGGTGCATCCGGGCGCGCTCCAGCGCGATCGGGTCGACCGCGCGGGTCACCGTCAGGTAGTCGCGCAGGGCGATGCCGTGCCGGTTCTCCTCGGCCGTCCACCGGTTGACCCAGGTGCCCCAGGCGCCCTCGCGGCCGAACACGGTGGCGATGGCGCGGTGGTAGCCTGGCAGGTTGTCCTCGGTGAGGAGGTTGACGATGAGCGAATCGCGCGCCTCAAGGCTCAGCTTGGACTGTTCGAGGGACCACGCCTCGCCGTCCAGGGGCCCGTCGAAGTCGCGCCCCTCGCTCCACGGGACGTACTGGTGCGGGAACCATTCCTTCGCCGTCGACAGGTGCCGGTTCAGTTCCTTCTCGACCACCGGCTCCAGGTCGAGCATGAGACCGGTCTGGAACTTCTCTTCGGGGGTCACGGACATGCGGTTCCTTCACTGGACGAGGGTGTCTCAGGCGCCCAGCAGGCCGTTCACAACCTACTCAAGCGTAGGTTCGATCGTCGCCACTGCGCGCGACCCGCGTCAAGTCAGCCCCGCCACAATCAACCCGCGGCAACTTTTGTAGACCTGAGCAAAAAGGGCGGTGACCTTTTGTCACCGCGTGTCGGCCGCCTGTTGCCACATGCGGTTGACGGCCGCCCTGAGCAGCGGTCTCGGGACCAGCCGCAACGCCGGGAGCGCCGCCTTGTACTGGACGCCCGGAACGCACAGCGCGCGCCCGGCCGACACCGCCTCCAGCCCCGCCCGCGCGACGTCGTCGCGCCGCAGCCACAGCAGGTTGGGCGGGACGTCGTCCTCCGTGCGGGTGAACCCGGGGCACAGCGCCGTGACGTGCACGCCCTTGCCCGCGACCTCGGAGTGCAGGCTCTCGGAGAACGACGCCACGTACGCCTTCGTCGCCCCGTAGGTGGCGCTGCCCGGCGACGGCGTGAACCCCGACATGGACGAGACGTTCAGCACACCGCCGCGGCCGCGCTCGATCATCCCCGGCAGCGCGGCGTGGGTGAGCCGCACCAGCGCGGCCACGTTCAGGTCGATCTGCGCGAGGTGGTCGTTCAGCGGCAGCTCTGCGAACGCTCCAAAAGCGCCGTACCCGGCGTTGTTGACGAGCAGCTCCACCGGCTCGGCGCGCAGCCGCGCCTCCACCTCGGCGCGCTGCGCGGGGTCGGTGAGGTCGGCGGCGACCACCTCCACGGCGACCCGGTACCGCTCGACCAGCTCGCGGGCCAGCCCGTCCAGCAGCTCGGCCCGGCGCGCCACGATCACCAGGTCGGTGCCCCGCCCGGCCAGGAGGCGGGCGAAGCTCTCCCCGATGCCGCTGGACGCGCCCGTCACGAGCGCCGTTCGGTATGCGTGCCGCATGGCGGGAGATGGTATCGGCCGATCTTCGCAACCCCGGGCAGCACACACAAATTCACAAATAACGTTTTAGCCAGCAATTTCCGATGTCCGTTTTGGCCGCCCACCGGCGTGTTCGGGCGGTGGCAGCATCGCTGCCGGGTCTTCGCCCGCGACCCACAGCCCGACCATGAACGCCGTCGCGGCCTCCAGCAGGCCGGCCCGCTCCAGGCCCCCGCCGTCCATCGGCACGCAGCCGAGGTCGGTCACCAGGCCGCGCACCGCGGCGAGGGCTCCCTCGTCGTCCCCGCACAGCGGAACGCCCAGGGGACGCCCGCCGAACGCCGGGGGCGTCATCCGCCAGACGCTCTCGTGGCACATGTTGAACGCCTTGACGACGTGCGCGCCGGTCGCGTCCGCGATGCGCCGTGCGGCCGAGGGGCCGTCCGCGGTCTTGAGCCGTTCGAACGGCGGCTCCATCGGGTTGGTGCAGTCGATCAGCACCCGCCCGCGCAGCGGGCCCGCCGCGCGCAGGACGTCCGGCACGCCCTCGTGGTGGACGGCGAGGAGCACCACGTCCCCGAACCCGGCCGCCTCCTCCAGGGTGCCGCCGGACGCGCCGTGGCCGACCCGTCCCGCCAGGGCGACCGCCTTCTCCGGTGTGCGCGCCCCGATCCGCACCTCGTGTCCTGCGCGCGCCCACTGGGTGGCGAGCGCGTCCGCCATGGCGCCCGCGCCGAGCACTCCGATCCGCATGACGACCTCCCGTTCGATTACCGTCGGACGGGACGCTAAGCGGTCCGTTCGGCACCATCCGGTGCGTATCGGGAAAGGCAGGATGGCGGGCGAACCCATGGACGAGAACGACTTCATCGCCGACTGCCAGACGCGGCTCGGTCTCGACCTCCTGTCCGGCACCTGGACGGGAGTCGTCGTCTGGACGCTGCGGCACGGCCCGCTCCGTCCGGGCGAGATGCAGGAGAAGATCGGCGGCATCAGCCACAAGGTGCTGACCGAGACGCTCCGCCGCCTGGAGCGGAACGGCCTCGTCACCCGCCGCCGCTACGCCGAGGCGCCGCCGCGCGTCGAGTACGGGCTGACCGGCCCAGGACGCGGGCTCATCGAACCCCTCTCCGCCCTGGGCCGCTGGACCGAACGCTACGCCGACGAGGTCCTGGACGCGCAGGACCGCACGCTCAGCGACCGGTGAACTTGGCCTTACCCGGGCCCTCTTCCATGAAGCTCTTCATGCCGGCCGCCTGGTCGTCGGTGGCGAACAGAGCGGAGAACTGCGTCCGCTCGATCTCCAGGCCGGTGTCGAGGTCGGCCTCCAGGCCGCGGTCGACGGCCTGCTTGGCGGCGCGAAGCGCGATCGCGGGACCGCCGACGAACGTCGCCGCCCACTTCTTGGCGGCGCTGTAGACGGCGTCGTCCGGGACGATCCGGTCGACCAGGCCCATCGCGAGGGCCTCGTCCGCCGCGACGTGCCGTCCGGAGAAGATGAGGTCCTTGGCCTTGGACGGCCCGATCAGCCGCGCGAGCCGCTGCGTGCCGCCCGCGCCCGGGATGATGCCGAGCTGGATCTCCGGCTGCCCCACCTTCGCGCCCTCGCCGGCGACGCGGAAGTCGGCGGTCAGCGCCACCTCCAGCCCGCCGCCGAGCGCGTACCCGGTGATCGCGGCGATGACGGGCTTCGGGATCGCGGCGAGCGCCTTGGCGAAGTCCTGCAGCAGCCGCGAGTGGCCCGCCGACATCTCGGCGTAGGACATCGGGGCCATCTCCTTGATGTCTGCGCCCGCCGCGAACACCCGCTCGCCCCCGTACAGGACGACCGCGCCGACCGCGTCGTCCTGCGTGACCTCCCGGGCCGCGTCGATCAGCTCCCGCTGCATCTGGGCGTTCAGGGCGTTCATCTTCGGACGGTCCAGCCTGATCGTCGCGACCCCGTCCTCGACCTCGACCCGTACGAACTCGCCCACGGCGACCCTCCTGTGCAAACTCGGTGGCGGACGTCCCGAGCCTAACCAGCGGACCACCGCATGCCCGCCGCCGGGCGGTGCCGTCCGGCGGCGGGCCGGCGCGGGGTCAGGTGGGATCGGGGGTGGCGGACGGGTCGACGCCGACCGTGATGGTGGCGAGGAGCCCGCGCTCGATGCGGCCCCGCTGGATCGGGCGGATGGTCAGCAGGCCGGACCCGGCGCGCTGGTAGATCCCGTCCTCCTCCAGCTTCACCCGCGTCACCGTGTTGCTCTTGTACGGCTCCAATGCGGCGACCTGCTCGGCGAGGTCCTCGGCGAAGAAGAACTGCCCGGTGTGGCTGACGTGCCCGCCGGTGTAGGTCTTCTCCTTCGCGTCGACCTTGCCGCCGACGTGCACCTTCACGTGGATGTGCAGCGCCCGCCCCTGGTACCAGCCCGGGTAGACGGTCCGGAGTTCGGCGGTCCCGTGCCCGTTGGTGAGCTGGACGCCGCGCAGGAACGTCAGGTCGTTGAC
>NZ_SMKY01000257.1 GCF_004349235.1 Actinomadura darangshiensis | reverse complement strand
TGCGATAACCGTACGCACCCGCACCCCGCCAGCCACCCCTACGAAAGTCGCGTCCGGGGGGCGGTTCGTAGGGACCGGACGCGACGAACCGGGCTGCCGCCGGGGCGCCCCTCGCGGCTGGAATCGACCGCATGATGGTCAAGCGCGTTCTCCATGGCCGGCCGGTCCCGCGCCCGCGGCTGGCGAAGATCGTGGTGCGGGGGCTGGTCGCACACCGCGCCCGCCTGCTGCTGTCCACGGTCGCGGTGGTCGCCGGCGTCGCGTTCGTCGCCGGCACGCTGATCTTCTCCGCCACGCTGGACCGCTCGCTCGACCGCGCCTTCGACGGCCTCGGCCGCGGCACGGACGTGATCGTCCGGTCGCAGCGGGCGTTCGAGCCGGGCCTCGGCGAGCGGGCGCCGGAACGTCCCGTCCCGGCGTCGGTGCTCGCGCCCGTGCGGCGGGTGGACGGGGTCGCGAAGGCGCACGGGGTCGTCACCGGGTTCGCCGCCGTCGTCGACCGGCACGGCACGATCGTCGGCGCCGAGCCGCAGACCGGGGTGGCCTGGGACGGCGACCGCGACCTGTCGCTCCCCCGCCTCACCGCCGGGACACCGCCGGCCGCGCCGGACGAGGTGGCGATCGACGTCACGACCGCGCACGACGCCGGCTACCGGATCGGCGACCGCGTCACGGTCGCGCTGGCATCGGGCACGCGGGCGTTCCGCCTCACGGGCCTGTTCGAGGTGGGCGACTCGGCGCTGAGCGGCGCGCTCTCGATGACCGCGTTCGCGCCGGACGCGGCGATGCGGCTCCTGTCCGACCACCCGGGGACGTATGCGCGGATCGTCGTGCACGCCGACGACGGCGTCTCGCAGCAGCGGCTCCGGGACGCGGTGGCGGCGGCACTCCCCTCCGGGATGGAGGCGGTCACGGGGCGGCAGGCCATCGGCGAGCAGGCCGGATCCATCAAGGAGATCCTCACAGTGATGCGGACGTTCCTGCTGGTCTTCGCCGTGATCGCGGTGTTCGTCGGGTCGTTCCTCATCTTCAACACGTTCGCGATGCTGGTGAGCGGCCGGGTCAGGGAGCTGGCGCTGCTGCGGGCGGTCGGCGCGTCGCGCGGGCAGGTGACCCGGTCGGTGCTCGGCGAGGCGGCCGGAGTGGGGCTCGCGGGCTCCACGCTCGGCCTGGCGGCGGGCGCGGGCGTCGCGCTCGGGCTGGCGCGGCTGCTGGCGGTCGTCACGGGCGGCGACGAACTGCCGTTCGGCACGCTCGTGCTGCCCGCCTCGGCGGTGATCGCGTCCTACGCGGTGGGGACGCTCGTGACGCTGGCCGCCGCGTTCGTCCCGGCGCGCCGCGCGGCGAGGATCCCTCCCGTCGCCGCGCTGCGGGAGGGGACGGCGGTGCCGCGCCCGCTGCGCAGGCGGGTGCTGGGCGGGGCGGGCGCGTTCCTCGCGGGTGCGGGGCTGATCGCGGCCGGCTTCGCGTCGGACGGGGACACCGCGCCGGCGCTGGCCGGAGCCGGGGCCATGGCGGTGTTCACCGGGGTGATCATGGCGTCGCCGGCGCTGAGCCGTCCGGCGATCCGCGTCCTGGCCTGGCCGTTCGCGCGGTGGGGCGGCAGCGCGGGCCGGATGGGCGGCCGGAACGCGCTGCGCGAGCCCCGGCAGACGGCGGCGACGGCGTCCGCGCTCACGATCGGGCTCGCGCTGATCGCCACCGTGTCGGTGATCGTCCAGTCGATGTCGGCGTCGGTGGACCGGCAGCTCGACGCCACCCTCACCGCCGACTACCAGGTGACGGGGCGCAGCCAGATCACGCCGGTGGGCGCGGACGCCGCCCGCGCGGTCGCGGGCGTCGCCGGGGTGCGGACGGCGATCCCGATCCGCACGGCGCGGTTCAAGCTGGACGGTTCCGTCCGGACGGCCACGGCCGGTTCGCCGGGCGAGCTGCTGGGCCATTTCCGGCTGCCGCTCAAGGCCGGCTCGCCGTCCATCCGCGGGGACGAGCTGCTCGTCGGCAGCACGGCCGCCAAGGCGCAGGGCTGGAAGGCCGGCACGACGGTCGAGGGCGAGTACCAGGACGGGACGAGACGGACATTCCGCGTCGCAGGCGTCTACGCGGACCGCCCGTCCATCACCCCGTCCGCCCCCACCATGATCATCAACTGGGCCGGCTACCGGGCGCACGACCCGGACGCCCCCGTCGACCGCATCGAGGTCAACGTGACGACCGCGGAGCGGGCCGCCCTCGAACGGGCCCTCGCCCCCTGGCCCAACCTGGAGCTGAAGGACCGCGCCCAGGTCAAGGCCGACGCCGCCGGGGACATCGACCTGTTCCTCAAGCTCGTCCTCGGCCTGCTGGTCCTGTCGGTCCTCGTCGCCGCGCTCGGCATCGTCAACACGCTCGCGCTCGCCGTGTCCGAGCGGACGCGCGAGATCGGGATGCTCCGGGCCCTCGGCATGCAGCGCCGCCAGCTCCGCCGGATGATCCGCTACGAGGCGGTCGCGGTGTCGCTGTTCGGCGCGGTACTGGGCGTCGGCACCGGGGTGCTGCTCGGGATCGTCCTGCAGCACGTGCTCGCCGGCGGGGACGGCGGCATGGAGGTCCTCGCGATCCCCTACGGGCGGCTGGCGGTGTGCGTCGCGGCGGCGGCCGCGATCGGCGTCATCGCGGCGGTGTGGCCCGCGCGGCGCGCCGCCCGGATGAACGTCCTCCAGGCGATCGCCACCGAGTGAGCCGGGCCGGAGCGGGTCAGGCCGCCGCGCGGGCGCAGCGGTCGGGGACGGCGTCCTGGAGCGCCCGCAGGCCCCGCGCGATCAGCGGGTTGCCGCGGCTGCCGCGCCGCACGCAGGTCAGCACGCGCCGCTTCGGGACGCCGTCGCCGCTCAGCGCCACCCGCCCGACCGGCTGGTCGGACGGCCCGCCCGCCAGCCGCGGCACGAGGGACACGCCGAGGCCGTTGGCGACCAGCGCCCAGATCACCGACCAGGTGGTGGCGTTGTGCGCGATCCGCGGCGTGAACCCGGCGGCGGCGCAGTAGGTCATGACCTGCTGGTGGTGCGCGCATCCTTCGGGCTGGACGCTGATCCACGGCTCGCTTGCCGCGTCCTCCAGCCGCACGCCGCCGCGGCGGAGCGCCAGCGGGTGCCCGGCCGGGACGATGAGGTCGAGGGCCTCCTCCAGCAGCGGCTCCCGGTCGAAGCGCGGGTCGCCGGGCGGCGGGGCGTCCGGGGTGGGCTCGATGACGGCGATGTCGGTCTCGCCGGCGGCGAGCAGGCCCATCGCCTCGTCGGTGTCGCATTCGCGGACCTCGATGGCGAGGTCGGGGTCGTCCCGCAGCAGGGCGCCCGCGGCCGGGGCGACGAGCCCGCCGACCGCTGTCGTGAACCCGCACATGCGCAGCGGCCCGGACGCGCCGGCGCGGTGCGACTCCAGGTCGGCGAGGGTCTCCTCCCACTTGGCGAGGAGGCCGTCGGCGTGCTCGATCAGCAGGTGCGCGGCCGGGGTCAGCCGCACCTTGCGGCCCTGCGGCTCCAGCAGCGGCACCTTCAGCTCCCGGGCCAGCTCCCGCAGGTGGTGCGAGACCGCCGACGGCGTCAGGTGCAGCGACTCCGCCGCGGAGGTGACCGTCCCGTACTGGTGGACGAGCCGGAGCATGTGCAGCCGCCGCAGATCAATCATGTAACCATATTGCACGATCCACTAAGGAAATCTGAAATGGACGGCAACGTTCGGCCGGTTGCAGACTGCTGCCATGAGCCAGCAGAACACTCTCGTATCCCGGCATCTCACCAGCGACGGCCTGGTCGTCTGGACGCGCTGCGCCTGCGGGCGCCTGCGGATGGACCTCGTCCCCGCGGACGGCGGGCGGGGCCTCGTCGCCGGCCCCTGCCCGCACTGCGCGGTCACTCCTCCGCGAGCGTGAGCTCGTAGTGCAGCGTCCGGTAGTGCTTCATCCTGTGGAAGAGCGGCACCGCGAACCCCTGGAGGAACGGGTGCTTGCGCGCCAGCATCTTCCGGATCGGCTTCGACTCCTCCTCGGTGAGCAGGCGGACGCGGCCGTGCGTCTCCGGACCGGTGACCTCGCCCTTGAAGGTGCTCGGCGCGATCTCCACCTCCGGGTTGCGCGCCAGCCGCTTCGCCTTGAACGCCTTGTCGTAGGTCCGGAAGTAGGCGCGCTCGCCGCGGACGACGACGTTGACGGGCGTCCCGACCGGCGTCCCGTCCTTGCGGTAGGACGTCAGCAGGACGGTCTTCTGCTTCTTCAGGCTCTCAAGCGTTGCCGCGGTGGTGTTCATACCCTGGAGACGGGACGGCCCGCCCCGGACGTGACATCTGCGCCGGACGTGGCGTCAGCGCAGGGCCGCCGCTTCGGCGGCGAGCTTGCGGACGCGGTCCCAGTCGCCGTCGCGGATCGCGTCCGCCGGGGTCAGCCAGGAGCCGCCGACGCAGCCGACGTTCTTCAGCGCCAGGTAGTCGGCGGCGTTCCCCGGGCCGACGCCGCCCGTCGGGCAGAACCGGACCTGCGGCAGCGGCCCGCCGAGCGCCTTCAGGTAGGCGGCGCCGCCCGCGGCCTCGGCCGGGAAGAACTTCATCGCCGTGAGGCCGCCCTCCAGCAGCGCGATCGCCTCCGACGCGGTCGCGACGCCCGGCAGGAACGGCAGCCCGGTCGCGACCATCGCCGCCTGGAGCCGCGACGTACAGCCGGGGCTGACCAGGAAACGCGCCCCGGCGGCGGCCGAGTGCTCGGCGTCCTCGGGGCGGACGACCGTGCCGGCGCCGACCACCGCGTCCGGGACCTCGGCGGCGATCCGCGCGATCGCCTCCAGCGCCCGCGGCGTGCGCAGCGTCACCTCGATCGCCGGCAGCCCGCCCTCGACCAGGGCGCGGGCCAGCGGGACGGCCGCCTCGGCGTCGTCCAGCACCACGACGGGGATGACGGGTGCGAGGTCGAACAGGTCTTCGGCGATCATGCGGGCTCCAAGTCGGGCAGGCTCTGCGCGAGCCGGACGGTGGCGCCGACCAGGGCCGGGCCGGGGTGGACGATGAGCGCGGTCGGGATGACGCGCAGGTAGTCCTCGACGGGGGGCTTCCCCTCGAAGCGGGCGCGGAACGCGCTGCCGCGCAGCACGTCCACGATGCGCGGCAGGATCCCGCCGCCGAGGTAGACGCCGCCACGGGCGCCGAGCGTAAGGGCCGCGTTGCCGGCGAGCGAACCGAGCAGCGCGCAGAACATCTCCACGGCCTCGCGGCAGAGCCGGTCGTCGCAGTCCTCGGCGATCTGCTTGGCGGTCAGGGCGGGGGCGGGTTCGCCGTCGAGTGCGGCCAGGTACCGGTGGATCCGGGCGAGGCCGGCTCCGGAGAGCAGGTACTCGGCGGTCGCAGCGCCCTTCTCTTCGCGGAGTAGCCCCGCCACCTGCAGTTCGCGGCCGGTCGCGGCCGGGATGTCGACCTGGCCGCCTTCGCCGGGGACCGGTACCCAGCCGGCCGGCGTCGGGACGAGCCCGGCGACGCCCAGCCCGGTGCCCGGGCCTACGACGGCTCGGGGCGCGCCGGAGTCCGGACGGCCCTCGCCGATGGTGATCAGGTCGTCCTCGCCCAGGCGCGGGAGGGCGAGGGCGAGCGCCTCGAAGTCGTTGATGACGTCGAGGTACGGCAGGCCGAGGTGGGCCCGGACCGCCTCCGGGGTGCCCTTCGGCCAGCCCGCGTTGGTGAGGTGGAACGTCCCGCTCGTGACCGGGCCGGCGACCGCCAGGCAGGCGGCGGACGGCTTGGTGCCCGGCGCGTGCCGGTCGAGGTAGGCGGCCGCGGCCTCGGCCAGGCCGGGGTGGTCGCGGGTCGGAAGCGAGTGGACGTTGTACGGGATGCCGTCCGCGCCGTCCACCAGCGCGAACCGCGCGTTCGTCCCGCCGACGTCGGCGACCAGCCACAAGCCGGGGTCCGCCGCGCTCACGCGAAGACCCCCGCGCCGCGCTCGGCCGGGCCGACCGCGTGGCGGAACGCCTGGAAAAGCTCCCGTCCGGTGCCGTATGTCTGGTCGGGCGGGCCGGCGGCGGGCTCGCGGGCGGCGAACTCCTCGTCCGGGACGAGGACCTCCAGGACCCCGGCGTCCGCGTCGAGCCGGACGACGTCGCCGTCGCGGACGCGGGCGAGCGGTCCGCCCGCCGCCGCCTCCGGCGACACGTGAATCGCGGCGGGCACCGCCCCAGAGGCGCCCGACATGCGACCGTCCGTCACCAGCGCGACGCGGTGGCCGCGGTCCTGGAGGAGCCCGAGCGGAGGGGTGAGCCGGTGCAGTTCCGGCATCCCGTTGGCGCGCGGCCCCTGGTTGCGGACGACCGCCACCACGTCCCGGTCCAGCTCCCCGGCGGCGAACGCCTCCTGGAGCCGCTCCTGCGAGTCGAACACCCGAGCGGGCGCCTCGATCACGCGTTGCTCCGGCCGCACGGCGGACACCTTGATGACCGCGCGCCCGAGGTTGCCGCGCACGGTGTGCAGGCCGCCATGCGAGTCGAACGGCTCCGCGACCGGCCGCAGGACGTTCGTGTCGCCCGATTCAGCGGCGGTCCGCCGCCACTCGACCTTGCCGCCGTCGAACTCCGGGACGTTCCGGTACGCGGCCAGGGTGTCGCCGCCGACCGTCCGGGCGTCCTCGTGCAGGAGCCCGGCGTCGATCAGCTCGCCGATGAGGAACGCGGTGCCGCCCGCCGCGTGGAAGTGGTTCACGTCGGCGGTCCCGTTCGGGTACAGGCGGGTGAGCAGCGGCGTCATCTTGGACAGCTCGTCGAAGTCGTCCCAGGTCAGCTCGATGCCCGCCGCGGCCGCCATCGCGACCAGGTGCAGCGTGTGGTTGGTCGAGCCGCCCGTCGCGAGGAGCGCGACGACGCCGTTCACGAACGCGCGCTCGTCCAGCAGCTCCCCGATCGGCGTGTACTGGTCGGCCAGGCCGGTCAGCTTCAGGATGCGGCGGCCGGCCGCCTCGGTCAGCGCGTCCCGCAGCTTCGTGCCCGGCGGGACGAAGCTGGCGCCCGGCAGGTGCAGGCCCATGACCTCCATGAGGAGCTGGTTGGAGTTGGCCGTCCCGTAGAAGGTGCAGGTGCCGGGCGAGTGGTAGGACGCGGACTCGGCGGCGAGGAGCTGGTCGCGGCCGACCTCCCCGGCCGCGAACCGCTTGCGGACCTTCGCCTTCTCCCCGTTCGGCAGCCCCGACGCCATCGGCCCGGCCGGCACCAGGATCACCGGCAGGTGGCCGAACGACAGCGCCCCGATGACCAGGCCGGGGACGATCTTGTCGCAGACGCCCAGCATCAGCGCGCCGTCGAACATGTCGTGCGAGAGGGCCACGGCCGTCGCCATCGCCACCACGTCCCGGCTGAACAGCGACAGCTCCATGCCGGCGCGGCCCTGCGTGATGCCGTCGCACATCGCGGGCACGCCGCCGGCGAACTGCGCCGTCCCGCCCGCCGCACGGATCGCGCCCTTCAGGATGTCCGGGTAGTCCTGGAGCGGCTGGTGCGCGGACAGCATGTCGTTGTACGCGGAGACGATCGCGATGTTCGGCGTGACGTCGCCGCGGAGCCACAGCTTGTCCTGGACGCCGCAGGCCGCGAAGCCGTGGGCCAGGTTGGCGCAGCCCATCCCGCCGCGCACCGGGCCCTCCGTCCGGGCGTCGCGGATCCGGTTCAGGTACGCGCCGCGCGTCCCGGCGCTCCGCTCGACGACACGCCGGGTCACTGCCTCCAGCACGGGATGCACAGCCATCAGATGCTCCAACCAGGGGGATCTCTAGATCGTCAAGCTATCGAGACATTGGTGATTCATTCAACCCCACTTATGAACTCTGAATGACAAAAGTTCCGTCGGTTACGCCAACTGGACGCACTGAACGGCCGCGTGCTTGACTGGCCGGATGCCCCGCGCCGCCACCCGCCGCCCGTCCACGGCCGGCGACATCCTCCGCCTGATCCGCGAGGACGGCGTCGCCACCCGCGCCGACCTGGGCCGCATCACCGGGCTGTCCCGTCCCGCCGTCGCGTCGCGCGTCGCCGCCCTGATCTCGCGCGGGCTGGTGGTCGAACACGCCGACGGGCCGTCCACCGGCGGGCGGCCCCCGGCCCGGCTCCGGTTCAACGCCGCCGGCGGCACCGTCCTCGTCGCGAACCTGGGCCAGTCGCGCGGCCAGGTCGCCATCTGCGACCTCGCGGGGACGATCCTCGCCCGCGCCGACGGCCCCCCGGCCGAGGTCTCGCCCGGCAAGACGCTCCCCCGCCTCCTCGACCAGTGGACGACGCTCCTCTCCTCCTCGGGTGTCGACCCGGCCGGCGTCCGGGGCGTCGGCCTCGGCGTCCCCGACGCCGTCGAGCACGTCGCCGGACGCTGGGACGCCGTCGAGATCGGCGCCCCCATCACCGAGCGCTTCGGCGTCCCCGCCTACCTGGACAACGAGGTCAACGCCGCCGCCCTCGGCGAGCACCAGGCCCACCCGGACGTCGACGACCTGCTCTTCGTCAAGGTCTCGACGGGCATCGGCGCGGGCCTCATCGCCGGCGGCCGCATCCAGCGCGGCGCCCTGGGCGCGGCCGGCGAGATCGGGCACGTGCCCGTCCCATCACCGGACGAGGCGCCCTGCCGCTGCGGCAACGTCAACTGCGTGGAGGCCATCGCGGGCGGCACGGCGCTGCTGGCCCGCTCCCCCGCCGACGACCTCCCCGGCCTCGCCGCCCTCGCCCGTTCCGGCGACCCCGCGACCGTCGCCCTCCTCCGCGACGCCGGCCGCCGCATCGGCGAGGTCGTCGCCACCGCCGTCAACCTCCTGAACCCCGCCGTGGTCGTCCTGGGCGGCGACCTCGTCGGCGCAGACGAGCCCTTGATCGCGGGCCTGCGCGAGACCGTCTACCAGCGCTCCACGGCCCTGGCGACCCGCACCCTGCGCATAGAGCCGAGCCGCCTAGGCGAACAAGCGGGCCTAACCGGCTGCGCCGCCATGGTCCTAGACCACATCCTCTCCCCCACCGCCATCGACACGCCCTAGCGCTGCCGGGCTGCCCGGTGGGTGAAGGCCTGGCGGACGTTGCGCCCGCGTGAGATCTTTTCCGAAGGCGGAGAGGGGGCCGCATGGCGATCGAAAGCGATCATCGGGAGTCGGATTCGCCTTATGTCGCGCGGGTCTGGCGCGGGCAGGTGAGCGGGGCGGGAAGTCTGACGTCCGTCGCGACGTCGAACTGGGAGCTCGTCTTCTGGGAGGACGCGGGCACCGTGCAGGCCGCCGTGCGGGGGCCGGAGACGACCGCGTCGACCGCGCGGCTGATCGGCGAGTCGGAGTCGTTCGGGATCACGTTCGCGCACGGTACGTCGATGCCGCACCTGCCGATCGCCCGGCTCGTCGACTCCGAAGTGGCGAGCCCGTATGCCGACGGGCGCCTCTTCGTCCTGCGGGGCGAGGAATGGGAGATCCCCGGCTTCGAGAATGCCGAGGACCTCGTCCGGAAGCTCGTGCGGGCGGGGGTTCTCACGCGCGACCCCCTCGTCGACGACGTCGTGTGGGGAGGCATCGCCAAAGTCGGCTCCCGGTCCGTGCAGCGGCGGATCGCCAATGCCACGGGGCTGACGCAGGGTGCGATACGGCAGATCGATCGGGCCCGGCACGCCGCGGTGCTGCTGGCGGAGGGTGTGCCGTCCCTTGAGGTCGTGCACAAGCTCGGCTACTACGACCAGCCGCATCTGGCGAGGTCGCTGCAGCGGTTCATCGGCCGGACCGCCACGCAGCTGCAGCGGCGTGACGACGCGGACCAGCCCCTGTCGCTTCTGTACAAGATCGAGGGCGACGAGCGCTTCTAGGGTCGGTTCCGTCGCCGATCGCGACACGAAACCGACGTTAGAAAGGTGTGACGTGATGTCCCAGGGCACTGTCACTTCGGCCGACGGCACCAGCATCGCGTACAGCGCGTGGGGCGGCGGCGATCCGATCATCCTCATCGACGGCGCGACCGCCCATCGCGCCACGACCCCCGAGAACGCGCAGACGGCGGAACTGCTCGCCGGCGAGTTCCACGTGATCAACTACGACCGGCGCGGGCGCGGTGAGAGCGGGGACACCGCTCCCTACGCGGTCGAGCGCGAGTTCGAGGACCTCGCCGCGATCATCGAGCAGGCGGGCGGCGGCCGTCCGGCGACGGTGTTCGGCTGGTCGTCCGGCGGCACCCTCGCCCTCAACGCGGTGCAGGCCGGAGTCCCGGTCGCGCGGCTGGTGCTGTTCGAGCCGCCGGTCGTCGTCGACGACAGCCGTCCGCCGCTTCCGTCCGACTATGTCGAGCGTCTCGACGCGGCCGTGGCCGAAGGCCGGCCCGGTGACGCCGTGGCACTGTTCATGACCGCCGCCGCCGGAATGCCCGAAGAGGCCGTCGGCGGGATGCGCGGGAGCGACTTCTGGCCGGCGCTCGAAGCGATCGCGCCGACGATCGCCTACGACGGCCGGAACGTCGGGGACACCATGTCCGGCAAACCGCTCCGCGCCGAACTGTGGGACAAGGTCGGCGTGCCCGTGCTCGTGCTCCACGGCAACGACACCTGGCCGCACCTCGCCGTCGGCGCGAAAGCAGTGGCGGCCCACCTGCCGACCGCCACGCTGAGGGTGGTGCCCGGCAAGGACCACAGCACGACCGCCGACGTCCTCGCGCCCGTGCTGCGCGAATTCACCCGGGGAGCCTGAACATGGGAAAGGTCGTCGTAACCGAGTTCATCTCGCTGGACGGCGTCGTCGAGGCGCCCGGTGGCGAGGGGTTCAAGTATCCGAACTGGAGCTTCGAGGTCGACCGCGGAACGGACGGCGAGCAGTTCAAGACCGACGAGGCGCTCGCGGCCGCAGCGCTGCTCCTGGGTCGCGACACTTACGAGGGCTTCGCCTCCGCATGGCCGGACTTCGAGGGCGAACTCGCCGACAAGTACAACGGCATGCCGAAGTACGTCGTGTCCAGCACGCTCACCGACCCCGGCTGGAACAACACGTCCGTGCTTTCGGACGATCTCGCGAAGGACGTGACGCAACTCAAGCAGGACGTCGAGGGCGAGATATCTGTGCCCGGGAGCATCCAGCTCGTCCAGGGGTTGCTCGCGCATGACCTGGTCGACGAGATTCACCTGATGTGGTTTCCGGTGATTCTCGGCTATGGGCGCAGGTTGTGGGGTGCGATGCCGGACAAGAGCAACTGGGCTTTGACCGAGGCCACGACGTATGGGGACGGTGTGCTGGTCACCATCCACCAGCGGACACGGTGACCTTTGGGCCCCCTCAACTGCACGGGTTCGCAGTCTGGGAACGTCAGAAGCAACTGGAACTGGTCCGGGGCCGGAAAGAACTCGCTGAGCCCCTCATGCCAGAACGAAAGCGCCCCGGCGTGGGCGACGATCATCAGCCGCTCGCTCGTCAGGAAGACCCTCGCCACCTGGTGCTCGCGCCACTGCGCCGCCGCGAGCGCCTGCGCCCGGTTGCGCGCGATCGCATTCCCCGCGGCATTGACGGCGAGTGCCCCGAGCAGAAAGCCTGCCGACCCGAACGCGACAACGGAATGCTGTTCGTAAGACACGTCCATCGCATAGAATCGCGAATATTCCAGCGGAAGCTCCGCATAGGCGAACTCCTCCTCGCGGAGCAGCATCGAAACGTAGGGCAGCGGCTCCAGTTCCCCACCGGTGAGCACATGCCGAAAAAGGTCGCCGCCTGCCAGTAAGCCCTGCTGATGCTCAGCCGGTCCCCACGCCATACCCGTCTCACAACGCCGTCGATATGTAAGAGTGAGCCGCCCAAAGCGTAGCGTCACTCCCATTCGAATGCCACAAGTTCGGGCCGGTCACGGAATCACAGGTGGCCATAGCGCGCCACCTGGGTAGAGTTGGGCGGTGCCCGAGCTAGAGCGGCTGCGTGCCGACCATGCGTCGGCGGTCTTGGCCTTCGAGTTGGCGAACCGTGCCTACTTCGCTGCTTCGATCTCCGATCGCGGCGACGAGTTCTTCGACCAGTTCGACGACCGGCACAGCGCCTTGCTGGCCGAGCAAGAGGCCGGTACCTGCGCCTTCTACGTGCTCGCCGCCGATGACGGCTCGATCCTGGGCCGGTTCAACCTGTACGGCATCGGGGACGGCACTGCCAGCCTCGGCTACCGGGTCGCGCAGCACGCCGCCGGCCGCGGCATGGCGACCAGGTCCGTCCGGGAGCTGTGCCGGATCGCGGCGGCGCGGCACGGCCTGCGCACCCTGCGGGCGGCCACCTCCGACGAGAACGCCGCGTCCCAGAAGGTGCTGGCCAAGGCCGGGTTCGTCCCCGTCGGCCCGGCCGCCCCGGCCGATCTCGGCGGCAAGTCAGGCACCTGGTACCAGCGCGGCGTGTCACCGGCCTAATGGCTATGTCCATCTAGCGGGCGTCGCGGGTTGCTTGGCGGCGGGCGCCCTTCGCGCGGGTGGCGGCGTGGCGGCGGTTCAGGGCCGGAGTGGCGGTCGTCGGTCTGCGGCGG
>NZ_SMKY01000256.1 GCF_004349235.1 Actinomadura darangshiensis | reverse complement strand
GCAGCGTGCTCAGGACGACGGACCGAGCGGTGAGCGGGCGAATCTCCAAGCTGTCCATGTCTGGCCTCAACCCTACCGGGGGACGGCCCCAGATCACTCTCGATCCGCCATCGCGCGCGACCGGATTACATGCTTCCATCACGTGGCGTAGGAGCGTAATGTCGGGTCATGGCCTCTTACTTGATCGAGTCGTTCGACCGGTTGCCGTTCGGCGGCGCGGAGAAGGCGCGCCGGTACGCGACCGAGCGGTATCGCGGGGCCGCGGGCCTCAACTGGTACGACTGCGACCCCACGCTGCGGTTCCTCATGCGGCGCCACCTCGGCGACGGGTTCGGCTGGGCCGAGCCGCGGCTCCGGGAGATGGGCGCGCTGATGGGCGGGCCGGTCGCCGCGTGGGCGGAGGAGACCGACCGGAACCCGCCGCGCCTGGAGAAGTACGACCGGTGGGGACGCGACGTCAGCGAGGTCGTCATGCCGCCGTCGTTCGAGGCGGCGCGGCGGGAGATCGTGGCGACGTCCTTTACCCGGCCCGATTTCGTGGCGGAGGCGAAGCGCAACGGTGTCGATCCGGCACCGATGGGCGTGGCGTGGAGTTATCTGCTGGACCAGGCCGACATCGGAATGGCCTGCGCGCTCGGCACCGGCGGCGACATGGTCGTGGGGCTGACGGAGATGTTCGCGCCGGACGACGTCAAGGCGCGGGTGCGGGAACTGTTCGCGGCCGGGGAGATGTCCGGTGAGGCCGCGCAGATGCTCACGGAACGGTCGGGCGGGTCGGATCTGGGTGCGCTGGAATCGACCGCGAGCAAGGAGGGGGACGCCTGGCGGCTCAACGGGTTCAAATGGTTCGCCTCCAATGCGAATGGTTCAGCCTTCGTGGTCCTGGCCAAGCCGGAAGGCGCCGTCGACGGGGTGCGGGGAATCGCGCCGTTCCTGGTTCTGAAGGAGCGGCGGGACGGGTCGCGCAACGGCATCCGGATCCGGCGGCTCAAGGACAAGCTCGGCACCAGGTCGGTGGCGTCGGGAGAGATCGAGTTCACGGACGCGGAGGCGTTCCTGCTGGCCCCGGCGTCCAGCGCCGGCGAGGGCGGTGACGGAAAGGGCCTCGCCCGGATGATGGAACTGACGAACGGGGCGCGCCTCGGCATTTCCATGATGGGCCTCGGATGTGCGCGCAGGGCGCTGGTCGAAGGGCTCGGATATGCGACGGCGCGCGAGGCGTTCGGTGCTGCGCTCATCGAGCAGCCGCTCATGCGGAGGAAGCTCGCCGAGCTGATCGTCGAGACCGAGGCCGTCCAGTCGCTCGTGTTCGACGGATATCTGGGACGCCCCAGGCTGCGCATGGGTGCGGCACTCATCAAACTGAGGGCCGCGCGGCTCGGCGTCACGGCGGCGAGCGACGCGATCGAGATCCATGGCGGGAACGGCTACATCGAGCAATGGCCGGTCGCGCGCATTCTGCGGGACGCGCAGGTCAATCCGATCTGGGAGGGCGGCGACAACATCCTGTGCCTCGACGTCCGGCGTGCGATCGAGCGGCAGGACGCGCATGAGCCGTTCCTCGAAAGGCTCACCCAGGCCGTCCAGCGGGCACCGGGCGGGGACGACGCGACGGCCGATCTGGTCAACGAGCGCATCGGCCACCTGCGGGACGCCATTGAGAGATGGCGCGGCCTCGACCGGCCTGTGGCCGAGGCGCGGCTCTTCCCGCTCGCCCAGTACATGGCGGACGTGTACGCGGCGGCACTGCTGCTGGAGCAGGCCGGCTGGGAGCGCGCCGATTCCGGCGAGGACCGCAAGGCGCTGATCGCGCGGCTCTACGCTCGGAGCCATCTCGCCGACGCCGGTCCGCTGCGCGCGATCGACGCCCCGGCCGAGGACCTCGAACGGTTCAAGGACCTGGCGGACGGCGCGTTCATCGGCGGCTAGGAGGCCCTGTGGCGGTGCGGATCGAGCGGGACGGCCCGGTCACGACGGTGGTCATGTCCCGTCCCGAGACCCGGAATGCCGTGGACGCGGCGACGGCGCGCGAGCTGGCGGAGGCGTTCCGCGCGTTCGACGCCGACGAGGGTGCGAGTGCCGCCGTCCTGTGGGGCGAGGGCGGGACGTTCTGCTCCGGCGCCGATCTGACGTCGATCGGCACCGAGCGGAGCCCGCGCGTGGACGCTCCCCCGGCGGACGGGCCGCTCGGCTGCACGCGGCTGCGCCTGTCCAAGCCGGTCATCGCGGCGGTCGCCGGGCACGCGGTCGCGGGCGGGCTGGAGCTGGCGCTGTGGTGCGACCTCCGTGTCGTGGAGGAGACGGCGACGTTCGGCGTGTTCTGCCGGCGCTGGGGCGTCCCGCTCGTGGACGGCGGGACGTTCCGGCTGCCGCGCCTCATCGGAACGAGCCGCGCCATGGACATGATCCTGACGGGGCGCCCCGTGGCGGCGCGCGAGGCGTTCGAGATCGGGCTCGCGAACCGGCTCGTCCCGCCAGGGAAGGCGCGGGAGGCGGCCGAGGAACTGGCGGCCGACCTGGCGAGATTCCCGCAGACGTGCCTGCGCGACGACCGTCGCTCGGTGCTGGAGGCGGAGGGCCTCCCGGAGGAGGAGGCGATCGCCGCCGAGTACCGGCACGGCGTCGGCTCGCTCGGCGACGCGCTGAAGGGCGCCGGGAGGTTCGCGGACGGGCACGGGCGGCACGGCGGCTTCGCCGATATCTGACCCGGCGGCCGCGCCGGCATGTGACGCGGCGGCGCCGCCGATATCCGACCCCGCCGGTCGTTGACCGAACGAGATTCGGGCCCATAGGTTCCTTGGAGGGCGGCCCATCCGACCGAGGAGTGGAGCAATGACGCTGACCGTGGACGAGGCGGGCCTGGCGCTCGCGGACCCGAAGGCCTACGCCGACGAGCGGCGGCTGCACGAGTCGCTGGCGCTCCTCCGCCGCGAGTCCCCGGTGCACTGGGTGGACGCCGCCCCGGAGTACACCCCGTTCTGGGCGGTCACCAAGCACGAGGACGTCCTGGAGATCGAGCGCAACCATCCGGTCTTCCTGAACGGCCCGCGCCCGATCCTCGGCACCGCCGAGTTCGACGCGCTGAACCGGGAGCGGGCCGAGCAGGGCATCGCGCTGCGCACGCTGGTCCACATGGACGACCCCGACCACCGGGTCATCCGGGCGATCGGCGCGGACTGGTTCCGGCCGCGCGCGATGCGGGCGCTGGAGCCGCGCGTCCGCGAGCTGGCGAAGCGGTACGTCGACCGGATGGTCGACCTCGGCGGCGAGTGCGACTTCGCGCAGGAGGTGTCCGTCCATTTCCCGCTGTTCGTCATCCTGTCGCTGCTCGGCCTCCCCGAAAGCGACTTCGACCGCATGCTGAAGCTGACCCAGGAGCTTTTCGGCGGCGACGACGACGAGTTCCAGCGGGGCGCGTCGAACGAGGAGAAACTGCAGGTCCTGCTCGACTTCTTCGCCTACTTCCAGGAGCTGACGGAGGCGCGCCGCAAGAACCCGACGGACGACCTCGCGTCCGCCATCGCCAATGCGCGGATCGACGGCGAGCCGCTGAACGACTTCGACACCGCGTCCTATTACGTCATCGTCGCGACGGCCGGGCACGACACGACCAGCGCGACGATCGCGGGCGGCCTGCACGCGCTGATCGAGCATCCTGACCAGCTCGAACGGCTGCGCGGGAACCCGGAACTCCTGCCCTTCGCGGTGGACGAGATGATCCGCTGGGTCACCCCGGTCAAGGAGTTCATGCGCACCGCCACCGAGGACTACGAATTGCGCGGCACCACGATCCGCAAGGGCGACGCCGTCCTGCTGTCGTATCCGTCCGCGAACCGCGACGAGGACATCTTCGACGACCCGTTCACCTTCGACGTGGGCCGCGACCCGAACAAGCACCTGGCGTTCGGATTCGGCGTCCACTACTGCCTGGGGGCGGCGCTGGCCCGCATCGAGGTCCGCGCCTTCTTCGAGGAACTGCTGCCGCGCCTGAACTCGATCGAACTGGCCGGACCGCCGGAGAGCATCGCGACCACGTTCGTCGGCGGCCTGAAGCGCCTTCCCGTCCGCTACTCCATCGCCTGAAGGATTCCCCGGTGCAGATCAAAGCCGCGGTGCTGCGCGCCGCAGACGCCCCCTACGCGATCGAGCCGCTCGACCTGGCCGACCCGGGTCCCGGCGAGATCCTCGTCAAGATCGCGGGCGTCGGGATGTGCCACACCGACATGCTGGGGCGCATCCCGGGCGACCTGGTGGCGAAGCCGGTCGTCCTCGGGCACGAGGGGTCCGGCGTGGTCGCGGCGACCGGGCCGGGCGTCACCGGCCTCACCGAGGGCGACCACGTGGTCATGTCGTTCGACTCGTGCGGGACGTGCGACAACTGCCGCGCCGCGCAGCCCGGCGCCTGCCCGCAGATGACCGCGCTCAACATGCTCGCCATGCCGCTGGACGGGACGCCCCGCGCCACCGGCCCCGACGGGGAGCCCGTGCACACGCGCTGGTTCGGGCAGTCGTCGTTCGCGAGCCATGCGCTCGGGACCGTCCACAACGTGGTGCCGGTCCGCCGGGACGTCCCGCTGGACGTGCTCGGCCCGCTCGGCTGCGGCGTCCAGACCGGGGCCGCGTCGGTGCTGGTCTCGCTCGGCGTCCGCGCGGGCGACAGCATCGCGATCTTCGGTGCGGGCGCGGTCGGGCTGTCCGCCGTCATGGCCGCGCGAGTCGCGGGCGCCACCGTGATCGTCGCCGTCGACCTGCACGAGTCGCGGCTGGACCTGGCCCGCGAACTCGGCGCGACGCACGTCATCAACGGCGCGGACGACGACATCGCCGGGCAGATCCGGGCATTGTCCGGCGGCGAAGGGGTGCAGTACTCGTTCGACTCCACCGCCGTCCCCGAGGTCGTCGCGACGGCGGTCGCGTCGCTGCGCACCACCGGCGTCTGCGGCCTCGTCGGCGTCGGCGCCGCCGAGTACCGCCTCGACGCGAACCTCCTGCTCATGGGCCGGACGGTCAAGGGCATCATCGAGGGCGACGCCGTCCCGCACACGTTCATCCCGAAGATGATCGAGCTGTGGCGGCAGGAGCGCTTCCCCTTCGACCGCCTGGTCACGACCTACCCGCTGGACCAGATCAACGAGGCGGAGGCCGACACGACGTCCGGCAAGGTCGTCAAACCGGTCCTCCTCCCCTGACACCCCGAACTCAGCGGACGCGGTGGAGGAGGTCGTCGTCTCGGGCCAGGCGGCGGCAGTTCTCTGCGGCCACCGCGAAGTAGCGGGCCCAGGTCTCGCGGGTCAGCCACGCCACGTGCGGCATGAGGACGACGCTGTCCAGGGCCAGCAGCGGGTTGCCGGTGCCGACCGGCTCCGTCTCGAAGACGTCCAGGCCGGCGCCGCCCAGATGACCCGACGTCAGCGCCGCCACCAGCGCCTTCTCGTCGATGACGGCGCCGCGCGCCGTGTTCACCACGACCGCGCCCGCCGGCAGCAGCGCGAGCCGTTCGGCGTCCAGCAGGTGGTGCGTCTCGTCCGTCAGCGGGACGTGCACCGACACGATGTCGCTCGCCCGCAGCAGATCGTCCAGCTCCCGCCAGGCCGGGTCCTCAGGCCGCGGCCGCTGCGACGTGAACAGGACGGTCGCGCCGATCGCCTCCAGCATGCCGCGCAGCAGGGACGCGATCTCGCCGCCGCCGAGGAGGCCGACCGTCCGCCCGGCCAGCTCGCCGCCCACCAGCGACCGGCCGGCGGGCCAGCCCTCGCCGCGCCGCGTCCGCGCGTCGAACGGGACGATCCGCCGCAGCGCCGCCAGCATCAGCAGCAGCGACGTCTCCGCGACCGCCTGCGCGTTGCGGCCCGGCATGTTCGCGACCGCGATCCCGCGCTCCCGGGCCGCGTCGAGGTCGATGGTGTTCACGCCGGTGCCGAGCTTCTGGATCAGCCTCAGCTTCGGCGCCCGGTCCATGTCGGCGGCCGTGAGCGGGCGCAGCACGTGCCAGATCACCTCCGCGTCCGGCAGCAGCTCCGCGAACCGCGCGTCGTCCTGCTCCGAGCAGCTCACGATGTCGAGGCCGGGCTCGACGTGGTCCATGTCGTAGTGCAGCAGCACCCGCATCCTGACCCCTTCCGTCCGTCTTGGAACCCCGGCGTGACCCCGCGGTGTTCCTCCGGATTATCGTGCCGAGCATGTGGACCGACGTTCCGATCGTGCAAGCGCCCATGGCAGGCGGACCGTCGACGCCCGAGCTGGCCGCCGCCGTCTCGGACGCGGGCGGCCTCGGCTTCCTCGCCGCCGGCTACAAGACACCCGAGGCCATGCGCGCCGACATCACGGCGACGCGCGCCCTGACGTCCCGGCCCTTCGGGGTGAACGTCTTCATGCCGTCCCTGGACGAGGTCGACCCGGCCGCGGTCGCCGCGTACCGCGACCGCCTCGCCCCCGAGGCCCGCCGCCTGGGCGTGGAGGCGGGCACGCCGTCCGCACGGGACGACGCCTACCACGCCAAGGTCGTCGACCTGGTCGCCGATCCGCCCGCCTTCGTCGGTTTCACGTTCGGCTGCCCGTCCGACGAGGTCGTCCAGGCCCTCAAGGACCGCGGCGCCACCGTCGTCGTCACCGTGACCTCGGTGGACGAGGCCCGCCAGGCGTCCGCCGCCGACGCGCTCTGCCTCCAGGGCGCCGAGGCCGGGGGGCACCGCGGCTCGTTCACCAACACCTCCGACGAGCCGCTGCCGCTGCGGGTGCTGCTGCATTCCGTCCGCGGGACGACCTCGCAGCCCCTCATCGCCGCCGGCGGCCTCGCCACGGCGTCGGACGTCGCCGAGGTCCTCGGGCTGGGCGCCGTCGCCGCCCAGCTCGGCACGGCGTTCGTCCGCTGCCCGGAGAGCGGGGCGAGCGCCGTCCACAAGGCCGCCCTCGCCGACCCGCGCTTCACCGAGACCGCGCTGACCAGGGCTTTCAGCGGACGTCCCGCCCGCGGCCTGGTCAACCGCTTCCTCACCGAGCACTCGCCGCACGCACCCGCCGCCTACCCCGACGTCCACTACGTGACCTCGCCGCTGCGCAAGGCGTCCGCCGCCCAGGGCGACCCGGAGGGCGTCAACCTCTGGGCCGGCGAGTCCTTCCGCAAGACGACCGAAACCCCCGCCGCCGACCTGGTCGCCGCACTGACCCCCGGCTGAGGCCCGCCCTCGCCATCCTCATCGGCCTAGGGCGGTGAGGCGGTCAGCCAGGGTGCGGGCCTGGGACGCGGTCTGGGCGTCGGGGTGGGTTTCGGCGACGGAGGAGCAGGCCGGCCCCGGCGATCTCGCCCGCGGCGGCGATTCCGGTGACGAACAGCAGGGGAGGGTTCATGGTTCCGACCGTACTGCACATCTGTGTAGTCTGCTGCGCAAGTGGACAGGGGGCTTCATGGAGATCACTGATGTCCGCACGGTGCTGCTGACCACGCCGTACGGGATCGAGGGCACCCACACGCGCCGCCGCAGCGCCGCGTTCATCGAGGTCGAGACCGACGAGGGCATCGTCGGCGTCGGCGAGACCTACGCGGGCGTGTACGTCCCCGAACTGGTGGAGGGGATCGTCGCGCTGTACCGGGACGTCCTCATCGGCCGGGACGCCACCAGCCCCATCCGCCTCTACCGGGACTGCTACTGGGTCACCGGCTACTGCGGGCGCACAGGACTCACCGTCATGGTCCTGGCCGGCATCGAATGCGCGCTCTGGGACGCGCTGGGCAAGTTCCGCAACGCGCCCCTGCACGAACTACTGGGCGGGGCCGTCCACGACCGGTTGCCCCTGTACGCCTCTGGCGGCGTCCCCACGTTGAACCGTGACCAGCTCGTCGCGCAGGCCGCGCAAGTGCGCGCCGACGGATACCGGGGTTTCAAGATGCGCGCCAACCCCGTCACCTACCAACCCGAGAACGAGGCAGAGCGAGTGGGGCTCGTCCGTGAGGCACTGGGGCCCGACATCCTGCTGGCCGTGGACGCCGTACAGAACCTCAACACGCAGCCATGGAGCGTCAAGCAAGTCCTCCACCTGCTGGATGCACTCGCCCCACACGACCTGGCCTGGGCGGAGGAGTTCCTGCCGCCGTTCGACCCCGCGCCCTACGCGGAACTGCGCGCGATGACGTCCGTCCCCATCTCCGGTGGGGAGGGCATCACGACGGCGGCCGTCTTCGAGCAATGGCTCCGCGCCGGTGCGTTCGACATAGCGCAACCCGACCCGACCATCGTGGGCGGCATCGGCGAGGCCCGGCGCGCCTGCGAGGCGGCCGACGCCCACCACGTCAAGGTCGCCATGCATGTGTGGGGTGCCGCCCCAACGCTGACGGCGAACTACCACCTCGGCTTCACGCAGCCCAACTGCGTGATGCTGGAACGTCCCGTCATGGGCAATCCGCTGGAGACCGAGATGCTCGCCGAACCCCTCCAGATCGTGGACGGGTACGTCCTGCCGCCCCGCGCGCCCGGCCTCGGCGTCGAGCTGACCGACGACCTCAAGGCGAAATACCCGTACGAGCCGGGCAGTGCCAGCATGTTCGGCTAGCGGGCGAACAGGCCGTCCAGGAGGAGCCGCTGGTTCGCCGCGCTGCGCCGGGCCAGCGTCTCCGTGTCGAACAGGCCGGGCCCGGCCACCGGCTCCAGCAGCAGCGGCCCGAGGATGAGGAAGAGCACCTGGTGGGGCGCCCACTCGGCGTCCGCGTCTTCCCGGACCGCGTTCAGCCCCTCCAGCTCGGCGCGGGTTCCGCGCAGCAGCCGCGCGAACACCGCCCGCCCGGCCTCCCCGCCCTCCAGCAGCACCCGCCGCAGGTAGCCGCGCATGTCGGGGTCGGCGCCGAACAGCCGCGCCGACACCGTCCCGCGCGCGGCGACCAGGTCGTCGAGGGGACGGTCGCGGTCCAGCTCGTCCATGGCCTCGCCGAGGCTGCGCAGGACGTGCTCGTCGACCGCCTTCCGCAGCCCTTCCTTCGACCCGAAATGGTGCCGGACCAGCGCGTACGACACGTCCGCCTCGGCCGCCACCGCCCTGATCGTCACCGCGTCGAACCCGTCCCTGGCGAACAGGTGCAGCGCGGCCCGCCGCAGCCGCGCCTTGCCCGTCAGATCCTCCGCCGCAACCGCCTCCATGACCCCCGAACCTACCGGCTGCCCCACTCCCAGAGGGCCTGGAGCACCGGGCCGAGGCGCCGCCCCCGCGGCGTCAGCGCGTACCGGGTCCGCGGCGGCCACCCCGCCTGCCGGTGCCGGTCGAGCACGCCCGCCTGGACGAGATGGGCCAGGCGGTCGGCCAGCACCTTGTCCGACAGCGCCGGCAGCGCCTGCCGCAGCTCGCTGAACGACCGGTCGCCGCGCAGCAGCTCACGGACGACGAGCGTCGTCCAGCGCCCGCGCAGCGCGTCGAGCGTGATCTCCACCGGGCAGGACGGCGTCGGCTCGGCCACGTCCGCCCGCGGATCGTCCGGCAGCCCCGGGTGGCCGACCGTTTGGTGAGTCACGAAGGCGCCTCCTAGCGTTCGCCACGTCCCGCCCCTGTCTACCCGAAGGAACACGATGCGCCCATTGGCCGACCGCCCCGAGGACGTCCCGCCGGTGTTCGCCGACCGCTTCAACAGCGGCGATCCGGATGCGGTGGCGGAGATGTACGAGCAAGGGGGCGTGTTCGTCCCCGCGCCCGGCACGCCGCTGACCGGCGCCGGCGCCCGCGCGGCGAACGCCCGCTTCATGTCCCTCGGGCTGCCGATCAAGGTCAGCCCGCGGCACGTCTACACCGCCGGCGACCTCGCCCTGCTGATCGTCGACTGGGTGATCGAGGGCATCGCGGACGGCCGTCCCGTCCGCATCGAGGGCACCGCGACCGACGTCGCGCGCCGGGCCGCGGACGGCCACTGGCGCTACATCATCGACAACCCCTTCGGCACGGCTCATGACGGCCCCGCTCGCCCATGATCGTCTCGTCCGGTACCGTCGCCGGATCGTTGCGCTGCCGGAGCCCGCGGGATTCACGTGCGGGTTCTCCGGCGGCACCCGGCTGAGAGTGGGGTTCGTCCATGGCGTGTCGTATCAGTGAGCTTGTGCTCGGTTGCCGCGACCCTGAGGTGCTGGCGCGGTTCTGGTGCGAGGTCCTGGACTTCGTCGTGCTCGATCGCGAGGACGACGGGACGCTGGAGATCGGGCCGCGCGAAGGGTTCGGCGGCCCGCAGCCGACGATCATCCTCAGCCGCCGGGACGAGCCGGAGAAGGGGAAGTCCCGGCTGCACATCGACGTCAACGCCACCGACCGCGATCAGGACGCCGAGCTGGAGCGCCTGCTGGGTCTCGGTGCGCGCCCGGCCGACATCGGCCAGACCGGGGAAGAGCCGTGGCACGTCCTGAGCGACCCCGAAGGCAACGAGTTCTGCCTGCTCAAGGCCCGCCTCAACCCGCTCTGACACCTCACGCCGTGGCCTGGTAGTGGGCGAGGAGGGGGAGGAACAGGTCGTCGACGATGCTGGTGATGCGGGCGTCCGGGACGGGCTCGAAGGTCATCAGCATGTCGTGGCGCATCAGGTCGAAGGGCATGGCGAGCAGCGCGTCGGGGACGCGGCCGGGGACGAGTTCGCCGCGCTCGACCGCGTTCTTGAAGATGTCGCGTGACCAGAGCGTGCCCCCGCTGAGCACGAGGTCGCGCAGTTCCGCCGGGGTCGTCCCCGTCTCGGCGAACAGGCCGCCGAGCTGCGCGCCGAGCATGGTGGCGAGGTCGATGCGGCGCCGGGTGGACGAGCGCATCAGCGCGATGAGGTCGTCGCGCAGGCTGCCGGTGTCCGGGCTGGGGATCGGGTCGTCCTCGCGGTGGTGCCGGATGGCGGCGACGACCAGGTCGGCCTTCTTCGGCCAGCGGCGGTAGAGCACCGCCCTGGCGGTGCCCGCGCGCACGGCGACGCGTTCCATGGTCAGCGCGGCGTATCCGGCCTCCACCAGTTCGTCCCATGCGGCGCGCAGCAGCGCGTCCTCCAGGACCTTGCCGCGCCGGCGCTGCTCCGCCACGTCCCCTCCGATTAAGAGTCACTTGTGTTTCTTATGCACGGAGTCTACCGTGGGCGATAAGAAACATTCGTGACTCTTATCTGGGGGAAGCCATGGCCGGTGACACCCGGCTCGACCCGAAGGTGCTCAAGACCGCCGGTGTCCTCATCGCCGGGGTCCTCGCCGTGGTGTTCGACACCACGATCGTCGGGGTGGCGCTGCACTCGCTGGCGGCCGATCTGCACACCACGGTCGCGACCGTCCAGTGGGTCACCACCGGCTACCTGCTCGCCCTCGGCATCACGGTCCCGCTGAGCACCTGGGCGATGGCCCGGTTCGGCGGCAAGCGGGTCTGGATCTTCGCGCTGGCCGTCTTCCTCGCCGGGTCGGTGGCCTCAAGCCTGGCCTGGGACGCCCCTTCGCTGATCGCGAGCCGGGTCGTGCAGGGCGTCGGCGGCGGGCTGATGCTCCCGGTGATGACCACCCTGGTCGTGCGGGCAGCGGGCGGCCGGCTGCTCGGCCGCACGACGGCGGTCATCGCGCTGCCCGCGCTGCTGGGGCCGATCCTCGGCCCGCTCGTGGGCGGCCTGATCCTCACGCACCTGAGCTGGCGGTGGATGTTCTGGGTCAACGTCCCGTTCTGCGTCGCGGGGATCGTCCTGGCCGCGCGGTTCCTCGACCGCGACGGCCCGTCGTCGCGGCCGCGCCTGGACGTCCTCGGGCTCGCGCTGCTGGGGCCCGGCACCGCCGCCGTGATCTTCGGCCTGTCCCGGGCGCCGGACGGCGGGTTCGCGCGCCCCGGGGTGCTCGTCCCGCTGGTCCTCGGCGTGGCCCTGGCGGCGGGGTTCGCGCTGTACGCGGCCCGCCGCGCGAACCCGCTCGTGGACGTCCGGCTGTTCGCGCACCGGCCGACCGCGTCCGCCTCCGGGGTGCTGTTCTTCTCCGGCTTCGCGCTCTACGGGGCCATCCTGCTGCTGCCGCTGTACTACCAGCAGGTCCGCGGCACCACGGCCCTCGACGCCGGGGTCGCGCTGATCCCGCAGGGCATCGGAACCCTGCTCAGCCGGTCCCTCGCGGGCAGCCTCACCGACCGGCTCGGCGCCCGGCCCATCACCGTCGCGGGGTTCCTCGTCGTCGCCGCCGCGACCGTCCCGTTCGCCTACGCCGACGCCCACACGAGCGCGTGGTCGCTCGCCGGATGGCTGCTCCTGCGCGGCATCGGCCTCGGCGCCGTGACCGTGCCCGTCATGGCCGTCGCGTATCTCGGCCTCGGCCACGAGCAGATCGCCCACGCCAGCGTCCTGGTCCGCGTCGCACAGCAGGTCGGGGGCTCGTTCGGCACCGCCGTCCTGGCGGTCCTCCTGCAGAACGCGATCACTGACGGCGACCCGGTGCCGGCCTTCCACCAGGCGTTCTGGTGGGCCACCGGCTTCTCCGCCCTCGCGATCGTCATCGCGCTGGCCCTCCCCGCCAGACCTCCCGTCGAGTCCCCCACGAC
>NZ_SMKY01000255.1 GCF_004349235.1 Actinomadura darangshiensis | reverse complement strand
GGGCCCGGTCAGCCGGCCCCGGGAGCGTCGGGGTCGGACCCGTTGCGGGCGAGCGCGTTCACCACGCCGACCCTGGAGTTCACCCCGAACTTGGCGAAGATGTGCGACAGGTGCGTCTCGACGGTGCGGATGCTGACGAACAGCCGCTCGGCTATCTGGGAGTTCGTGCAGCCCTCGACGACCAGCGACGCGACCTCGTACTCGCGCTTGGACAGCCCGCCCGGCAGCCCCGTGCCGCGGCCGCCCTTGGCGGGCACCCGCACGCCGATCCTGCGCTGCTCGCGGACGGCCTGCGCGTGCAGCGCCCGCGCGCCGCAGTCGTCGAAGACGCCGGCGGCCAGCCGCAGCTGCTCGCGGGCGGCCGGGCGGTCGCCCGCGCCGGCGTGGGCCTGCCCGGCCCGCATCCGGGCCCGGCCGGCGTCGATGCGGTGCCCGGCCTCCTCGAAGACCTGCGCGGCCGCGAGCGCCTCCCGCGCCGCGGCGGCGGGATCGGTCAGCTGCAGGACGTGGGCGCGGGCCAGCCGCGCGAGCCCGTTGTGGGCCTCCAGGCCCGGGATGACGTAGTGCTCGCCGCGCTCCACCCACTTCTGGGCGGCGGCGGTGCGGCCCTGGCCCGCCTCGATGCCGGCCATGACCTCGCTGAGCGACAGGTGGGTCCGCTGGTCCAGCGGGCCCTTGACCGTCGTCTCGACGGCCCGGGCGCCCTCCTCCAGCCGGCCGAGGCCGATCAGCGCCATCGCCCGCGCGTAGCGGGCCATCGAGCCCCACCACTCGCCGACTCCGGTGCCGCTCTCGATGGCCTCCTCGGCGTGCCGCAGCGCGGACTCCTCGTCCCCGGACCAGCCCGCGACCAGGCTCTGCTGGGTGAGCGCGAACACCAGCTGCTGCCCCGAGTGCAGGAGCCTGGCCTCCTCCACCGCCTCCTCGGCGACGGCCGCGGCCTCCTCCAGCCTCCCGAGCATCCCGTAGGCGCGGGTCTGGCCCGCCATCAGGGTGGGGACGACGTACAGCTGCCCGGTGGTGCGGGCGACGTCGACCGCCCGCTCGAACCGGCGGGCCGCGCTGAGGAAGTGGCCCATGAACGTCTCCGCCCAGCACAGCCAGGCGATCGCGTCCATCCATTCGGCCAGGTGCTCGTCGGGGGCGGCGTCCACCAGCCGGTCGGCGGCCGCCAGGTAGCGCAGGGTGTCCTCGATGCGGCCCGCGGCGAGCGCGGGCATCGGCCGGAACGCCGCCACCGCGAGCTCCAGGCTGGGCTCCCAGTCCTCCGAGCTGTCCGGCATGAGGTCGAGGACGGCCTGCGCGGCGCGGAAGTCGATCCGCATCATCCGCTCGGCGATCAGCCGCATCCGCAGCGGCACCGCGGCCGGGGAGCGCGGGTCGGGCATCCGGCGCAGCTCGTCCAGCAGCAGGGTGCGGGCCTCGTTCGGGCGGTCGAGCTGGCGTTCCATCAGCGCGGCGAGCCGGGCCGCGCGGGCACGCTGCTCGTAGGCGTCCAGCGGCAGCATCTTCAGGACGCTGCGCGCGGTCTCGCGGCCGTCGGTGAGGTGCCCGCCGACCGTCTGGACCTGCGCCAGCTCCATCATCAGCTCGAGCCGCGAGGGCAGCTCGGGGTCGTCGGCGGCGGGCATCAGCCCGAGCGCGACCTTCAGCCAGTGCGCGGCCGTCGTCGGCGCCTGGGTGGCGAAGGCGCGGGCGGCCTCCACCAGGGTGGCGATCGCGGCCCGGTCGCCGGTCCGCGCCGACCGCTCCAGGTGCCGGGCGCGGACGGCGGCGGGCGCGCCGATCTCGGTGAGGTAGGCGGCGATCCGCCGGTGCGCGGCCAGCCGCCACCCGGCCGCCGCCGACCGGTAGGCGGCATGCCTGACCAGCGGATGGCGGAACCGGAACCGCTCCGCGCGGGGCCGCACGATGTCGCGGGCGACCAGCTCGTCGAGGGCGTCCAGCGCGACCCGCTCGGTCACCTCGGCGGCCACCGCGGCGAGCGGCGGCGCGAACTCGTCGGCCGCGACCGCGGCGCTCTGCGCGATCAGCAGCGCGTCCGGCGACAGGCCGCTCAGCTCCAGCTGCAGCGCCGCGCGCACGGCGGGCGGCAGCTCGCCCTCGGCGTACCCGCCGGCGAGCGGCTCCCGCGTGCGGGCGAGCGCCTCCAGGTAGAAGGGGTTGCCGCCGCTGGCGTTGTACAGCTCGCTGCAGCGTGCCCCGCTGACGCCGGGGCCGAGCAGTTCGCGGACCTCGTCCTGGGTGAGCGGGCCGACCGACAGCCGGTGCCCGCCCGCGGCGCGCAGCGAGTCCTGCACCAGCGCGGCCAGCCGCGCCGACGCCTGCGCGGGCCGGTAGGCGACGGCGATCAGCACCCGGGCGCGCGGCGGATGCCGGACGAGGTGGTCCAGCAGCTCGATCGTGGCGTTGTCGGCCCAGTGGACGTCGTCGAGGATCAGCACCAGGCCGGACGGCGCCGCCACGTCCTCCAGCAGCCGCCGCACCGCCCGGTACAGCTGGTAGCGGGGGACCGGGGCGCCCGCCGGCGCGCCGGCCTCGTCCCCGCCGAGGAACGCCGCCAGCGCGGGGAACACGGGCCCGAGCAGCCGGACGGTGCCGGCGCCGAGGTCGCCGGCGTGCTCTTCGAGGTGGTCGTCGAGCGCGTCGACGACGGCGCCGAACGGCATCTCCTGCTCGAACTCGGAGGCGCGGCCGGCCAGGGTGGCGAGCTTGCGGGCGTCCGCGGCGTCCGACAGCTCGTTGAGCAGCCGCGTCTTGCCCGCGCCGGGCTCGCCCACCAGGGCCAGGAACCGGAACGCGTCGGCGGCGGTGGCGTCCAGGGCCTCCTCGAAGACGCGCAGCACGTTCCTGCGTCCGACCAGTGGGACCCCGCTCGCCGCCACACCGTTCTCCTGGCCCGTACGACCCTCCATCATGCCCCTTCGAGAGAGAGGACCGTCGGCCTCGGCCGGCCCGCCGTGCCGCGGGGCGGCCGACGATGCGGGAAGCCCGCGCGTTCACGCGTGGCTGGAGTCACGTCCACACCCCAACAGCGACAGGGCGGTCGATACGCCGTGATCATGCTTCTCGTCGTGGTCCCGGGAGGATGGGCGGTTTTTACCCTATCGGGTAAAACGTCAATAAGGTGGGGCCAACACGCCCCGGCCCGCGCGTCATCCCCACGGGACGGCCTCCTCCGCGACCGTGTTGTTCATAGATATGAACGGTCCTTTGCGGCGCCATGTCAACCTCGGGAAGGTAAACCGTCCCGCGGGCGTGACATCGGCACGGCGGGATCAGCCGTCCAGGCCGAGGCGGACGGCGGCGTCGCGCCAGCGGGCCCCGTCGCCCGACGGGGTGTGGCGGCGGAGGTCCTGGGTGGCGGCGACCAGGGCGCGGGACTCGGGCAGGCCGCCGACGAGGCCGTGGGCGCGGGCCTGGACCAGCACGTTCCCGAGGGCCGTCGCCTCGACCGGGCCCGCGACGACCGGAAGGCCGCTGGCGTCGGCGGTGAGCCGGCACAGCAGGTCGTTGCGGCTGCCGCCGCCCACCAGGTGGACGACGTCGATCTCCTTGCCGGACAGGCGCGACGCCTGCCGGAGCGCGGCGCGGTGCGCCAGGGCGAGGCTGTCCATGATGCAGCGGACGGTCTCGGCCCGGGTGGCCGGCTCGGGGAAGCCGCGGCGGCGGCAGTGCGCGGCGATGCGGGACGGCATGTCGCCGGGCGGGAGGAACTCGGGGTCGTCGGGGTCGACGAGCGAGCGCAGGCCGGGGACGTCGGCGGCCTCGGCGAGCAGAGCCGGCAGGTCCGGGTCGCCCCAGGCCCGCAGGGACTCCTGGAGGAGCCACAGGCCCATCACGTTGCGCAGGTAGCGGACCGTGCCGTCCACGCCGCCCTCGTTGGTGAAGTTGGCCTTGCGGCTCGCCTCGGTCAGGACGGGGGCGTCCAGTTCCACCCCGACCAGCGACCAGGTGCCGCAGGAGATGTAGGCGAACCGGCCCGTCGTGGCGGGGACCGCGGCGACGGCCGAGGCCGTGTCGTGGGAGCCGACGGCCGCCACCTGAAGGGCGTCGTGGCCGGTCTCGGCCGCCACGTCCGCGCGGAGGGCTCCGATGGCGGAACCGGGGTCGCGAAGCGGCGGAAGGATCTTCGCGGGGAGGTCCAGGCGAGCCGGCAGGTCCTGCGACCAGGTGCCGGTGCGGACGTCCAGCAGGCCCGTCGTGGACGCGTTCGTGCGCTCGGCGCCGATCTCGCCGGTGAGCCAGTAGGCGAGCAGGTCCGGGACGAGGAGGAGCGTCGCGGCCCGGGAGAGATCGTCCGCGGCGAGCTGGTAGATCGTGTTGAAGGGGAGGAACTGCAGGCCGGAGGCCTGGTAGAGGAGGTCGTCGCCCAGTTCGGCGCGGACCCGGTCCATCACGCCGACCGTGCGGGCGTCCCGGTAGTGGACGGGGTTGCCGAGCAGGGTCCCGTTCGCGTCCAGGAGGCCGTAGTCGACGGCCCACGAGTCGATCCCGACCGACGCCAGGTCGCGCGGGGCGGAGCGCAGGCCGTCCAGCACGTTGCCGTAGAGGCCGAGGACGTCCCAGTGCAGGGTGCCGTTGACCCGGACGGGACGGTTCGGAAACCGGCGGACCTCCTCCAGCGCCAGGGTGCCCGGACCGACGCGTCCGGCCATCACGCGGCCACTCGACGCGCCCAGATCGACGGCCGCGAAAGTCGCTTCCTTCATTCGACGACCAGTACCTCCAACGTGCGGGGGCCGTGTACGCCCTCGACCCGGGAAAGCTCGATGTCGCTGGTGGCCGACGGCCCGGACACGAACGTGAGCGGGCGCCGCGCGTCCAGCCGTTCGAGCGCCTCGGGCACGTCCGGGGCGACCTGCTCGGCGAGGACGACGATCAGGTGGTAGTCGGGCACGAGCGACAGGGCCCGCGGCCCCTGCGCGACGCCGTGGTCCAGGACGATCGTGCCGGTCTCCGCGATGGCGGCGGCGCACCCGGTGACCGCCCCGGCGAGGCCGTCCAGCGACGAGACCGACGGGTCGCGGACGAGCGGGGCGTCCACCGCGGACGTCCACTCGGAGGGAAGATCGCCCGGCACGCCGCAGGAGCCGGGACGGGTCGCAAGGCGCTCGGCGATCACCGAAGGGACCTCGGCCGCGGACACGCGCAGGACCGTCGCCCGGTAGTCGGCGACCCGCTCCGCGAACAGGTCGAGCACGCCGTCCTCGTGGTGGCGGCGCAGGTAGCCGCGGTCGATCCGGTCGTAGGAGGCCGCGACCTCGGCGGCGGCGCGGGTCGCCACCACCCGCTCGATCCGGCCGAGGATCTCCTCGCGCGCGTTCACCTGTCCCCGTCCTTCCGGCCGCCGTCGGTGCGGGCCCACCAGGCGCGGAACGACTCGGGCGGCGGCGCGGGCGCGTCGCGCGTCTCGGTCCAGGCGTTCAGCGGGCCGGGCAGCCGCCGGATCCGGCCGCCGCGCGCCACGACGCGCCGGCTCGCGGACGCGGCGCGCTGCGCGAGCGCCAGCCGGGTGGGGGAGCGCAGCGTCCAGCCGGCCGCCGTCATCGCCACCCGTTCGAGGGGGTGGCGCGGGCCCTTCTCGACGGCGCGGGCCCGCAGGTGGACGAGCACTTCCGGGATGTCGATCGCGACCGGGCACGCCTCGAAGCACGCCCCGCACAGCGTCGACGCGTACGGCAGCGAGGCGTCCACGTCCGACCCGATGCCCCTGATCTGCGGGGACAGGATCGCGCCGATCGGCCCCGGGTAGGGCGACCCGTAGGCGTGGCCGCCCGCGCGCTGGTAGACCGGGCACACGTTCAGGCACGCGGAGCAGCGGATGCAGCGCAGCGCCTGCCGGCCGACCTCGTCGGCCAGGGTGGCGGTGCGGCCGTTGTCCAGCAGGACGAGGTGGAAGTCGCGGGGGCCGTCGCCGGGGGAGACGCCCGTCCAGGCGGAGGTGTAGGGGTTCATCCGCTCGGCCGTGGACGAGCGGGGCAGCAGCTGCAGGAACACCTCAAGGTCCCGCCAGCTCGGCACGAGCTTCTCCACGCCCATCACGGAGATGAGCGTCTCGGGGAGCGTCAGGCACATCCGCCCGTTGCCCTCCGATTCCAGGACGACGAGGGTGCCGGTGTCGGCGACGGCGAAGTTCACGCCCGACACCCCGACCTTCGCCGACAGGAACTTGGCGCGCAGGTGCCGCCGGGCGGCCTCGGCCAGCTCGGCGGGGGAGTCGGTCAGCCCCTCCGGCACGTCCTCCATCGCGCGCAGGAAGATGTCGCGGATGTCGGACCGGTTCCGGTGGATGGCGGGGACGAGGATGTGCGACGGCCGGTCGTCGCCGAGCTGGACGATCAGCTCGGCGAGGTCGGTCTCGTAGGCGGTGATGCCCTCCTCGGCGAGGAACTCGTTGAGGCCGATCTCCTGCGTGGCCATCGACTTGACCTTGACGACCTCGGTCTCGCCGGTCGCCTTCACCAGGTCGGCGACGATCCGGTTGGCCTCGCCGGCGTCGCGCGCCCAGTGGACCGTCCCGCCGGCCTCGGTGACCCTCTCCTCCAGCAGCCGCAGGTAGTGGCCGAGGTTCGCCAGGACGTGGTCCTTGATCTGCTTGCCCGCCTCTCGCAGCGCGGGCCAGTCGTCCAGCTCGGCGACCGCGGAGGCGCGCCGCCCCCGGATCGTGGTGGTCGCGTGCGCGAGGTTGCCGCGCAGCCGCGTGTCCGCGACCGCGCGCCGCGCCGCGTCGGGGAACGACGGCATCCCGACGTAGGTGGGCATGGCTGAAGAACTCATGACGGGTCCTCCTCGGTGGAGGCGAGGATCTCGGCCAGGTGGATCGTCCGTACCGCGGCGCGCGTGCGGGTGAGGGCGCCGCCGATGTGCATCAGGCACGAGTTGTCGGCCGCGCACAGCGCCTCGGCCTTGGTCTCCCGGACGGCGGTGACCTTGTCCGCGCACATCGCCGCCGACACCTCGGAGTTCTTCAGCGCGAACGTCCCGCCGAACCCGCAGCACTCGCGGGCGTCCGGCAGGTCGACCAGGTCGATGCCGCGGACCTCGCGCAGCAGCCGCTGCGGCCGGTCGCCGACGTGCAGCATCCGCAGCGAGTGGCACGTCGGGTGGTAGGTGACGCGGTGCGGGAAGTACGCGCCGACGTCGGTGACGCCGAGGACGTCCACCAGGAACTCCGACAGCTCGTGCACCCGGGACGCGACCCCGGCGGTGCGCGGCGCCAGCCTCGGATGCCAGTCGCGGATCATCGCCCCGCACGACGCGGACGGCGTCACGACCGCGTCGTACGGCTCGAACGTCTCCGCGAACCCCTTGACCATGGCGAGGGCCTGCCGCCGGTAGCCGGTGTTGAGGTGCATCTGGCCGCAGCAGGTCTGCGACTCCGGGAACTCGACGTCGTGGCCGAGCCGCCGCAGCAGCCGCACCATCGCCTTCCCCGTCTCCGGATACATCGTGTCGTTGACGCAGGTGAGGAACAGCGCGACCTTCATGAGGCGCCTCCCGGGGACGACCGGCTGGACTCGCGTACCACCAGTTCGGGCTGGAACATGACCTGCTGGTGGGCGTGCCCGCCCGACTCGTCGCACTCCTCCAGCAGCAGCTCGGTCGCGATCCGGCCGAGCTGGTAGGTGGGCTGCCGCACCGAGCTGAGCGGGACGGCCGCCGCGGCAGAGAACTCGATGTCGTCGTACCCGATCAGCGCCACGTCACCCGGCACCTTGATCCCGGCCTGCAGCAGGACGCGCAGCACGCCGAGCGCCAGCAGGTCGTTCGCGCAGAAGATCGCGTCCGGCAGCGGCGGGCCCGCCTCCAGCAGCCGCCGCGCCGCCTCCTGCCCGGACCGGGCGTTCATCGCGCCGACGGCGACCTCGCGCAGGACGTCGCGGCCGAGCCCGGCGGCGCGCAGCGCCCGCAGCGCGCCCTTGCGCCGGTCGGCGCACTGCCGCAGCACGGTCGGCCCGGTGACGAACGCCAGCGTGCGGGCCCCGCCGTCCAGCAGCTCGCCGACCGCCAGCTCACCGCCGGCGACGTCGTCGACGGCGACCGAGCACTGGTTGGCGCGCGGCGTCGGATGGTCGAGCAGCACCACCGGGACGTTCCGGTCGCGCAGCCGGTCGGCGGTCTCGCCGTCGTCGCCGACCGGGGTCAGCAGCACGCCGCGGACCCGCTGCTCGGCGAACACCCGCAGGTTGCGCTGCTCCCGCTCGACCGACTCGCCGGACGAGGACAGGATCACCGCGTAGCCGCGCTCGCTGGCGATGTCCTCCACGCCGCGCGCGACGTCGGTGAAGAACGGGTTGGCGAGGTCGAGGACCATCAGCCCGATCGTGCTGCTGTGCCCGGCGCGCAGCGTGGACGCCGACCCGTTGCGGACGAAGCCGAGCTCCCGGATCGCCGTCTCCACCCGCGCGCGCGTGGCCTCGGCGACCCGCTCGGGCCGGTTGAGCACGTTGGACACCGTGCCCGGCGAGACGCCGGCGTGCGCCGCGACCTGCTTGATGCCGACGGCCCTGTTCGGCGGCTCGGGACGTCCGGTGCCTGCGCTCAATCGGTGTGCCCCCGGTCCGTCCGCCATCGCTTGTGTCGCCGCTCACTTTGGGTCATCGAATTAAAACGTGTCAACCCCGGAGTCGGGAGGCCATCGACGTAAACCCGGCTGGCCGGTCCCGGCCGGAGGCGACTTCGAAATCAACCCCGCCCTTGCAAGCGCGGGGTTTTCGCATCATGAGGGGGTACCGGTGGCGATGTTCCCTCTTGACGGGTGCTCCGGCTCACATCTAGCGTCCTCCGCAACATCCTGTTAAAACGTTTTTCATCGATACGTCACAGACGTCCCCCGCGAGGAGGGCCGCGATGGGTGCACCGGGCCGGTCGGCGCCGCCGACATTGGCACTGGTCAACGTGAGTAAGTCGTTCGGCGCCGTACGGGCCCTCCAGGGCGTGACGCTGGAGCTCCACGCGGGCGAGGTGCACGCGCTGGCCGGCGAGAACGGCGCGGGCAAGTCCACGGTCGTAAAAACGTTCGCAGGGGTCCACCGCCCCGACGCGGGCGAGGTCCGGGTCGACGGCGAGGCGGTCGCGTTCGGCGGACCCGCCGACGCGCAGGCCGCCGGCGTCGCGGTCATCTACCAGGAGCCCACCCTGTTCCCCGACCTGTCGGTCGCCGAGAACATCTTCATGGGCCGCCAGCCGCGCGGCGCGCTCGGCCGCATCGACCGCCGCGCCATGCACGCCGAGACGGCGAGGCTGTTCGAGCGGCTCGGCGTCGCGCTGGACCCGCAGCAGCCCGCCCGCGGCCTGTCGATCGCCGACCAGCAGGTCGTCGAGATCGCCAAGGCCATCTCCCGGGACGCGCGCGTCCTCATCATGGACGAGCCCACCGCGGCGCTGACCGGCCAGGAGGTCGCGCGCCTCTTCACCGTCACCCGCACGCTGCGCGAGGACGGCTGCGCGGTCCTGTTCATCTCGCACCGGCTGGAGGAGATCTTCGAGCTCTGCCAGCGGGTCACGACGCTGCGCGACGGCACCTACGTCGGCACCGACCGGACCGAGGACATCACCGCCGACGACCTCGTCCGCCGGATGGTCGGCCGCGACCTCGACGCCCTCTACCCTAAGCAGGACGTCACGCCCGGCGAGGTCGCGCTGAAGGTCAGCAGGCTGACCCGCGAGGGCGCCTTCACCGACATCTCCTTCGAGGTCCGCCGCGGCGAGATCGTCGCGCTGGCCGGGCTGGTCGGCGCCGGCCGCAGCGAGGTCGCCCGCGCCGTCTTCGGCGTGGACCGCTGGGACGCCGGCGACGTCGAGGTCGACGGCCGCAGGCTCCCGGCGGGCAGCCCCACGGCCGCGATGTCGGCGGGGCTCGCGCTCGTCCCCGAGGACCGCCGCCAGCAGGGGCTGGTCATGGACATGTCCATCGAGCGCAACATCGGCCTCACCCAGCTGCGCACGCTGCGCCGCGAGACCGGCCGCGGCGGCCTGATCTCCCGCAAGGTCGAGCGGAACCGCGCCGCCGACTGGGGCCTGCGGCTCCAGCTGAAGTACGCGCGGCTCACCGACGCCGTCGGCGTCCTGTCCGGCGGCAACCAGCAGAAGGTCGTGCTCGCCAAGTGGCTGGCCACCGAGCCGGGCGTGCTGATCGTGGACGAGCCGACCCGCGGCATCGACGTCGGCACCAAGGCCGAGGTCCACAGGCTGCTGTCGGAACTCGCCGCGCAGGACATCGCGGTGCTGATGATCTCCTCCGACCTGCCGGAGGTGATCGGCATGGCCGACCGCGTCCTGGTCATGCACGAGGGCCGGCTGACCGCCGAGATCGCCCGCGCGGACGCGACCGAGGAGAGCGTGATGGCCGCCGCGACCGGCCGCCCCGGCACGGGAAAGGCGGCCTGATGACCGCAGCGAAGCGAGGATCTTCAGGCCGCCGGCTCCGGGGGTCTGGGGGTCGTCCCCCAGAAGGGCAGGGCCTGATGACCGCAGCGAAGCGAGGATCTTCAGGCCGCCCGCCCGGGGGCCTGGGGGTCGCCCCCCAGAAGGGCAGGGCCTGATGACCGTTCTCACTCAGTCCCCGGCGCGGCCGGGCTCGGGCGGGGCGCCGGGCGGCGGGCGCCGCCTGGTCGACCTGGTCTTGCGCGCCCGCGAGCTGAGCATCCTCGGCGCGCTCGTCGTCCTCGTCGTCGGCACGACCATCGCCAACCCGCGGTTCCTGTCGGGGCAGGGCGTCAACGACATCTTCCTCAACGCCTCGATCCTGGTGCTGCTCGCCGTCGGGCAGAGCATGGTCGTCGTCACCCGCAACATCGACCTGTCGGTCGGGTCCGTCGTCGGGCTCGTCGCGTTCACCGCCGGAAAGTTCGCCGCGAGCGGCGACCGCAACATCGTGCTGGTCGTGCTGGTGGGCGTCCTCATCGGCCTGGCCTGCGGGCTGGTGAACGGGCTGCTCGTCAGCTTCTGCCGCGTCCCCGCCCTCGTCGTCACGCTCGGCACGCTGTACGTGATCCAGGGGCTCGACTACCGGATCGCGCACGGTGACCAGATCGGCGCCGCCGAGCTGCCGGCCTCGCTGCTGAAACTCGGCAACGACGGGATCCTCGGCATCCCCTACCTGCCGATCATCACCGTGATCGTGATGCTGGCGGCCGGCTACTACCTGCGCTCCTACTCCTCCGGCCGCGAGTACTACGCGATCGGGTCCAGCCCCGAGGCGGCGATGCTCGCCGGCGTGTCGATCCGCCGCCGCGTCCTCACCGCCTACCTGGTCAGCGGCGCCCTCGCGGGCCTCGCCGGGGTGCTGTGGCTCGCCCGGTTCGGCACCGTCGTGGCGGACGCCGCGCACGGCTGGGAGCTGAAGGTCGTCAGCGCCGTCGTCGTCGGCGGCGTCGCCATCACCGGCGGCGTCGGCACCGTGTACGGGGCGGCGCTCGGCGCGCTGCTGCTCACCACCATCGGCAGCGTGCTGGTGGTCCTCAAGGTCAACTCGTTCTGGCAGGACGCGATCACCGGCGTCCTGCTGCTGCTCGCCATCAGCGTCGACCGGCTGCTGGCGCTGCGCGTCACGCGGGCGCTGAAACAGCGGTCCCTGGAGTCCACCGTGCATCGCGACGTGAACGGCGGCGGGACCGCCCCGCCACCGAGCACGCCATCGAGCACTGCATCGAAGACGGCATCCGAGGAGGGCCGGTCATGAGCCGCCTGATGCGGTGGGAGACCGCCGTCACCGCGCTGCTGGTCCTCGTGTTCGCGGGCGGCGCCGGGTTCTCGCCCGACTTCGCCAACAACGACAACCTGTCGTTCGCGCTCGACGACCTCAGCGAGATCGCGCTGATAGCGCTGCCGATGACGCTGCTGGTCGTGTGCGGCCAGGTCGACCTGTCCGTCGCGTCCATCCTCGGGCTGTGCAGCGCCCTCACCGGCAAGCTGTGGGACGGCGGCATGGCCATCGAGACGATCATCCCGATCGTGCTCGTCGTCGGGCTCGTCTGCGGCCTCGTCAACGGCCTGCTCGTCACCCGGCTCGGGCTGCCGTCCCTCGCCGTGACCATCGGCACCATGACCCTTTACCGGGGCCTCGCCTACGTGACGCTCGGCACCGGGGCGATCTCGGAGTTCCCGTCCGCCTACACCGACCTCGCGACCTCGTCCGTCCCGGGCACCCCGATCCCGTACCCGATCGCGCTGTTCGTCCTGCTCGCCATCGTGACCGGCGTCGTCCTGCACGCCACCGGCATCGGACGGTCGCTGTTCGCGATCGGCGCGCAGGAGGACGCCGCCTACTTCGCCGGCATCCGGGTCAAGCGGCTCAAGCTGATCCTGTTCGTGGTGTCCGGCCTCGTCGCCGGGTTCGCCGGCATCGTCTACACGCTCCGCTACGGCAGCGCCCGCGCCGACAACGGACTCGGCCTGGAGCTCACCGTCATCGCGGCGGTGCTGCTCGGCGGCATCGACTTCGACGGCGGCAAGGGCACCCTCGGCGGCGTCATCGCGGCCGTGCTGCTCATCGGCCTGCTCCGCAACCTGCTGATGCTCAACGACGTCCCCACCGAGGTCCAGTCGATCGTCACCGGGCTGCTGCTCATCATCAGCGTCCTCACCCCGCGGCTGATCGCCGTGGTGCGCGAGGCACAAGGCCGGCGGCGGGGCGCGCGACCCGCGGCTCCCGCCGCCGCCCCCTGAACCC
>NZ_SMKY01000254.1 GCF_004349235.1 Actinomadura darangshiensis | reverse complement strand
GGCTCCGCCCCCACGCCCCCTCCCGGTTTCGGTCGGTGTCCGTGTTTCTCTCGGCGCGTGGTTTTGGGTTCTTGCTTTGGGGCTTTGCCCCTTGCCCCCATTGGGGCCTTTAGGGCCGTCCGTGGCGAGGTGGGCATGTGGTCCAGTTTCCCCGTTTGTGGGGGGCGTGGCCAGATGGAGTGGGTGCCTCGGGGCTACTGTTGCTGGTGGCGGTCGCGACCCGACTGGCGACCCGTGGCCGCTGTGGCGTGCTCGCGCCGCCCCGGGTCTCGGCCCGGACGAGTTCGACGCCGCCCAGGACGCCGATGCCTTGACCGTCGGCACCAGGGTGGGTTTCCGGCATCCGCTGGTGCGGTCCGCGGTGTACCGGGCGGCGTCTCCGGCGCAGTGTCCATGCCACGTTGGTGTCCGGCAGTGAGGCTCCGCGAGGGCGCCGCCGCCGGCCTGACGGGCCGATTCGGCGTGTGGCTCGCTCGCCGGCGTCAGGCCGTCCTGTCCGGGCGCAGGTCGTGGCCGGCGCGGATCGTCGCGGCGGCCAGCAGGCCCAGTACCAGCATCACGGTGACGGAACCGCCGCCGGGTGCGGTCCCGACTATGGCGAAGAGGCTCTGGCCCGCCGCGAGCGCGAGCCCCGTCCCGATGAGCAGAAGCGCTGCGCGCAGCCTGCCCGTCGTCGGCATGGCGGCGGCCGCAGCGACCCTGGCGACCAGGCTGCACAGCCGCAGCGCGGTGAAGGCGAGGACGGCCCAGTAGCAGCCGATCAGCGCGGCCTTGACGAATCCCGTGGGTTGTTCGACCACGCCGCTGTTCGCCGCCAGCACCATGGCCGACAGCGCGGCGGCCGGTGCGGCGAGAGTACGGACGGCCACGGTCACCAGGCGCGCGAGGGCCCGCCACCGCAGGACCGGGAGCGGGGTGGCGAGACCGATTCCGAGCAGGACGGGGACGAGCCACGAACTCGTGAGGGGGTGGCCCGGGTCGGCGGTCAACGCGGCGGACGGCTGGGTCGCCCTCAGCAGCAGTGCCGTGACGGCGGCGATCGCGAACAGCGCGACGGCCAGCACACGGCGGGTCTGCCCGGCGAGCGTCTCGGGCCAGTCGCTGGGGTGCAGCCAGAGCCGTGCCGCCCCGGTGACGGCGTCCGGCCAGGCACCGATGCCCGCCTCGGAGACCTCGTGGCTGATCTCGGCACCCCATCGCTGCCGGACCGCGGGTGGATAGAGGCCGGTGATCAGGGTGGCGGCCCTCATGCCGGCGCGATCCCGAGCGCGCGCAGCCCGGCCTGGGAGACCCGGGCCATCTGCTCCAACTCGGCCTGCAGCGCCTCCCTGCCGGGGCCGGTGATCCGCATCGTGCGGTGCCGCTCCTGAGGTGCGGCCGCCTGGCCGGCGGGCTCGATCAGACCGCGCGTCTCCAGCCGGGAGAGCGCGCCGTAGAGGCTGCCGGGTCCGAGTCTGCGGCCGGTGAGCTCTTCGATCGCGGTGTTGATGGCGTACCCGTGCAGCGGACGATCCGCCAGGACGGTGAGCACGAGCATCTGGGCGTCGTTGCTGTGCATGGGTCTCCTTGCCTTTCCCTCATCGTAGTACGAAGCGCGATACTACTTGCCATGTACTACGAGACACGTACTATGACGCCATGGAAACACGTTCTGCCTGATCGGTCCCGTGAACGGGTCCGGCTGAAATGGCCGGCGCCCGGCCTCGGAGCCGCCCGGATCGCCCGGCATGCACGTGACGCACGCACCCTGGAAAGGCACACGATGGAACGCTCGACCGCCGGCACGACGGCGATGATCCGCGCCGATGACCTGTCCAAGAGCTATGGACGCACACAGGCCGTCAGCGGGCTCGGATTCGCCGTAGACGCCGGCCAGATCTGTGCGCTGCTCGGCCCGAACGGCGCGGGCAAGACCTCCACCCTGCGGATGCTGCTCGGCCTGTCGGCCCCCGACACCGGCAGCGCGCGGATCCTGGGCCGGCCGGTCGGCCTGGGCGCCGAGGTGCTCGGGCGCGTCGGCGTCCTCGTCGACGGGCCCGCGTTCGTGCCCCATCTGACCGGCACCCGCAATCTGAAACTCCTGTGGTCGGCGACGCGGCGTGCGTGGCCGCCCCCCGCGTTGGACGACGCGCTGGACCTCGCCGGGCTCGGCGCCGCGATCGACCGGAAGGTCAAGGGCTACTCCACCGGCATGAAGCAGCGGCTGATGCTCGCCCAGGCCTTGATGCGGGCGCCGGACGTGCTGATCCTGGACGAACCGGCCAACGGCCTGGACCCCGCCGAGGTCCGGACCCTGCGGGAGCACCTCGGCGCTCTGGCCCGGCACGGAGCCGCGGTGCTGGTGTCCAGCCACCAGCTGGCGGAAGTGCAACAGTTCGCGACCCACATCGTCGTGATGAACCTCGGCCGGCTGGTCACCGCCGGCCCGCTCGCCGACCTGCTCGGCGACACCGATGCCTACCGCGTCCAACTGGACGACCCCCGGGGGGCCGCCGAGGTGCTGCGCCGGATGACGGGCGTCACCGCGGTCACTGCCCGCGGCACCGAGTTCGTCGTCGCGGCACCGGGCGTGGCGCCCCGCGACGTCGTCCAGGCGCTGGTCACGGCGGGCATCGGCGTCACATCGGTCCAGCAGGTGAGCCGATCCCTCGAACAGGTCTTCCTGACCATGACCGAAGGAGACACCGGGCATGCTGCGCGTTGAACTGAGCACCCAACTGCTCCGGATCCGGACGCTCATCGCACTGGCCTGCCTGGCCGCCGTCCCGGCCCTCGCCGCGCTCGCCGGCGCCTCCCACGCCGGACATCGCAACGGCGACCAGGGCGGCCTGTTCGGTGCGTCCACCTACTCCGCGCTCAATCACACCATGGCGAGCCTGCAGTTCATCGCGCCGCTGCTCCTGCCGATCGTGGTGGCGCTGCTGGCCTGCGCCATCGCCTCCGCCGACCGAGACTGGGGAACGCTGCGCTACCTCTACGTGGCCCCCGTCACCCGATCACGCCTACTAGCGGGAAAACTCGGCGCCGTCGCGGTCACCACCCTCACCGCCACCGGATGCGTCCTGGCAGGAGGACTCATCAGCGGTCTCGCGCTGTTCGGATGGCATCCCTTCCACATCATCGGCGCGGCCGACCTGACCGGCGGTGCCGCGGCCGGCCGTGTCCTGGCCGCCACCGGTTACACGCTGCTGTGCATGCTCAGCATCGCCGCGGTGTCCTTCGTCCTCGGGCTGCTGCTGCCCCGGGGCGCCGAAGCGCTCGGCGCCGCCGTCGCCTTCGTGGTGGCGGCCAGCATCCTCAACGGCCAGCCCAGCCTGCACACGATCGCGGTGATGCTCCCCGTGCACTACTGGCAGAACTGGACCGACCTGTTCACCCCCGCCGGAACCGCCCGCCTCGGCACCGGAATCGTTGTCCAGATCGCCACGATCGCCCTGGCCGCGGGAATCTCCGTCCTGGTGCTCCACCGGCGCGACCCCGCCGCATGAGACCCGCGGCCCGGTCGGGCGACACCCTTCTCCGCCGAAAACACCGGAGGCCCGGTGGGCCACTCCTGGGGACTGGGAGTCGCATTCTGCAAACTCAGGCCCGCGGTGTGCTCCTCCCCGCCATCGGCTGCCGATGCTTTTGCGGACGTCTCACCGTCTTCAGTAACGAGCGCTACATTTGCTGATGTGGTAGCTGAACCGTTCCTTGTGTCGTGGGTGGTGTTGCTGGTGCGGCTGCCTGCCGGACCTTCGAGGCACCGGGTGGCGGTGTGGCGGGAACTGCGCCGGATCGGAGCGCTGTCGCTGGGGCAGGGGACCTGGACGGTCCCCGATGTGCCCGTGTTCGCCGACGGCCTCGCGCGGGCGTCGCGGCTGGCGGGCGAGGCCGGCGGCGAGGTGGTGGCGCTGGCGGCCAGCGGACGCACCGACACCGACGCTCAGCGACTCAAGGAGCTGTTCGCCGCTGCCCGCACCGCCGACTGGGCAGAGTTCCTCGACGACTGCGACAAGTACGAAGCCGAACTCGCCAAAGAGATCCGCACCGCCAAGTTCACCCTGGCGGAACTGGAGGAGGAAGAGCAGAGCCTGGAGCGGCTGCGCCGCTGGCACCGTGACCTGACCGCACGGGACGTCTTCGGCTCGCCGGAGGCGCCTCAGGCCGCCGAGCGCCTCAAACAGTGCGCCGCGGCCTGCGAGGGCTACGCTGAACGGGTCTTCACCGCGCTGCACCAGGGCTCGAAGGACGGCGGCTGACCATGCCGTCCTCGGCGGAGGCAGGCGACGGCGCGCCGCGGCGCGCCATGTGGCCGCTGTATGCCGCCGGATTCACCACCGCCTTCGGGGCGCACGGGATCGCCGCCACTCTCGGTGGCCGTTCGGCGGATGCGGTCACCTCATTGATGGTGCTGGGCGGGCTGCTGGCCTTGTACGACGGCGCGGAGGTGCTACTCAAACCGCTGTTCGGCTCCCTGGCTGACCGCGTGGGCGCCCGTCCGGTGCTGGTAGGCGGGCTGGCGGCGTTCGCGGCCGCTTCGACCGTCTATGCCGTCGCCGACAGCCCAGGCTGGTTGTGGGCGGCTCGCCTGGGGCAGGGGGCCGCCGCGTCGGCGTTCTCCCCGGCCGCCTCCGCCCTGGTCGCCCGGCTCAACCCGGCGGCGGGGCACGGCAGGGCCTTCGGTTCCTACGGCTTCTACAAGTCGATCGGCTACACGCTGGGGCCGCTGCTCGGCGGGGTAGTGGTGTGGGCAGGAGGTCTGTGGCTGCTGTTCGTGGTGCTGGCGGTGCTGGGCGCGGGAGTCGCCGCTTGGGCGGCGCTGGCCGTCCCGGCCGTGCCGCCGCTGCTCCGGCCGCGCCAGACGGTGCTCGATCTGGCTCGACGTCTGGCCGACCCGAGATTCTTGGCACCCACCGCGGCCCTGGCCGCAGCGACCGCCGCGCTGTCGGCCGGGGTGGGGTTCCTGCCCGTCTCCGGGCGGGACGCCGGGCTGGGCACCGTGGCCACCGGTGCCGTGGTGTCGGTGCTGGCGGCGTGCGCGGCCCTGGTCCAGCCGCGGGCCGGGCGTGCCCTGGACTCTCGGCGCCTCACCGCCCGCGGCGGCATCACCGCGGGGCTGCTGGTCACCGCGATGGGACTCGGCTGCGCCATGGTTCCCGGCCTGGTCGGGGTGCTGTGCGGCGCCGCACTGATCGGCGCCGGAACCGGGCTGATCACCCCGCTCGGCTTCGCCGCCCTGGCCGCCGCCACCCCCGGTGAACGCATCGGCCAGACGATGGGGGCGGCCGAGGTGGGCCGCGAATTGGGCGACGCGGGCGGCCCGCTCCTGGTCGCGACCGTCGCCACCTTCGCCGGCCTCACCTACGGCTACCTGGCCCTCGGCGTTGTTCTGGCGGCCGGTGCGATCGGTGCGCTCGGCCCTCGCCGGACCGGCCGTCGCACCGGGCAACGACACCTGACGGAGCACAGATGATCGAGGACCGGATCCTCGGGTGCAGCACAGCGGAAGATGATCTTGTTTAGCGTCGAATCCGGGCTGACGGGTACCGAGCAAGCCGCTGATCAGGGAGTTTCGTCAGCTGCCCACTCGGAGTTGTTGCTGGTGGCGGCCGCGACCCGACCGGCGCCCCGTGGCCGCTGTGGCGTGCTAGCGCCGCGCCTGGCGGCGTCTCCGGGCCGCGCTGAGGACGCGGTGACACCCGGGCGGTCTGTCAGTCTGGGGACCAGTAGCGATCGTCGGACTTGCGTAGCCGGCTCACGTCTTCTTCGGCTCTGCGCACGTCCTCGGCCACCCGGCGAGCCTCCGCGGCGGCTTCCTGTTCGGCGGCCTCGCGGGCGGCCGCGAGGCGCTCGGCGGCTTCTCGTTCCGCGGCTTTGCGCGACTCCGCCAGGCGTTCGGCGGCTTCGCGTTCGGCGGCTGCCGTCCGGCGCCGTTCGATCTCGCGCAGCCGGACGGCGTCAGGGGCGGGGGCGGCCTGGGGGGTCCTTGCCCGTCTCCTGCGGATGCCGGAGAGCAGGGCCACGTCCAGGAGGACGGCGATCGGAGCCACCAGGACGACCAGCTGGGCGATGAGTATGGGCGATGGGCCGACCAGCCGCAGGAGGACGACCGCGAGGGCGACTGCGATCAGGCTGGCCATGGCGGCTCCCCTCTACTGCGGCGGGTGGGCGGCCTTGCGCCAGCCCTCCCGGCAGGCGGCCAGGAAGACGCTGCGGCCGGCGGGAAACTCGCCGCCCTCCTTCACGCCCTGCGCGTAGGACTTCTCGCAGAAGCCGGACGGGGCGTGGTCGCCCATGGTCGCGCGCATGCCCGCGGCCATCTGGACCATGGTCGTGAACGTGTAGCGCTTGCCGTCCGGGTCGATCATCACGATCTGCTTGCTCTGGGTGATCTTGGGCTTGGTGGCGGCCGGCTTGGGAGGGGCACTGGTGGACGGCGCGGCGGCCGGTGCGGACGCGGCCGGTGTGCCCGCCGTCGACGGCGACGCCTTCGCCTCCGGCTTCTCGTCGTTGCAGGCGGTGGCGCCGAACGTGAGGCCGCCGATGGCCAGCAGGATCGCGATCTTCTTCGTCACGGTCGGCTCCAGGGCGGCCGGGGGGATGCGTGGTCGGACAGTAACAGAACGCGGGTGGGCTAGGTGCCGCCGGTCGCGCGCTGGAGGAGCGCCTTCAGGACCTGCTGTTCCTCGGGGTTCAGGCGGGCGACCGGGGAGTCCGTCGTCAGTCTCGCCATGAGGCGTTCACGCGTTCCGGTGCCCGCGGGGGTGAGGGTGAGGACCTTCGCGCGGCGGTCGGTCGGGTGGGGGCCGCGTTCGACCAGGCCCTGCTTCTCCAGGCGGTCGACGATGAACGTCGCGTTGGACGGTTCGCAGCTCATGCGCTGGGCCAGCTCGCGCATCGTCATCGGGGCGGCGAGCTCGCGGAGCGCCACGGCCTGCGGAGCGGTGAGGCCGAGGTCGATCGCCCGGTCGCGGATGTGCGCGTCCAGCTGCGTGGCCAGCCCGTTCACCAGGCCGCAGATCTCCTGTTCGGCGACGGCCGGGCGGTTCTCTTCCACGGGCGCAGTCTAGCGGCGTGCATCAAGCTCTAAAGGTTGCAGCTTGAATAGTTCTAGTTGTAAGTTCCTTCGATGTTGGGCAGTCTGTCGTGTGGAGGTCTTGTGTCCAGGTGGAACCGTCCGTCCGGGATCCGTTCGGTGGAGTTGGGGGAATTCCGGCTGAGTTACGTCCCCGATGGCGTCGGTCGTCTGAGGTCGCGCGGGTGGCTGCCCAGCGCGACCGAGGAGGACTGGGCGCGGCATCGTCACGTCCTCGACGGGTCCGGTGCCCTGGTGGCGAGCATCGGCGAGCTGCTGGTCGAGCGGGGCGAGCGGGCGATGCTGATCGACGCGGGTCTCGGGCCGCGGAAGGAGCCGGACGATCCGGGCAATGCGCTCCACGGCGTGCTCGAGGGCGGCGAGCTTCTGGAGAGCCTCGGCAAGCTCGGGCGTCGTCCGGACGAGATCGAGGCCGTCGCCTACACGCATCTCCACCCCGACCACATCGGCTGGGCCGGTTCGTTCGGCGAGCATCTGGTCGCGGAGCCGGAGTGGCGGCAGCGGGACGAGACCCCGGCCGCCGAGCGGATCAGGACCGTCGAGGACGGGGAGGAGATCTTCCCCGGCGTGCGGGTCCTCCTGACGCCGGGTCACACGCCGGGGCACGCCGCCTATGTGATCGAGTCGGCCGGGCGGCGGCTCATCGCGTTCGGCGACGCGTTCCACTCGCCGGTGCAGATCGGTGATCCCGACTGGATCGTGGCCGTCGACTCCGACCGCGAGCAGGCGATCAAGAACAGGCATCGGCTGCTGGACGAGCTCCGCGACGGTGACACGCTCGGGTTCGGCATCCACTTCGCCGACGTCGTGTTCGGGCGGGTTCGCGAGCGGGACGGCTCGCCGGTGTGGGAGCCCGTCCATTCCGGGTAGCGCGAGGGCATGGACAGACTGACGCGCGGACTGGTCGCCGGTGCCGCCGGCACCACCGCACTCAACATGGTGACTTATCTCGACATGGTGGTCCGGGGACGACCGGCGAGCAGCACGCCTGAGGACAGCGTGGAGCGGCTGACCGAGATGGCCGGTGTCGACCTCGGGGACGAGGAGAAGGCCGAGAACCGGAAGGCCGGGCTGGGTCCGATGCTCGGGTTCGGGACCGGTCTCGGGGCCGGGCTCCTGTACGGGCTCTTGATGGGAGGACGGCGTGTCCCGCGGCCGCTCGGGGCCGTCGTTCTGACGGGGCTCGCGATGGCCGGGTCGAGCGCGCCGATGACCGCGCTCGGCCTGACCGATCCCCGCCAGTGGACGGGGTCGGACTGGGCGGCCGACGCCGTGCCCCACCTGGCCTACGGCGCCGTGGCCGCCGGCGTCTACAACGCTCTCCGCTAGGGCCAGGGCGCGGCGAACGCCCTGGCCGGGTTGGTGGTGAAGATGGCCGTCGCCGCCGAGCAGGATGCGGTCGGTGTGGCCGGCGTCCGCGAGTGCGGTGAGCGACTCGAACAGGTGCCAGTCGGTGGCGTGATGGGCTCGGGACGGTCCGTCGAACGCCAGGAACGCACCGGATTCGGCGGCGCGGCGGTGGGGCCACGGGTCGGGTGAGCGGTTGAGATGGCCGAGGATCACCCGGTCCGGCGGGACTTCGAGGGTGTCGCAGAGGAGGTCGAGGACGTCCAGTGCGGACGTGCCCTGCTCCAGGTGGACACCGATCGCGGCACCCGTCGCGTTGGACGCCTCCGCCGCCGCTGTCATGACGCGCCGGGCGTGGGCGTCCAGGTCGTGGAACGTGCTCGCGACCTTGATCATGCCTGCGCGGCCGCCGGTCAGTTCATCGGCGAACAGGGCGGCGGGGTCGACGGTCTGGGCGGCCTGGTGCAGGCCGGTGGCGGCGACGATGTGGACGCCCGTCGCGCGTGAGATGTCCGCAAGGTCGTTGATATGGCGGCCCATGCCGTAGGGCGTCTACTGGGCGATCGCTCCTCCGCCCAGTTCGGCGAACGCTCTGGCCTGGGCGGTGGCCGCGGCGGGGTCGTCCAACTCCTCGCCGGGCAGCCGCGGTGAGCTGAGGAACAGGTGGTCGTGGGTATCGCAGATCCCGAGGTCGGCGGGGTCGATGTCGCCCAGCACCGTCCTGACCTTCACAGCGCCGCCGCGGCGACGCGCAGGCCCGCCAGGGCCTTGGGGACGCCGACGTAGGGCGCCAAGTGGACGAACGACACTCGGTCCTGTGAAGGAAGATCCGGTGGCGTTCCGCCTCGACTGCGGCGCGACCTGGCTGAACCTGCTGGCCACGCGCGGCCGCGCCTTCGGTGCGCGGCCGGTCGAGCGGCTGCCCGACCCCGTCCGGTTCGCCGAATGGCTGGGCCTGTGCGACCTGGCACCCGTCCAGCCACCGCATCAGGACGACCTCGACAGGGCTGTTCGCCTCCGGGAGACGTTGCGCCCCATCGCGCTGGCGACCGTCGACGGACGTCCGCCCGAGGACGACGACGTGCGATCCCTCGAAACCTTCCTGGGCCAGGACGACCCGGTCGCCCTCTCAGTCGACGGACGGCTCGTCCGATCGGCGCCGCCGTCCACTCGGACAGCGCTGGCTCGCATAGCGCGGCAGGCCGTCGACCACCTCACCGGGCCGCAGCGGGACGACCTGAAGGTGTGCCCCGAAGGCGACTGCCGTGGCGTGTTCGCCGACCCTGCGGGGCGTCGCCGCTGGTGCCCGTCGCCCGCCTGCGCCAGCCGAGGCCGAGTGCGCGCCCTGCGTGCGCGCCGCTCGGCCTCGGCCGGAACCCAGGGCCGCTAAGGCGTGCCCATCCCCTTCTGCACCTGGGCAGCGATGTCATAGGCGAGCCCCACGGCGCTCTTGCCGTCGGAGGGTTCGCTTCCGTCCGGGTGGCCGTAGGAGACCTCGGCCAGGACACCGCCGCGGCGGAACAGAACCCGTGCCGGCGTGGACCCTTCGACGTAAGAGCCGAACGCCTGCTGTCCGAGCCCCTTCAGTGCGGTGAAGTACTTCTTGCCCTTGCGTGACAGCGGCTCCTCAGCGCGGGCGTTGAGATGCATCATCAGGTACCCGCGCGTCGCGAGGCGAACGCCTGTGTCCTGGCCGGTGTCCGGAATGGCCCTGAGGACGACCCTCATCGTGTGGCCGTTCGCCTTCCACCGGCACCCCGTCTGCTGCATGACCTGGCGGCTCCCGACGTCGGGGGGCTCCAGGTCGGGGGGTTCCACCCGGTTGGTGGCAAAGGCGAGCTCCTTGGAGGAGGGCTTGCCACCCAGGGCATGCTCCATCGCGGCGGCAGGGACGAGCGAGCAGGCGCCGGACGGCTTCTTGCCGCCGTCAGGTGTCTTCTCCTGCTTGACGGCCTCCGGCTTCACGCGCGGCGGCATGCCCAGGGCGCGAGCGCTGTCGGAGGCGATCCGCAGCGCGACGTCCATCAGCTCCTTCTGCGGCGCCGGACGGGGACCCGTCCCCCTGTAGGAGATCGAACCGACGGTGTTCCCCACGCGGAAGGCGACCAGAGCGCCGGCCGACGGGTCGTGAGCGGCGACGGCGTCCTCTCCCAGGCCCTTGACCGCCAGCACCTCCTCGTCGGTACGCGTCGTCGGCGTCGTCATCTCGACCGCGGCCGCCAGCGGCGCCACTTTCACCCGCGGGCCGCGCATGACGCCGAACTGCAGTCGTTCCGCATCGTCGATCCAGTCGGCGGCGAGCGTCCCGTAGGTCGTCGCGTCCGATTGCTTCATACCGTCCTCACGCAACTGGGTGAGTTCCACTGTGAGGTACCGGGACTCGGCCGAGATGCGTTGCGACCACTCGCAGTATCCGAAGTCGCCGTTCTCCCGCATCTCACGTTCCGGGACGACGGCCTTCAGCGTCGCCTCCGACACACCGCAGTTCTCCGGCAGACCACGGGCGATCGGCCCGCTGGGCACCGGGTCGGCTGTCACCGGCAGCTTGCCGGCCGGTTCGGCGTCGTCGGATCCGGACGACGGCCATAGGACCCAGCCGGCGACGGCGACGGCGACGGCGACCAGCCCGGCGGCCACTGGGACGACCCGCCTCCAACGATCCGCGAGCATCCGCACCGCCCTCCCGGGGGCGTTTCGCTCCTCCGGGGCGTCGTGATCGTGTCCGTTCATGGGATCGCTCACGGCTGCAGCTCCTCCGCTACGTCGAGGGCGGCGGTGTAGACGCCTCTGAGTGCCTGGTCGCGGGGGATCAGCTTGTCCGTGCGGATGTTCATGCTGCCCATGTACGTGACCCTGACCAGGACGTTGCGCACGCGGAACGTGACCGTGGCGGCCTTGCCCGGGAGGACGGCGAGCTTGCCGTAGCTGATCCACGCCTCTTCACCCAGTCCGGCCACCGCGCTGAACATCTCCGGTGCCGGCACGGTCGCGCCGTCGCCCCGAGCCCCCTGGTGCAGCGCCAAGTAGTCCGTGCGGGCAGCTCGGACGCCGAAGCCGGGTTCGCGATCCGGGATCGAGGTGATCGTGACGGCGAGACGCCGGGTCTCCTCGTGGGGGGTGCGGTCGCGCTCCGGCACGTATCTGCTGGCGCCCCACACACAACTGTCGGTGGTGGCGCCGAACGCGTCCGAGAGGCTCGCCTCGGTGCCGCGTTGCGGCACGGCCCCGGCGGCGAGTCCGTCGATGGTGTCCTCACGCACCGTGTCGCAAGGTTTGGGGACCCGCTTCAGGGCGGCGGGCCCGCCGGCTTGAGCCGGGGTGTCCTGCTCAACGGGCCGGGACGGCGCGCCGAGCGCCGTGGCCAGGTCGGCCGCGGCACGCATGGCCCCCGCCAGCGCGTCCTTCTCCGGAAGCGGCTCGACCTTCGCGGGATCGGCCGGCGGCCCGTCCCAGCCCTCGTACGCGGCTGTGAACGTCTCGCCCCTGAACTGGAAGACGACCAGGCCCGTCCCCTCCATCCCGGAGACCGAGTAGTACGCCATCGCCTCGTCGCCGAGCCCGCTCAGGCGCCGGGGCGGGTGCGGGCTCAACGTGGCGAGGGGGCCTCGTAAAGAGGTCGGGAACCGTTTGAAGTACCCCGTGCCCCTGCCGATCTTGAGTGACCGCTCCTTGCTGTTCCCGCCGGTCAGCGCGTACCAGGAGCACGCGTCCGTGGTGCTGCTGCCCCGCACCAGGGCCTTCAGCGTTTCTTGGGGCACACCGCAGTCCTTCGGGATCGCGGGTTGCTTGGGAACCCGGTCAGGTGCGGTGCGCAGGGCGGCGAGCTTCCCCGTCTTGAAGGACGTCTCGGACTCCTCCGGCCCGGAAGGCCACATGGCCGCGACGGCGACCGCGATGACGGCCACGATGATCGCCGCCAGGCCGGTGACGAGCCGTGTCCGGACGTCGGTCCGGAGGCGCCGGCCGTAGGCGCGCGCCAGCTCGCGGGGCAGGCTGCGGGCGTTCACCTCGACGGCCTCCGATCGATGCGGCGCCACATCGCCATCCCCCCTGGACGACGTTCTCGTGCGGTCTCGTAGGTCATGCGCGCTCCGGGGTTGCTCGTACGTGTGCCGGCGATCGAGGAGATTGGAGACCCGAACCCACCGGCGAGTTCGGGCTGGACCCCACGCACGCCTGCTCGAAGCGCGACTTTTCGTTCAGAACGACCATGACCAGCGCCGACTTGCCCCCCACCAAGCTCCGCCAGCTCAACGAGGCCCGGCTGCAACCGATGGGGGACGGGCGGGGTTTATG
>NZ_SMKY01000253.1 GCF_004349235.1 Actinomadura darangshiensis | reverse complement strand
GCCCGGCCCGGCCCCGCCGGACGGCTCCGGCGCGGCTCCGACACACCGCCGGGCGGCGTCGCGCGGCTGCTGCCCCGCACGGTCGCGGCCCGCGTCCGGACGCTGACCGCGCTGGTGCTCGTCCTGCTGCTGGTGCTGCTCGGCATCACCTGGGCGGCGATCTCGAACGCCCGCGAGGGCGTGCGCGTCATCGGCCACGACGCGGGCCCGCAGGTCGTCGCGACCGGCGACCTGTACTTCCAGCTCACCGACATGGACGCGCAGCTCGCCAACGCGCTGCTGATCGGGAACGCGGCGGGCGGCGGGCGCGGCCAGGCCCTCGCCCGCTACGATCAGAACCGGCAGAAGGCCGGCGACGCGCTGCTGAAGGCCGCGAAGCTCGCCGACGAGACGACCGAGAACAACACGGCCCGGGACCTGCTGGACGCCCTCGCCCGGTACGAGCGCCTCGCCGGGCAGGCGCTCCTGCTGGACGAGCAGTCCCCGCACGCGTCCGGCCCGCCGGCGCAGCCGGTCATCGACCTGTACCGGCAGGCCACCGACCTGATGAAGCTGGACCTGCTGCCGAAGGCGTACAACCTGACGCTCGACAACGGCACCCTCGTCCGGCACACCTACGAGGAGAAGCGGTCGGCGGTCCTCCTCGGCCGCACGGGCATCCTCGTCGGGGGCCTGGCGCTGCTGGCCGTCCTCGCCGGCTTCCAGATCTTCCTGGCGAGGCGTTTCCGGCGGCTGCTGAACGTGCCGCTCGCGCTCGCGACGCTCGGCACGCTCGCCCTGTCGGGAGCGGGCGCGCTCATGCTGTCCGGCCAGGCCGACCATCTGCGGCAGGCCAAGGAGGAGGGGTTCGACTCGATCCTGGCGCTGTCGCGGACGCGCGCCATCAGCAACAGCGCCAACGCGGACGAGACGCGGTTCCTGCTCGATCCGGGGCGCGCCGACGCCTATGAGCAGGTCTACCTGAGCAAGTCCCAGACCGTCCTGTACCTGAAGGCGGGCAACCTGACCCAGTACAACGCGGCCGTCCAGAAGGACCTGTCGTTCGAGCCGGGGCGCGCGCCGTTCCTCGGCTTCCTCGGCACCGAGGCCAACCGGCCGGCGGACGCGGGCGAGCAGACCGCTCAGCTCGCCGGCGTCATGGACAAGGTGCTGGCCGGCTACCAGAAGGTCCAGGCGAACGACCGCCGGATGCGCGACCTCGTCAACGGCGACCGGCGCGACCAGGCCGTCGCGGCGCGCGGCGCGGCCGCCGCCGACTTCACCGAGTACGACCGCTCCCTGCAGGGGCTGAGCGGCATCCACGGGAAGGCGTTCGACGAGGCCGTCAAGGACGGGGACGGCGGGACGGGCGGCTGGTACGCCGTCCTGCCGATCGCGGGCGTCGCCATCGCCGCGCTGGTGCTGCTCGGTGCGCGCCCGCGCCTGGCCGAGTACCGGTGGTCGAAGTGACGATGCGGCGCATGGCGGCCCTCCTCGCGGCGGCGGCGGTATTCGGCACGGGAACGGCGTGCGGAATCGCCGACGCCGGGGAGAACTCGGTCACCGGAAAGGACGCGCTGGTCATCGGCGTCAACGCCGACCAGCCGGGACTCGGCGAACGGCGGGGCGACGGTTCCTACCAGGGGTTCGACGTCGACATCGCCACGGAAATCGCCGTGCGGCTCGGCGTGGCCCGCGCCGATGTCACGTTCAAGAAGGTGACGTCGGCGACGCGCGAGAAAATGATCCAGGACGGCGACGTCGACCTCGTGGTGGCCAGCTACTCGGTCACGCCCGAGCGCAAGGTGAAGGTGGCGTTCGCGGGCCCGTACTACGTCGCCCACCAGGACATTCTCGTCCGCCAGTCCGATGCCGGGAAGATTCGCGGCATCGACGATCTGAAAGGCCGGCGGCTCTGCGAGGTGCCGGGGTCGGTGTCGTTCCCGCGCGTCCACGACGAGCAGGGCGTCGCCGCGCTCCCCGTCGAGGCCGACGGGTACGCCGGCTGCCTCACCGACCTGACGGACGGGGCGCTGGACGCGGTCTCGACCGACGACCTGATCCTCGCGGGCCTGGCGGCGAAGGCGTCCGGGAGCGGCCGCAGGCTCACGATCGTCAACGCGCCGTTCACCGACGAGCCGTACGGCGTCGGCATCAGGAAGGGCGACGTCGAGGGCTGCGAGGCGGTCAACAAGGCGATCACCGAGATGTACCAGGACGGCGCGGCGCAGCGGCTGCTGGGCAAATGGTTCCGCCCCGCCGGGCTGAAGGTGGCCACCACCGTCCCGCAATTCGAGGGCTGCGTCTGACATTTTCGTCACCGAACGCATGGAACGCACTACAGAATGGCGTTGGAAGGGCAGGTGAGACCGGCCGGTCACGGAGATCAGTCGGTTGCGTAAGTTCCGGTCGGCGCGCACGATCGTAAGTTATGGTCGCGGACAAAACCCGGTCCGGTAACATAATCACCTTCACGCCCGAGGAGTGCAATGACGACGGTCATCCTGGTGGTGATGTGCGTCGTGGTGGGGGCGCTCGAACTCTACGCGGGCAAGCAGAGCCGGGACCAGGCCAATGCCTTCACCCGCCGGATCGACGAACTGAACGACCAGGTCACCAAGCAGAACAACGTGCTGGTCACCGTCGGCGAGCAGCTCACCGCCGAGCTGTCGCGGGTCAAGCAGGACGTGCTGCCCGCGCTCGACACCCGGCTCCGGCAGAACACCGGGCAGGTCGAGGAGCTGGCGGGGCTCGTCCACCAGGCGGACGACTACCTGCGGACGCAGGCGAGCCGGCTGCACGAGCTGGAGCAGCAGCGCATCACGCTCGCCGCGCTGCGCCGCAAGCTCGGCGAGGTCGAGACGTCGGTGCGGGCCGCCACCCGGACGGGCGGCGGGGCCGTCGAGGGCAAGGTCGACGCCGCCCTCGGCCGGCTGGCCGACCTGGAGCGCGGCGGCACGGAGATCCTGGAGCTGCAGCGCGCCCTCACCCGCACCCTGGAGGACGTCGAGGACGTCGTCGCCGAGCTCCTGCAGTTCACCGAGGGCGAGCTGGACGACACCGTCACGGCCGCGCTCACCGGCCGCCCCCGCGCCCACGGCGACGCCGTCACCGCGACGGGACGGCTGTGGACGCGCGACGACCAGCTGGAGGAGATCCTCGGCGAGATGTACGAGCGGTGCGTGCGGGCGAGCCGGCTGAACGTCCGGTTCCGCACCGGCGAGGGGACGGACGGCCCGGTGCCCGGCTCCCCGGAGCGCCACCGCTACTTCCTCGGCGGGCACGCCTCCGAGGACCTGGCCGGGGTGTTCAGCGCGCTGCTCATCTCGGCGGGCGCCGACCTGCCGTCCAACGGCGGCAATGCCAGGAGCGGTCTCGCACGGGTGGAGCCGGGCGTCCCCTCAGGGGTCGAGCCGGTGCGCCCGCCCGAGGACGAGGCGGCGCTCAAGGCCCTCCTGCGGACGCTGTCGGAGTGCTCGGGCGCCGTCGCGCAGATCGGCCCGCTGATGGCCGTCCGGACGCGGGACGAACTGCTGTGCGCGGTGCTGACGGCCGCCCAGTCGCTGGAGCTGGAGAGCGACGAGGTGTTCTGGGACCCGTCCGCCGCGACCGTCCGGCTGCGGCGGCTGCCCTCCCATCAGCTGTGGGACCTGACCGCCTGGGCCGCCGCGCCGTGAGCGCGGGGCGCCCCGTACGTGCGCACGGTCCGCTCCGCCGGGTTCCCTAGGCGCACGTACAGCGGGCAGCTCAGCACGCGCGTCTGCGGGTCGACCTCGGCGCAGAGCCCGATCCCGGCGGCGCGGTCGAGGAACACCACGTTCTCCACCGCCCGCGCCCCGCGGACCGCGTACGGGACGGAGTCGGGGTCGCCGGTGTCGAAGAGCTCCTCGAACGTCAGCCGGCGCGCGAACCTCATCAGCACGCCGGCGTCGACGACGCGGCTGCCGATCGCCGCCGACGGGCCCGCGACGACGATGCCGAAGCTCGGGTTCTCCCGGCCGCGGACGTAGATCTCCCGGTCGGGTTCCAGGCCCCGGCGCCGGTCCGGGATCTGGACGCCGAACCCGGCGTCGCCGTCCAGGTAGGCGGGCGGGCCGAATCCGTCCGGCGGCGTCCCGTCCCGGACGCGCAGCGCGCCGGCGGGCATCTCCCAGCCGGGCAGGTACACGCCGAGGCCCCGCAGCAGCAGCCGCCAGATGGGCCGTCCGGTCACGTCGGGAGCGAACTCGCCGCGCGGTCCCATGGCCCCCCGCGGCTTCTCGGCGTCACCGTCCATGGAGACCATCATCGGACGGCCGATCTTCGTCCGGCAAGGGTTCGCGGGGGTCAGAGCCCTTACCGTGCGGGCTCTGCAGCGCCGGTGCCCCGTCGGCTACGGTGGGACCGACCGGATCATGACGAGGACGGCGCCGTGAATCTGCAGGACATGATGGTGCACCGCGACGACAACTCGACGCGGACCGTCGACAAGTACCTCATGTCCTACGAGGGCCGCGTCATCGCGGTGCGCCGGCACCCCGCCGTCCTGCTGGCACCGGTCACGGCCGTCGTCCTCGGCCTCGTCGCCTGCGCCGCGGCGAGCGCGGTCGCCGGCATGGTCTGGATCTGGTGGCTGTGGCTGATCACCATCGCCTACCTGGTGTGGAAGGTCATCGCCTGGTCGGTGGAGTTCTTCCTGGTCACCGAGCACCGGATGATGGTGATCAACGGGGTGCTCAACCGGCACGTCGTGATGATGCCGCTGGCCAAGGTCACCGACATCACGCTGAACCGCTCCATCACCGGCCGGATGCTCGGCTACGGGGAGTTCCGGACGGAGTCGGCCGGCCAGAAGAAGTGGCTCCAGAGCGTCAACTTCATGCCGTACCCGGAGCAGCTCTACCACGAGATCTCGTCCGTCATCTTCGGCACGATCGACGAGTCCCCCGACTAAGGGCGGTTCGGGGGGGCGCCTCCTCGCGGGGCACGCCCGCTCACGAGTCGAAGCCGAGGCCCATGCGGTCGAGGGTGCGGAGCCAGAGGCCGCGCCGCCCGGCGTTGCGGTCGGCGCGGGCGATCTCGCGGCGGGTCAGCTCGATCACGCCGTACCGGAGCGGCTCCGGCGGGAACGGGACGGGCTTGGAGCGCACCATCCGCAGACTCGTCCGCTCGGTCTCCTCGCCGGGCGGCAGGCCGACGTGCAGCAGGTCGAGCATGACGTCGGCACCGAAGCGGGTGGCGCCGACGCCGAGGCCGGTGTAGCCCGCCGCGTACGCGAGCCTGCCGTCGTAGGCCGTCCCGTAGAAGGCGCAGAAGCGGCTGCACGTGTCGATGACGCCGCCCCAGGCGTTGCTGAAGCGGACGTCTTCGAGCTGCGGGAACGTCTCGAAGAAGTGCCGGGCGAGCGTCGCGTACGTCGCGGGGCGGCGTTCCAGGCCGGGGCGCATCCCGTTGCCGAAGTGGTAGACGGCGTCGTAGCCGCCCCACAGGATCCGGTCGTCGGCGGTGAGCCGGTAGTAGTGGAACTGGTTGGCGCTGTCGCCGAGGCCCTGGCGGTGCCGCCAGCCGACCGAGGCGCGCTGCGCGGCGGTGAGCGGTTCGGTGACGAGGGTGTAGTCGTACACGGGGACGACGAAGTTGCGGAGGCGCCGCAGGATCGGTGGGTACGCCCCCGTACCGAGCGCGACGCGCCTCGCGGTGACGGTTCCGTGCGCGCCCGCCAGCCTCAGCCGGCGGCCGTCCGGGCGCATTCCGGTGACGCGGGTGTGCTCGTAGACGCGGACGCCGAGGGAGCGGCACGCGTCCGCCAGTCCCCAGGCGAGCTTGGCCGGGTGCACCATCGCGACCGCGTCGCGGTCCCAGAGGCCGGCCAGGTACGTGGGCGAGTCGACCTCGGCGCGGACGGCGTCCGGGCCGAGCATGATCGGTTCCCAGCCGTGCTCGTACGCCTTCTCCGCCTCCTGTTCGAGCGCGGCCACCTGCCACTCCTCGGTGGCGACGGTCATCTCCCCGGTCGGCTCCCATCCGGCGTCGATGCCGTACCGGGTCAGCGTGTCGCTGATGGCGCGGAGGTTGTCCCAGCCGAGCCCTTCGAGCGTGTGCATGTCGTCCGGCCAGCGTGCGAGCCCGTTCTCCAGCCCGTGGGTGATGCTTGCGGAGCAGAACCCGCCGTTGCGTCCGGACGCGGCGGCGCCGATCCGTCCGGCCTCCAGGACGACCACGTCCAGGGACGGGTCGCGTTCCTTGGCGAGCAGCGCCGTCCACAGGCCGCTGTACCCGCCGCCGACGACGGCGAGGTCGCACGTCAGCGCGCCGGCCAGCGCGGGGCCGGCGGCGGGACGGGACGGGTCCTGGAGCCAGAACGGCTCCGGGCCGGCGTCGGCGAGTGCCCTCTGCACGTTCACGTTCGTCCCCTGTGCCGCGTCAGCGGGCCGCGCGGACGCTGCGCCGGGCCGACACGACCGCGATCAGCACGCCGACCGCGAAGATGAGCGTCCCCATCACGTTGACCTGCGGCGGCGTGCCCGTCCTGGTGGAGCCGTAGATCCACAGCGGGAACGTGACGGTGGCGCCGCTGGTGAAGTTGGTGATGACGAAGTCGTCGATGGACAGCACGAACGCCAGCAGCGCCCCCGCCACCACGCCCGGCATGATCATCGGCAGCGTGACGAGCCGGAACCGGGCCCACGGGCCGGCGCCGAGGTCCTGCGCCGCCTCCTCCACCGCCGGGTCGAGGCCGACGACGCGGGCCCGGACCGTCACGGCGACGAACGCGATCGAGAACATCACGTGCGCGACGAGGATCGTCAGGTAGCCGCGCGGCAGGTTGAACGTCACGAACATGGACAGCAGCGACGCGCCCATCACGATCTCCGGGCAGGAGATCGCCATGAACAGCACGAGGTTCGTCGAGCCCTTGCCGCGGAACCGGTAGCGGCCGAGCGCGAGGCCCGCGAACGTCCCGATGACGGTGGTGATGGCGGTGCTGAGCAGCGCGATCGTCAGCGAGTTGACGACGGCGGTGGTGAGGTCGCCCTTGTCGAACAGGTGGACGTACCACTTGAGCGTGAAGCCCTCCCACCGGAAGTTCTGCTTGCTGTGGGTGTCGTTGAAGCCGAACAGGATCATGATCGCGATCGGCAGGATCAGCCACGCGATCAGCACGAGGGTGTAGGCGTGCAGGCCGGAGATCCGGCGCCTGCGCGGGGCGCGCCGCCGCTGCGGCGCCTTGGTGAGCGTCGTCGTCATCGTCTCGCCGCCTCCAGGACGTCCTGCGTGCCGAGAGTGCGCGCGTAGGCGAAGATGCCGACGAGCAGGATCGCCATCAGCGCGAACGACAGCGCGGACGCCGTCGGGTAGGCGCTGTTGTTGAAGTACTCCGTCTGGATGATGTTGCCGATCATGGTGTTCTGCGGGCCGCCGAGGACCTCGGCGTTGACGTAGTCCGACGACACCGGCACGAACGTCATGATCACGCCGGCGAACACGCCGGGCAGCGACAGCGGCAGGATGACCCGCAGGAACGCCTGCAGGCGGCTCGCGTACAGGTCGTAGGCGGCCTCGACGACGCGCGGGTCGATGCGCTCCAGCGCCACGTAGATCGGCAGCACCATGAACGGCAGGAAGTTGTAGGTGAGCCCGGACACCACCGCCACGCCGGTGTCGAGGACGTGGAAGCCGTCCGGCAGGATCCCGTGGTCGCGCAGCGGCCCGAGGATCGGCCCGTTGTCGGTGAGGACGAGCTTCCACGACACCGTCCGCAGGATGAACGAGACGAAGTACGGGAGCAGCAGCAGGAACAGGTACGTCGACTTGCTGCGCCCGCCGCGGAACGCGATCCAGTACGCGGCCGGGTAGGCGATCACGATGCACGCGACCGTCGCGACCAGCCCGTACCAGAGCGACCTCACGAACTTGTCGCCGTAGGTGCTCAGGCCGTCGGTGTAGTTCTGCCAGTGGAGCGTCTGCCGGAACCCGTCGATGAGGTTCCCCGTCTGCAGTGACAGCGACACCATCAGCACCATCGGGACGAGGAAGAACGCCGCCAGCCACAGCCCGCTCGGCAGGATCATCAGGTACGGCGCGAGCCGTCCCCGCACCCCCGTCATCACGACCCCTTGGAGATCGGCTCGAAGATCTTCTGGTACTCGGCCTCCTCGGCCTGGGTGAGCCGCCGGTAGTGCTTCAGCCGGGCGAGGTCGCTCTCCGACGGGAAGATCAGCGGGCTGGTGCTCAGCCGCTCCAGGTCCTTCTTGTCGCCGCCGGTGGCCTTGGCCGCCTCCCCCGCGATGATCTGCTGGGTGGACGGGATCGGCGGCATGTAGTTGATGAACTCGGTCAGCGGGGCGTTGTTCTGCGGTACGTACAGCCAGTCCATGAGCGTCAGCGCGTCGACCGGGTTCTCCGCGGTCTTCGGGATGCACATGTTGTCGGTCCAGATGGTGCCGCCCTCCTTCGGCACCACGAACTTCACGTCCGGGCTGGTCAGGCTGTAGACGTCGCCGGACCACGCCATCGTCATCCACACGTCGCCCTTGCTGACGGCGTCGACGTAGTCCTGGGTGTAGTACTTGCGGACGATGCCCTTGTCGCGCTGCTCGCGGAGCTTGGCGGCGGCCTTCTCCCAGTCGGCCGGCGTGGACTTCTCCGGGTCGATGCCGAGCAGGAACATCCCGAAGTTCCCGAGTTCCTGCGAGTCGCCCATCATGCCGACCTTGCCCTTGTACTTGGCGTCGAACAGCTGGGCGATGCTGGTGATCTCCTCCTTCACGTACTTGGTGTTGTATGCGATGCCGGTGACACCCGACTCGTAGGGAATCGTGAAGGCGTTGCCGGGGTCGTAGGACGGGTTCTTGAACGGCTGCCCGGCGTTGGCCTGGAAGTTCTTCAGCCTCGACAGGTCGAGCGGGGCCAGGTAGCCGAGCTGGCGGCACTGCTCCAGCTGGATCCCGTTCGTCATGATCATCAGGTCGAAGCCGATGGACTGGCCGGCCGCCAGCGGCGCCTGGATCTTGCCGAACCACGGGCCCATCTCCTGGATGACCTCCTTGTAGGTCACCTTGATGCCCGTCTCCTTCTCGAACGCCTTGACGGTCTCCCGGTCGTCCTGCATGTAGCCGGGCCAGTTCGCCCAGCTCAGCCTGTTGTTCTTGACCTTGCCCGACCAGTACTTCCGGACGTCGTCCCGGCTGACCTTCTCCTTGCCGCCCTGCCCCTTCACACCGCAGGCCGACAGGGCGAGACCGGCGCCCGCCGCGCCCATCAGCCGCAGGGCGTCACGGCGGGCCAGGGCGGAGCGCGGCTGCGTGAGTCCGCGCAGGAATGCGGGGTCTATTCGGCTCACTGGGGGGCTCCTATGGCGTACGAGTGGCGCGGGTCCCACGACAGCCACACATCGTCGCCGCGGACGGCGATGTCGTCGGCGGACGTGGCGTTCTGCAGGAACACGACGACGTCGGCCCCCGCGGACGTGGTGATGTTGTAGTTCGTCGACGTCCCGAGGTACACGACCTCGGTCACGGTGCCCCGGACACCGCACACGTCGTCCCCCGGCTTGTCGAGCCCGATGCCGATCTTCTCCGGGCGGACGGTCAGCTCCAGCCGCTCCCCCGCCGCGACCCTGACGCCGTCCCGGACCGGGACCTCGATCCGGCCGTCCGGGCCGTGCAGGAGCACCGCGCTGCCGCCCCCCGCCTCGGCGACCTCGCCGCCGAGCAGGTTGGACGTCCCGATGAACCCGGCCACGAACCGCGTCGCCGGATGCTCGTAGATCTCCCGCGGCGTCCCGAGCTGCTCGATCAGCCCGTCGTTCATGACGGCGATGCGGTCCGACATCGTCAGCGCCTCGCCCTGGTCGTGCGTCACGTACACGAACGTGATGCCGACCTCGCGCTGGATCCGCTTCAGCTCCACCTGCATGGCCTGGCGCAGCTTCAGGTCGAGCGCGCCCAGCGGCTCGTCCAGCAGCAGGGCCCGCGGCCGGTTCACCAGCGCGCGGGCCAGCGCGACCCGCTGCTGCTGGCCGCCGGACAACTCGGCGGGACGGCGCCGCTCCCGTCCCGCCAAGTCGACGATGTCCAGCATCTCCCCCGCCCGCTTCGCGATCTCGGCCTTCGGGACGCCGCGCCGGCGCAGGCCGAACGCGACGTTCTCGAAGACGTTCATGTGCGGGAACAGCGCGTACGACTGGAACACCATGTTCACGTCGCGCCGGTTGGGGGGCACACCCGTGACGTCCTGCCCATGCAGGTGGACCCGGCCCGCCGTCGGCTCCTCGAAGCCGGCGACCACGCGCATGGTCGTCGTCTTCCCGCAGCCGGACGGGCCGAGCAGCGAGAAGAACTCCCCCTGCGCGATCGCCAGGTCGACGCCGCGGACCGCGGCCACGGTCTCGCCATAGGCGTGGTACGCCTTCTCCACGCCCGCGAGCTCGATGGCGGGAACTGCGCGGCCGGGGTCGTCGCGCGCCGGGGCGGGCTGGGTCTCGGTCATGGGCGGGACGTCCTCCACGGGCTCCGTTCGGCGGCCGTCAGCCGCCGATGTAGTGCATGACGTGCTTGACGCGGGTGTAGTCCTCGACTCCGTACATCGACATGTCCTTGCCGTAGCCGGAGTGCTTGAAGCCGCCGTGCGGCATCTCCGACACCAGCGGGATATGGGTGTTGACCCAGACGGCGCCGAAGTCCAGGGCCTTGCTCATGCGCATGGCGCGGCCGTGGTTCTGCGTCCACACGCTGGCGGCGAGGCCGTAGTCGACACCGTTGGCCCACTCGACGGCCTGCCGCTCGTCCGAGAAGCCCTGGACGGTGATGACCGGGCCGAACACCTCCTTCTGCACCAGCTCGTCGTCCTGCCTGAGGCCGCCGACGACGGTCGGCGCGAAGAAGTACCCGCTGTCGCCGACCCGCTCGCCGCCGGTGAGGACCTTCGCGTGGCTGGGCGCCCGCTCGATGAAGCCCTGGACCCGCTCCAGCTGGTTCGCGTTGTTGACCGGCCCGTAGAAGGCGCCGGTGTCGCTGGGCGGCCCGACGGCGGTGCCCTTGGCGGCCTCGGTCAGCGCCTCGGTGAACGCGTCGTGCAGCCGGTCGGCGACCAGGACCCTCGTCGCGGCGGTGCAGTCCTGGCCGGCGTTGAAGTACCCGGCCTCGGCGATGCCGGCCGCCGCCGCCTCGACGTCGGCGTCGTCGAACACGATCACCGGCGCCTTGCCGCCGAGCTCCAGATGCACCCGCTTGAGGTCCTTCGCCGCCGCCGCCGCGACCTCCATGCCGGCCCGCACGCTGCCGGTGATGGACACCATCTGCGGCGTCGGGTGCTCCACCAGGGCGCGCCCGGTGTCGCGGTCGCCGCAGATCACGTTGAAGACGCCCGGCGGCAGGAACTCGGCCGCGATCTCCGCCAGCATCAGCGTGCTGGCCGGGGTCGTCTCGGACGGCTTGAGCACCACGGTGTTGCCCGTCGACAGCGCCGGCCCGATCTTCCAGACCGCCATCATCATCGGGTAGTTCCACGGCGTGACCTGCGCGCACACGCCGACCGGCTCGCGCCGGACCGAGGACGTGTGGTCCGCCATGTACTCGCCGGACGCCCGTCCCTCCAGCACCCGGGACGCCCCGGCGAAGAACCGGAGGTTGTCCACCATGGCGGGCATTTCCTCGTCCAAGGTCAGCTGCAGCGGCTTGCCGGTGTCCCGGCTCTCGACCTCGACGAGCTCCCCGGCCCGTCTCTCGACCGCGTCCGCGAACCGGAGCATCGCCAGGCTCCGCTCCCCTGGCGTGGCGTCGCGCCAGGCGGGGAACGCCTCGGCCGCCGCACGGAACGCCGCGTCGACGTCCCCGGCGCCGGACACGGGCGCCTCGGCGTACGTCTCGCCCGTACTGGGGTCGACCACCTCCAGGCTCCGCCCGTCCTTGGCGTCGACGTACTCGCCGCCGATAAAGTTGCGCAGCCGCTCGCCGCTCATTCTCAGGTCCCTCCTGGGCACCGTCGCCCGTTGTGTCCTGTTGGCCCGACCCTTACAGAGGATTCAGTCCAACACAAGTGATTCCGTTGTTACGATCCAGTTTCACGACTAATTCGCTTGACCCAGACGCCTCACACTCTCGATGCCGCAGCTAGGAGACTTCCGATGGCACGCGCCGCCCACGTCCAGCTGGACGAGACCGCCAAGCAGATCATCGAACAGCTCCAGCAGGACGGCCGCCGCTCCTACGCCGCCATCGGCAAGGCCGTCGGCCTCTCCGAGGCGGCCGTCCGCCAGCGCGTCCAGAAGCTCCTGGACACCGGCGTCATGCAGATCGTCGGCGTCACCGACCCGCTGATGCTCGGTTTCTCCCGGCAGATGATGATCGGAGTCAAGTGCGAGGGCGACCTGGAGAAGATCGCCGACGAACTGGCCGGCCTGCCGGAGATCGACTATGTCGTGATCACCGCGGGTTCGTTCGACATCCTCCTGGAGCTCGTCTGCGAGGACGACGAACGCCTGCTGGAGCTTCTCGGCCGGATCCGCGCCGTAACGGGCGTCGTCTCCACCGAGAGTTTCGTGTACCTCAAATTGCGCAAACAGACCTACTCCTGGGGAACCCGCTGACTCCACCGGACACCCGACGATTCTCGTTCTCAATGGGGATGTCCTGGCAACACCTCGCGGCGTACTTTTAGATGCCGCAAGGAAGGAGACCGGCCATGCCCGAGTCGGTTCGCCAGGACCTTCCCGCCGCCCGCGCCGACGATCACCTCACCCTCCGGACCTCCGCGGACCAGCTCCTCGTGATCCGCAAGGCCGCCGAGCTGATCGGCTGGACGGTCACCGACTACGTCCTGTCCGCGGCCCTGGACCGGGCCGAACGAGACCTGTACGAGCACGCCGCCGCCCAGCGGGCGACGGCCCCCGACC
>NZ_SMKY01000252.1 GCF_004349235.1 Actinomadura darangshiensis | reverse complement strand
GGACGAGGTCGGGGAGGGTGGCGACGCTCGGGAGGATGTGGGTGGCGCCGGCGCCGCGGAGGCGGTCGTGGGAGTGGGCGCCGGTGAGGACGCCGGCGACGATGGACGCGCCGGAGCGGCGGCCGCACAGGACGTCGTTCGCCGTGTCGCCGCAGACCGCGATGTGGCGGACGTCGTCCACGCCGAGGCGGAGGGCCGCGGTCAGGACGAGGTCGGGCCACGGGCGGCCGCGCGGGACGTCCTCGGGGCAGAGCGTCAGGTCGGCGCGGTCCCACCAGCCGAGGGTGTCGAGGATGCGGGCCTGCGTGTTGCGGCCGAAGCCGGTGAGCAGGCACACGCGGACACCGGCGCCGCGGAGACGTCGCAGGGCGTCGTCGGCGCCGGGTACGGGCTTGAGGCCGTGCCGATCGACGAGCTGGTCGTAGGAGCGCTCGAAGGCCAGGTTCACGACCTGGGCGCGGGCCTCGTCGAAGAGCGAGCGGAACAGGCCGATCTTCGATCCGCCGCGCGCGTCGCGGAACCGGGCGAGGGCACGGTCGTAAGCCGCCGTGCCGGAGACGATCCCCAGGGTGGCGATCGCCTCGGCGAAGGCGGACTCGACGGTGTCACCGTCCGCGACGGTGGTCCCGGCGAGATCGATGCAGGCGACGGTGATCGGCTCTGCTTCGCTCACGCCGGGGCCTGTCGCCAGCGTGTCAGTTGTCGGACGACGTGGCCTCGGTCCACAGGTCCAGCTCGGCGCGGTCCTGCTGGAGCTTGCGCCAGACGGCGAAGCCACCGAGTGCGACGACGGCGAGGACGAGCAGCTTCTTCACGGTGGGGACCCCTTCACCTCGACTATCAAGTCAAAACCCGGGAATCGCGCATCAGTGCCTGCTTCCCCCAGGGCTCTCCGCAGCCTAGCAACCGTTGCCGGGCGATCAGCACCCAGTCGGGGTCATCGGACGGCGCGTCCAAAGAATCCGTCACGTTTCGCGTGGCCGGGACGGCCGCATAATCCGGGTGACGACCTTCGGGAGTACCGATGGCAGAGGACGACTTCCGGCGCTGGGAACGCGAGTTCGACTCGGGCGAACCGGACGAGCGTGCGTCCGGGGGCCGCGGAATGGTGCTGGTCGCCGGGGTGACCGCCACCGGGTGCGCCGCCATGATCGCGCTGGGTGAGGTGCCGCTGGGCGCGGCCGGGCTGGTGCTGTCGTCGATCATTCTGCTGCTGTGGCGGATCGGCATGTGATCGGCCATCATCACGGCATGGATCTGCGCGGAGCGAACGTCCTGGTGACCGGGGCGACCGGCGGAATCGGCCAGGCGCTGGCGAAGGCGCTCGCCGACCGCGGCGGACGGATCGTGCTGACGGGCCGCCGGGCGGACGTCCTCGAACCGCTGGCCGAGCGGCTCGGCGGCCGCGCCATCGTCGCCGACCTGGCGGATCGCGCGGCGGCCGAGAGCCTGCTGGACGAGGCGGGCCGGGTGGACGTGCTGGTGGCGAACGCCGCACTGCCCGCGTCCGGGCTGCTGGCCGAGTACTCCGTGGCGGAGATCGACCGGGCGCTGGACGTGAACCTGCGGGCGCCGATCGTGATGGCGAAGCTCGCCGCCGCGCGGATGGCCGATCGTGGCCGCGGGCAGCTGGTGTTCATTTCGTCGCTGTCCGGCAAGACGGCGTCCGGGCACGCGTCGCTGTACAACGCGACGAAGTTCGGTATGCGGGGATTCGCCCTGGCGCTGCGGGAGGACCTGCGTCCGCACGGCATCGGCGTCTCGACGGTGTTCCCGGGGTTCATCCGGGACGCGGGCATGTTCGCCGAGGCCGGCGTCACGCTGCCCAAGGGGGTCGGGACCCGGTCGCCGCGCGACGTGGCGCGGGCGACCGTCCGGGCGATCGAACGGAACATCGCGGAGGTCGACGTGGCGCCGCTCGGGCTGCGGATCGGCGCGCGGATCGGCGGCCTCGCACCCGTCCTGTCGGCGGCCGTGCAGCGGCGCGCGGGCGGGCACCGGGTCGCGGAGGACCTCGCGGACGGCCAGCGTGGCAAACGGTAGCGACAAATCCGGATCTTCCGGCGATAATCCGGGCGGGCCCGCTTGATCAGCGGGCCGAGCCGGCGCAGCGTCCGGGCCCGCACCCCACGCCTGCCGCGCGCCCCCGCCGCGAGGAGGTCCGCACATGTGGACGGGCAGCAAGATCGTGATCGGGACGGCGGCCGCGACCGTCCTGTCGGCGCTGACGGCACCGGCGTGGGCGGCGGAACCTGCGGACGCGACGGTGGTCCCGGTCCAGATCACCGGCGACCCCGCCAAGCGCTTCAACCTGGTCGTCCTCGGGGACGGCTACACGGCCGCGGACATGCCGAAGTTCCGCACCCACCTCGCCAAGCACCTGAACGATCTGTGGACGATCGAGCCGTTCAAGTCGTACCGCAGCTACATCAACGTCTACGCGGTGGAGACCCCGTCGGCCGAGTCGGGCGTGAGCTGCGACCCGGCGCTCTCCTCTCCGCGCCGGAGCACGCCGCTGAGCATGGCGTTCTGGAGCGGTTGCCGCGACGACGGCATTCAACGCCTCCTCGTCATGGACTCTGCGGCGGCCAAGACGTACGCGGACCTCGTCCAAGGGACGTCGACGGGAAACCGGCAGATCCTCGCGCTCGCTAACAGCGACACCTACGGCGGTGCAGGCGGGACGTATGCGACGGCCTCCGGTGGGAACGCGATGTCAGCCCTCATAGCCCCACATGAACTCGGCCACTCCCTGGGTGGGCTGGACGACGAGTACGACTACTACCAGCGTGGCGTCCCTGGGGGGACGTACAGCGGTCCTGAGCCCGACTCCATCCACCACACGCTGCTGACCGAGCAGGAGATGAAGGCGCAGAAGAAGAAGTGGTGGCGGTGGCTCGGTGAACGAAGCGAATCAGGCGGCACCATAGGCCGCTACGAGGGTGGCCTCTACTTCAGCAAGGGAGTGTGGAGGCCGAGCCAGCACTCCATGATGAAAACGCTCGGCTACTACTACGACCAGGTCGCGCGCGAGCGGATGACGCAGCGGATCTCCGGCAAAGTCAACCTTGTCCAGGCGAACACCCCCACGAACGCACCTGTAGGGGACGACCGTGTGCTGTGGGTCGAAACGATGCATCCGACCGACCACCGATTGTCGGTCTCCTGGACGGTCGACGGTAAGACCGCCGGACGGAACGCGAACCTGGACCTCCGCAGGCTGCACCTCAAGAAGGGCACGCACACGGCCAAGGTGACGGTGACCGACCCCACCGCCTTCGTCCGGGACCCGGCAGTACGGTCGTCCGCAGCCCTCACGCAGACCCGCACTTGGACGATCGACACCGGAGTGACAACCCCGCCCGACTCCGTGCCCGCCGACTTCACGTCGTCCACGCCTACCGACAAGCCCGTCGGTGCCAATTCCGTCGTATACGCGGAGACGACCCACCCCGCGCAGAGCGTCCCCCGCGTTCGCTGGGAACTCGACGGACATCGCGCAAGGGGCGGCGACCGGGACATCGATCTCGGACGACTCCACCTGGCCAAGGGCACGCACACCCTCGTCGCCCGGACCGGTTCCGAGAGCCGCACCTGGACGATCGACGCGCAGCCGCCGACCGTTACGTACGAACTCTCCAAGGCCGCGAGAGCTCGGACCGGGAAGTACGTCTTCGACGGTCCGTTCACCATGCGCCTCACCGGCGCGGACGACCGTCCAGGCGTGGTCGTCTCGGAGTTCCGCGTGGACGGCGACGGCTGGTTCAACTACTTCGGCTGGCCCACCGACTCGTCCGCCCCCTGGCTCTTCACCGAGAACGGCACGGTCATCGACAGCCTCACCTACGGCAAGCTCGGCAAGGGCCGCCACACCATCGAGTACCGCGCCACCGACCCCGCCGGAAACACGACCAACCCCAAGAAATTCACAGTGACCCTACGCTGACCCACCGGGCCCCCACGAAGGTGCTTTGGCAAGGCTAGTGATCGGAGGCGGGCTCGGGTTCTTGGGCGACGCGGTCGGACGTGGGCGCTGCGACCGGAGACGGGGAGCGGCGCACGGTTGCGAGGACGGAACCGCCGAGGATCAGCGCGAACGACGCGACGATCGTCCCGGTGAGGGGCTCGCTGAGGAACACGACGCCGGCGAAGACGGCGACGGCCGGGTTCACGTACGTGAACACCATGCCCCTGGACGTGCCGACCTCCCTGATCAGCTCGAAGAACACGATGAACGCGAGCGCCGTGCACACCAGGCCGAGCCCGATCAGCGCGGCGAGGACGCGTCCGCCCGGCATGGATTCCGGCCGGGTGGCGATCGCCGGACCGGCGTAGATGAGCGCGGCGACAGCCAGCGAGAACGCGGCCAAGTGCAGGCTCGGAAGGTCGTGCAGCCGCCGGGTGGCGATCATCGGTGCGATCGAGTAGCCGAGTGCGACCAGCATGACCTCACCGATCGCCCACCCGCTGCCACCGCCGAGATGCGGCCCGGCCAGCACGCAGACGCCGGCCAGCCCGACCAGCAGCCCGGCCCACCGCACCGGGCCCAGCCGCTCGGCGTCACCGGTGAGCCGGGCCAGCACCACCCCCACGATCGGGACGGCGGCGATCAGCAGCCCGGTCATGGAGCTGGTCAGCCGGTTCTCGGCGTCCGACAGCAGCGCCCACGGCCCAAGGATCTCCATCGCGGTGAACGCCAGCAGCGGACGCCAATGCCGCCGGACGACGTCCAACTGCCCGGCTCTCAGCACCAGCGGCAGCAGGACGAGCGCGCCGAGCGCCGTCCGCGAGAACACCACCATGGGCACCGAGACGGTCTCGACCGCCACTTTGATCATCAGATAGGGGATGCCCCAAAGGACGCCCATCAGCGCGAACAGCACCCAGCCATGGCGACTCAACCCGACCTCCGTTCCCGTCCACCCGGACCGGTCTCCCACCGCCAAACACCCGGTCCTTTGGACGTCAGCACGACCAGCACCATCGCGATCACGTCTGCCCCCAACGAACCCGGCGTCCACCGACCGGCGCCAGCCCACTCACGCGGGTGACGAGGTCCACCGGGCGCACTGGCACCAGCACCGCTGCAGTCACGCCGGTCATGAACCCCGGTATTCGCTTATTTCATCCACTTCACGGCACGGTCGTGCCGGTCATGAGCCACGCAACCGCCGGGTGCCTCTGCAGGGTGCGCGAGGCAACGTGCACCGACCGGCATCACCACGGTTGTGCCGGTCACGAGCCCGCACCCGCCGGGTGCGTAGGCAGGGTGCGCCAGGCAACGTGTACCGACCGGCATCACCACGGTTGTGCCGGGGGTCGGTTGGATGTCCAGGTCACCGGATGATGGTGCCCGGTGCCGCCGTACGACGTCGATCGCGGCTCCTGGTGTCCGGAGGGCGAGCTTCGGCGTTCCTGGGCGGATGTTCAGGATGCGGGACGGCGGAAGGCGGTGTCTTGAACGCTGTTGCGGTAGGCGCCGGGTGTCACGCCCACGACCCGGCGGAACCAGCGGGTGAGGTGCGCCTGGTCGGCGAAGCCGACGAGGGCCGCCGCCTCGGCCGGACGGTGTCCGGCGTCGAGGAGCGCTCGGGCACGGGCCACTCGGTGCTGAGCGAGCCAGGCGTACGGGGGCATGCCCATCGCATCGCGGAAGGCGCGGAGCAGTTGGTAGCGGGAAAGGTCCAGGTCGGCGGCCACCTCGGCGAGGGTGGGCGGGTCCAGCAGTTCGTCGCAGAGGCGGGTGACGACATCTCGCGCGATTCGTCCGGTTTCGACTCTGCGGTGGCCCGGGGTCGCTCTCGGACCGGACACCGCATGCCGCTGGACGAGCGCGCCGAGCACGTCGAGCAGGCGCGACTCGCCTTCCAGCGGGTCGTCGCCGAGCCGCAGCGCGCGGTGGGCGAGCCGGAGCTCCGCACCGAGCCGCGGGTCGTCGATGATCGGGTTGCGGAAGTGCGGTTGGGCGGGCGCCGGGCCGGGTTCCGCGGTCGCCGCCGCGCCCAGCAGGTCGGCGCCCGGGTAGAAGCACAGGTAGGCGAAGCCTTCGGGACGTGCCGGGCCGCCGGTGTGCGCCTCGCCGGGCTCCACCACGACGACGCTGCCCGCCGCCGAGTAGATCTTCTCGCCCCGGTAGCGCATGGTCTCCAGGCCGTCGACCGTCACGCCGATCGCATACTCGTCATGCATGTGCGGCGCGTAGTGCCGGCGGCCGATACGGGCCGTCAGCAGGTCGAGCGGCGCCCCCTGGATGCCGCCCACGCGCGTCCACAGGGCCCGGTCGGCGAGCCCGTCCTGCGTCGTCCGCGCGTCAGGCCGCGAAGACGTGCCGGAGCCGCCAGCGGTCCTCGTCACGGCCGAGCTCCACGACGGCCACGCCTTCGGCGCCGGTGACCCGCACCCGGTAGACCCTGCCCTCCCGGGCCGTCCCGTAGGTCTTCAGCACCTCGTCCACCGCGTAGCGCGTCCCCCGCCATTCGTACGCGGTGAGCCGTCCCGCCGGATCTTGCTCCGCGCGGACCGGCTCGTTCAGCAAGTGCCCCATGCCGGGAGCGTAGCACGCATTCGAACTGGTGTTCGCAGGTCGGAGCGGGTTCTGCGCCGCGCTCCGCAGCGGCCGCAGACCACCGTACGCCCGCGAGCCCTTGCCCCGCTGGGCACGGCGCGCCCTCGGCCGCCGCGGTGCGAAACCGAATCGCGCGCGTCATGTACGAACCGACAGAGAACACCTCCAACCTCGTCACCGGCATCACCGATCGGTGGGCGCGGCCGGGTAATGACTCGGCACGCACGCCATCCTCTGCAGCCGGGACGCCGAGGCGGATCGCGCGTTCATCCGGGAGGTGCTGGGCCTCCCCGGCGTCGACGCGGGCCACCGGTGATTCATCTTCAAGCCGCCTCCGCCCGAACTCGCTGCGCACCCCATGAGTGGGCGACCGAGCCACGAGTTCCACCCGCTACAAGCCGCGGCGCCCGTCGGCGAGAGACCTCTAGCATCGTTTTCCACAAGCTGTGGACGACCACTGCACACACCTCCCTCGCCGCCGGAGTAGGCGATCCGGAGGCCGCGTCCACAGACGGATCCCCAGAACAGCCGGGCTTTCCACGGTCTGGACGGCGCAGGGCGCGCCGTCCTCTCAAGGATCGCCCCGGTCGCGACGCAGTGCACAGAATCCACAACCTGTGGATAACTATCGTGCACAACCTGGGTACGACGGCCCGATGTTGCGTCCACCATTCTTCCCCAGCTTGCCCCCAGCCCGCCCGCTCAGTTGTCCACGTCGTGGAAAAGCCGCTGACCAGCGAGAAGACCACCATGACGGCCACGTTGCCCACAACCCGTTCACAGCCTGTGGGCGGATTCTCTCCACATCGCCACCGCGCCGGTGGACAGCGTTACCCACAGGAATCCCCAACCACGTCCCCAGCCGTCCACCGAGTTCCCACAGGCCCCGAGGCCACGCCCAACCGTGGCGAGGTGGTTCGCGCAGGCCGGACGATCACGGTCGCGACCCGAGCCCGGCGGGCTTAGGGCTCTGCCGCGGCGGCTTCCAGGTCGGACAGGCGGCGGAGGTCGTCGGCCAGGCTGGGAGCGGCCGGCTCGGGCACATCGACCGCGCGAGCCTCGGTCGCGAGAGCCTGAAATCGCGGCCATTCCTGCAGGTGGACGGCCGCGTCGGCGCGCAGGACGAGGGCCCTCACCCGTTCGGCCGCGGTCAGCGGCTCGCCGGAGCCGAGCAGCCGATCGAGGATCCTGGCGGCGGCCCGGTGGTCTCCCTTCGAGTCGCCCAGAAGCGACGCCATGTGGAGCGCCCTGGCCACCTTCTCCTCCGGTATCGGCGCGTGCCGCGTGTCGTCCGAGATGGGCTGGCCGATCCGGAGCTGGAGGCCGTCCGGGTCGCTGAGCAGGAACTGCCGGACGCCGTACGACATGTCCCGCAGGGCGCTCAGGCGCGGAAGCCCGCGGGCGGGGACACGGCCGAGCGCCTGCCGGAGTCCGCCGCGAAACGCCTCGTACAGGGTGTCCACATCTGTAGTGGTGATGTAGCACATGTTCATCGACGCGGCCGGATCGTGCTTCTTCCAGCCGAAGAACTGCAGCTCGACATCGCCCCGGCGGACCGCGAGATGCGGGTTCGGACGCGTCTGCCAGGTGGTCCGCTCGAAGCCGAGCGCCTGATAGAACTCCCAGGTCGTCTCGATCGAGCGGCACGGAAAGATCGGAATCGCCTTCTCGCCCATGATCGCAGCCTAGGAAGCCCGATGCCTGGTAGTCAAGTTTTACTAGAGCTGATCGAGGTCGACTCCCGCGGCCAGGGCCTGGTAGCCGGCATCGTTCGGGTGCAGGCCGTCCATGTAGACGTAGCCGGGCCGCGGCATCTCGGGATCCGCCGGATCGGCCATGACCTTGTCCGCGTCGATGACGGCGTCGTACTCGTGACCGGTCCTTATCCACAGGTTCACGGCCTGCCGGACCTTCTCCCCCGCGGGACTCCACAGCGGGAAGAACGCGCCCTTCATCGGCAGGATCGTCATGCCGATCGCCTTGACGCCGCGCGCGTGCGCGGCCCGGATCAGCGCGCGGTGCCCTGCGATGAGCTGCTGCGCCGTCACCTTCGGATTCGGCCGGACGCACGGGTCGTCCACCTCCGGCGCCCCGATGTCGTTCGCGCCCAGGTGCACGATCACGGACCGGACGCCCGGACGGTCCAGTACATCCCGCCCGAACCGCGACAGTCCCTTCTCGCCCCCGCACGCCGAATCGCGCAGCAGCTTCCCCGTGCCGATCCCCGCGTTGACCACTCCGCGTGGACGACGCGCGGCGATGAGGCGTTCCTGCAGGCCGTCCGGGAAACGCGCGTCGGCGTCCAGGGTGGAGCCGACGCCGTCGACGAGCGAATCGCCGAACACGACGACGCTGCCGCCCGCCGGGTCGCCCTGGACAGGCCGCCCGGCGACCTCGACGCCCGCCAGGTAGTACCAGGAGGCCGTGGACTCGGTGAACGTGTCCTTGCCGACGTCCGAAAGGTGATCGCCAGGCGCGCGGAACGACCGGGTCATCGCGTACCTGTGGAAAGTGGCCGGCCCGGTCGGCGCGGCGAAGCGCATCGTGACCGCCAGCCGCTCCAGCGGCGATGTGGACAGCGGCACAGGGTCGCTCACCAGCTCCTTCCCGGCCGGGACCACCGCCTTCGACGCGTGGCCGAACGTCACCGGCTTGATCGTCTTCGGCCACACCAGGGCGCCGCCCGCGGACCGTCCGACCGACGCGCCCGCCACCCGCAGCGGCCGCGTCCCGTAGGCGTTCGACAGCCGGATCCGGACCTCGGCGCCGCCCGCCCCCACCCGCACGACCTGCCGGACGGACTGGTCGGCGAAGCCCTTGCGCGACCAGTTGGGATCGTCGCCGGCGACCGCGGGCTGCATTCCGGCACCCCAGGCCGCCGTCCACCCGCCGGACGGAACGGCCGCGTCGTGCAACTGCGCGCGGACCGAAGGGATGGAGGATGATGTGTGGGTGATCGCGGCCACCATCGCGGTGGCCACCAGCGCGCCCAGGGTGATCTTCGCGGCGCGCATGCCTGGCGTGGGGAGGTCCATGCCGTCGATTCCATCGGTCGGCGGGCCGCGAAACATCCTGGCCGGCACCACTATCGAAGGTGGGGTTGTCCCCACCGCAAGGTTTTCCACAGGTTGTGGACAGGAGGGCATTCGTGGACTTCAACGAGCACACCGCGACCCAGGCCGTCCAGGAGAGCTTCCGCGACACCGCGTCCCCTCGCCTCCACGAACTGCTGGATGCGCTCACCCACCACCTGCACGCGTTCGTCCGCGAGGTGAAGCCGTCCATCCACGAGTGGGAACAGGCGATCGAGTTCCTCACCGCGGTCGGACACACCTGCACGGACACACGCCAAGAGTTCGTGCTGCTATCGGACGTCCTGGGCGTGTCGATGCTGGTGGAGACCCTGAACGAGAACGAGGGCGGCACAGAGAGCACCGTCCTGGGCCCCTTCCACATGGTGGAGTCGCCCCCGCGCGCGCTCGGCGACAGCATCGACCTGGTGGGTGAAGCAGAACCGTGCTTGGTGTCCGGACATGTTGTGGACACCGACGGCACACCCTTGCCCGGCGCAGAGGTCGACGTGTGGCAGTGCAACGAGAAGGGCTTCTACGACGTCCAGCAACCCGGGATCCAACCGGCCGGCAACGGACGCGGACTTTTCCACACCGACGCCGAGGGCCGGTTCCACTTCCGCACCGTCGTGCCCAGCCACTACCCGATCCCCACGGACGGCCCCATCGGACGCTTCCTCGAAGCCACCGGACGCCATCCGTACCGTCCAGCGCACATCCACTTCATCGTCCGCGCGGAAGGCCATACCCCGCTCACGACCCACGTCTTCGTCGCGGGCAGTCCGTACCTGGACTCCGACGCGGTCTTCGCCGTCAAGCAAAGCCTCATCGTCGAGTTCGCTGGGCCGACCGACGAGAACCCTGTCCGGCACACCGAATTCGACCTGACGCTGACCAGAGAACCCGCGTAAATGCCTTGGCCAAAGGCCGCACGTTCCGGGCAGACTCCGCAGATGCCCACCCGCACCCTCTGGCGTCCGGTCGGCCCCGCCGAACTGGAACTCCTACGCGCCTGCGACTGGCGTTCCTGGCCCCCGCGGCTGCCCGACCAGCCGATCTTCTATCCCGTCCTCAACGAGGACTACGCGATCAAGATCGCACGCGACTGGAACGTCCCCGCACACGGCTCGGGATACGTGACGAGATTCGAGGTGGACGCCGCCTTCGCCGCCCGCTACCCCGTCCGCCAGGCCGGCGGCCGGACGATCCTGGAACTGTGGGTCCCCGCAGAAGAACTCGAGGAGTTCAACGCTCACATCGTCGGCCGGATCGAAGTCGTCCACGAGTTCCACGCCGAAACCGGACCCAATTGTCCACAGCCTGTGGATAAACAGCCTCATCCTCTGGATAACAAGCCCTGACCTGCGCAGACCAGCGACGGAGTCGGCCACGGTCACCGTGACCGCAACGGTCGCCGACGCTACATGGAGCGGCGGTTGCCAATCAGACGACAGCGCCCTCGCCGCCGGCTTTACAGGAGCCGCCGCCGGCTCTTCTCAACATCGCGGCACGAGCGCCGTCCGACCACAAGAACAACCGCCGCCGATGGGATCGTCCGGGACGGACACATGTGTGACGATGACCGCGTGAAGGACGAATGCCCTTTCTGCATGATCGGAAGCGGTGAGACTGACGACGACCTGGTCGCCTTCCGGACCGACCGGGTGTTCGTCTCGACGGCTCTCAAACAGCGATCCGCCAACCCCGGCCAGGTCCTCGTCTGCCCGGTAGCGCATGTCACCGCACTGCACGCGGCCGAGCCGCCGCTCTTGACGGAATTGCTCGAAGTGGTGACCCGGGTCACCCGCGCCGCCCCGGCCGCCTTCGGCGCAATGGGGACCACGGTCATGAACAACAACAATGCGCCAGACCAGGTGATCTCGCATCTTCATGTCCACGTCATCCCGCGCTTCGACGGAGACGACCTGGTGATCCCCAACCCCGACAGGCGTCCCGCACCCAGGAACGTGCGCGTCCAGCTCACCGCGCGCCTTCGTGACCGGCTGGCCGAGCCCTAACCGCCGGACTCGCTACTCGGCGGCGGAACGGCGCGCCGCCAGCGCGGCCGCCACCTGGTCGGCGGCCTCCTCGGGGATCGCGGCGGCGATCTTCTCCGGGGTGAGACCCGCGAGGGCCGCCGCGGCGATGGCGTCATCGTCCACGTCCGGGGTGCGGGTGAGGAGCTCGACGATGCCGTCGCGGGCGGTCTCCAGCGCGAGGCCGACGGTGTGGCCCCGGCGGTTGTAGCGCGCGTGGAGCAGCTCCTTCACCGTCTCGGCCGCGACCTTCTCGATGTCCTCCTGGGACAGGGGCATGTCATCTCCTCCCGTGACGCCCACGCGCCACTGTCCGTAGTCCGCCTCCATGGCGCGGTCGTAGTCGCAGTCCGCGCCGCCGACCTGCACACCGTTGCGGTACTGCTGGATCTGCGCCCGGCCGACCCACTGGCCGCCCGACCAGGCGTAGGTCTGCCACGCCCACCGCGCCTTCCCCGCGTCCAGGGCGCGCTTCACCGGGTAGTAGCCGCCGTACAGCCCCACCCGGTCCCGGCCGATCACCGACGCTGCCCCGTCCAGGTAGGCGTTGATGTCGTCCTGCTGACCGGGGGTGGCGTCCCAGTCCACGGCGAAGTAGATCGGCCGGTCTTCCGGCATCCCGCATGCCTTGGCCTGCCGCGCCGCCTCGCGGGCGTCGTCCGCCCCGCCGGCCTTGCCGGACAGGGCACGCTTGGCGGTCGTCTCCCACACCACGACCATCCAGATCCCGGCATCCGACAACCGATCGGCCTCGGCACGGTCCAGGTTCTTGCTCGCGTCATGGGACAGGTACCGGCACACGAACTTCACACCGGCCGACCGCATCGCGCTGACACTCGGATGGGACCAGGCATAGTCGATGCCGAAAATGGTCATGTCCGCCTCCAATTGTCCGAGCGCCGCGATCCTAGCGGCGCCGACCGCGCGCCGCCCCAAGACCGCCACACCAGTGATCCACGCCGCACTAAGCACCACCCGCAGCGCGCCCTCGCCTGGCAAGAACGCCCGCGCGCGACCGTGACCGGATGACGGCGGACATTTCCGAGCGCGTGACGAGTCGCATTCGGCGCGACTTCCCATGTTGTGGCCATGGCCTTGAGCGGACTGACCAGCGAGGTCACCGATGAACGCTGGGATGCCACCGCCAGGGAACGGATTCAGGCAGACGTTCTCGTCTAGGCGCAGCGGCACTTGGGCCGGTTAGATGACGGCGCGCACCACGGGGGGCGTGGGGGCGG
>NZ_SMKY01000251.1 GCF_004349235.1 Actinomadura darangshiensis | reverse complement strand
GACCCGCCCGACGACCCGCCCGGGGTGTATTCGGGATTCCACGGATTCCGGGCGCACCCGTACTCGGCCGACTCACTGAAGGGCCACAGTCCCAGCTCACACGTGGTGGTCTTGCCCACGACAACGGCACCCGCGGCCCGCAGCCTCCGCACGACCTCGGCGTCCCGCTTGGCGGGCAGATGATCCCCGGCCACCGCGAAAGGCGTGGTCTCCCCCGCCAGATCGGTGTCGTCCTTGACGGCCACGGGCACGCCGAGCAATGGCAGCCGCTCGCCGTTCGCCAGCCGCTTGTCGGCATCCAGGGCCTCCTGCCCCGCCGCCTCGCTCCGCACGACCCGGAAAGCCCCGAGCGACTCCTGCCGCCCGATGCGCTCCAGGCTCTCCTCGACCAGCTCACTTGAGGAGATCTCTCCCCTCGCCAGCGCCTCCGCCTGCCCGGCCAGCCCCAGCTCCACAAACGCCTCCCGCTATCGTTCGTTCGAACGAACGATACTGAAGCACACCGTCCTAGGGAAGACTGTCCACCGATGAGCGCCCGCGAAGACATCCTCCAAGCCACCCTCCGCCTGATCGGCGAGCAGGGCATCAGCGCCGTGACCAACCGGGCCGTGGCCCGCGCGGCCGGCGTCTCCCTCGGCTCGCTGACCTACCATTTCCCCAGCCAGGAGGACCTCCTCCGCGAGGCCCTGCACGCCTTCGTGGACGCCGAGATAGCCCGCATCACCGCCTACGTGACGTCCCTGGCCGATTCCGTCCACGCCCCCGCGCAGGCACCCGACGAGGTCGAGAAGGCCGTCGTCGACTTCGCCTACGGCCCGGAGCAGATCGCGAACCTCGAACTCCACCTGCACGCCGCCCGCGACCCGGCCCTCCGCGAGACCTCGATCCGCTCCGTCGAGGCCTACGACCACCTGGCCGCCGCCATCCTGAAGGCCCTCGACATCCCGGACGCCGAACGCCACGCCCCCGCGATCGTCGCCATGCTCTACGGCCTCGCCGTCCGCCGCCTGGCCACCGGCGACACCACGGCCGCCGGCACCGCCGACGCCTTCCGCCTCCTCCTCCTGGGCGCCCTTCCCCGCTGAAAAAGACTTCTGGCCCGCACGGCCCCAGAGCGGGGTTACGGGGCCGTGCGGGCCAGAAACCTGTCTCAATCAGGAACCTCAGTCGGAACCTCAGCCGACGTTCGCTCTGCTCTCCGCCTGTGCACCTCCGCCGTGTCTTCGATCTGACACCCGTAACGCTAAGCCGCCAGAACCCCCAACAGAACGCCCTTAAGCCTCACTTAGGGAACCCCTGAGCAAGCCTTATTCAGCCACCGTCCGAAGCAGTCCGGGGAAGTCGTGCAGAGAGCCGCTCACCTGCGAAAACAAGGGAAGGAGTTCAGGGGAACAGTCCGGTACAGTCGAGCGCCGTCGACTCAACCCGAATGGCGTTGGCTCCCGAGATTGGCTCCCCTGGCTCCCTCCCTCTCAGCAGGGAGGAGGGGTCTCCATGGCCCTCGAAATCACCGAAACAGCGATGACCGCGACGGTAAACAACGAGGTCATAGCCACAGCCACCCGTTCCGACTGCGGATGGCACGTCACCGCATGGCCGCGCCCACTCGACCGCAACGCGGCGATCACGGCCTTGTCTCTCGCCGAACGTGTCCTCACCCACGGCGAGGACGACCCGTGCGTAAACGAGTGGCGCAGGGAGCTGGCCCGTGACTGATCGCCTCATCCGGATCACAACCGCGCTCGCCGTGGTGGCGGTAGCCGCCGTGGCAGCCGTCATCTCATACCGGCACGCCTACGAACTAGTCCACTCACACGGCGAGTCCGGCCCGACCGCACGCCTCGTCCCGTTCACGGTGGACGGCCTCATCTGGGCAGCGTCCATGGTGATCCTGGACGCAAGCCGCCGGAAGCAAGCCGCGCCACCGTTGGCCAAATGGAGCCTCGCCGTGGGCATCGTGGCGACGGTAGGCGCCAACGTGGCACACGGCGCCTCCCACGGCGCTCTAGGGGCCATCGTCAGCGCATGGCCCGCACTCGCCCTCGTCGGGAGTTTCGAACTCCTGATGACACTCACGCGCAGCGCCGCGCTCGGGGACCTTACCCAGGACGAGGAACGCACCGAACCAGAACAACTTCGCACCAAAGTGGAGCAGACGCCGGAACAGGCAGTGTTGCAGGAGTACAGGGCAAGCCTAGACGGGCCGGGCCGTCCGGTCTCTCAGCGCTACCTTGCCGAAAAGTACGGCATCGACCGCCGCAAGGTGAGGCAGATCATCACCAACATGGAGCAAGCCGCCCCAGCATGAACCGAGGAGCCCCCAGTCACGTCCCACTCGGGCCGCGGCTGGGGGCTTCTGCGTGCCGCCGGCGCCCACTTGACCCCAGGATGGCGGGGGAGAGCGCTACGCAGTTCAGAGAGAGGCCAGCTTAGGACAGAATATGTTATATCACCATATTTAGGGACTCCGCGCCTTACAATGAGTAGACTTGAAATTAAAGCTCTTAACGCAGGAAATGGCGATGACTGAAATCGTGGCCCGCACAGAAGAAGCTGCAATTGAAGAGCTCTTGGGGCACAATCGCAAGATACTCACAATTCGCAACGAAATACGCAGCGCGAGAAGGTTGCGATTTGTTTTCGTTTTGACCTGGTTCCTCACTGCCGCATTCGTCCCAGCTGTGGTGTTGGTAAATATTTTCACATGGGGCCACATTAATTTGACCCGCGTTAATATTGCATTCATACCGGTAGCCGCCGTCTTGGCAATCACAACTTTCGTTACCTTCATTGCAGCGTTTATGTCCGATGACGGTCCTGACTGGGATTCGTACTTCATTACGGACAAGCGACTTGAGTTGGAGATAGCAGAAGAGAGGAAGCGTCTTTATGCTGCGAAAATGATCCTGACACCTACTACCTCTAGACACGTCTATCGAGAAGCCGTCCCCCAAGTGATTAACAGCCACCGCGTGGGACAGAAATACTATCGGCGAGTGCACAATCTATTCCAATCGATAATCATTATTGGCTCTCTTGCATCGTCGACAATTGCCGGTTTGGCCGATATCAAGGGGGTGCAGAAGTGGATACTTGTAGCAGTTACATTTACCGTAGGAGTCGCATCCGGCTTTACTGGGTACTTCAAGTTCCGCGAGCGGGGATTCTATCTTCAACAGACCGCCGATGCAATTGACGAAGAGATCAGTAGTTTGGAGCTGCGCGTTGGCCATTACAAGAAATATGAAGATGCGGATGAGGCTCTAGGCGAATTTGCTGAACGCGTGGAATCAATCCGGAGTGAACAGAGAAAGCGTGAGCAACAACTAGACCAACCCACGGAGAACCAGCAACGCTAAGCCGTGACGTTGGTGAGCTGGAAGGTTCCGGACTTGTGTGGGGTCGGGGCAACGTAGGGGCCTCGTAGCCTGGACCGGCGGACGGGCTGGCGCTGCTGTCTGCCCGCATTGGCCGTCGAGAGCCCCCGCGCGGGGTCCCCGCGCAAGTCGGGAACCGGCCAGCGGCACCGGCGCGGCCAGTTCGTCCCCGTGACTGGTCTCCGTCTTCGTGCGGCCCCGTGACTTCTGCCGGCTTTCGCGCCTGCCGACCGGGCGTCGGCCTGGTGCCGTAACCGGCGCCCAGGCAGAGACGGAGGGCCAGGCGTCGGCTCAGCCGCGCGTGCGGCCCGGTCGTCAGGCTGCCTTGAAGATATGCGGAAGGTCTGCACAGAGTTCCGGCGCCAAATTCTGGGGCGCTACATGACGGGACACGCCCTAGTCCATGGGGGACGCGCCAGACCAGACACGCTCAAAGCTCTCCAGGTATGTGCTCGCCATGTCGCCGTCTTCGGTTCTGCGCAGGTGCATGACGGGCGCGTGGGCCGCGGCGATGCCGTAGGCGTGTGGGTTGATCAGCAGCTCGTCATCGGCGCGGTAGATCGAGTTGTAGAGCACGGTGTTATGTAGCCGGACGTCAATGCCGTTCACGTCCCGTAGGGCCTGGTAGTGGACGAGGGCGTTGCGGATCTTTGCGGCCATGGACTCGCCAACGCCCTCGTCGCTGCCGCGCTCAGCAACGCACGTTCCGTCCGGGTCACCGAGCAGGATCCGCACTGAGACACCTTCATGTGCCCTCTGGGCGAGCGTGCGCATGATGCCTGTGTCCTCGGCGAGGAAGAGCCCCGCGTACGCCAGAATGCCGATCTCGTCCCGCGCGGCCCGAAAGAGTTGATGCCAGACCGGACGAGGGACCGCCCATCGATGCGGGTAGGTCGCGAGAATCTCAATCACGGGCGCCTCTACCGGAGTGCTCGTCACGGCGACGTGCGGCCACAGGTCCGCCGCTTCGCGTCCGACCAGGGCAGCGATCTTCGTCCGGTGGCGGGGGTAGGGGACGCGTCCGGCGAGCCATCGGTGGACGGTCTTGGGGTCCACACCCAACCTCGCCGCAACGTCGGCTTCGGTCAGGTTCGCGTCCGCAAAGGCACGCCGCAACAAGTCGTTCACCGAACCTCCCGCGATGCAAGTAAGGACGTCACATGAACGACGCTAACAGAAGACGTCCCTAGACGTCCCTAGATGCCGATGGAGAGGTCCCACACCGGACGGAAGGCTCAAGACGCACGGCGAACACTCCACTTCGCCCCAACGAACCGCACGTAAGTCAAGGAGCCCCCATGCCCAGCGAATGGCCCCAAAAGGCCAACCCGAACACAAACGAGATCGACACGGACACGGCGGACGAGGCGCTCGCCGAGTTGCGCCGTGACTTCACCGGTCACCGGATCTGGCGCGCCACGCGGTGGGACGGACGTCTCGGGGACTGGGTGGCGAGCTTGCACGACCCGCACGCCGGTGTGGACCCCACCGTGGTCGCGTCGGGCCCCACCGAGTTGCGTGAGGCGCTCGTGAACGAGGCCGAGCGTGCCAAGGTCACGCGCGCTGGGACCTGGTGATGGCACGGGATCGATCCCCGCAGCCGTCACCAGAGGAGGCCGCGCAGGGGAGCGCGGCCTCATGGGGTGGGGAGGAGGCGGCGCGGTCGGTGCTCATTCCCCCGAACGCACCGACTGCGCCCCCTCTGCCCACCTACAGCGGCCCATGGCGCGCACGCTGGCACCTCACCCTCCTCGCCCTCATGATGCGCCGAGACGGCTGGAAGACCCAACTCCGCACCACCGGATCCCGCCGACTCTTGCGCATCTACTCAAAGTGCACCCCAACGATCGGCGAGAGCGTGTCCATCGCTTGGGGCGACGGCGCATGGTGGTACCAATCCAGCACGGGCCTGTGGCTCACACCGTGCAGGCGCGTCGAACTCGCCGCTGACAAACTGGCCATCCTGCTCACACCTTGGGTCTCGGCGGCGTTCGACCCGCTCAGGGACGAGCAACAGTGACATGACCCGCCGCACGGCATGGGGCACCTACGCGCGCATCACCGACGCGCTACGCCAACGCATCACAGACGGCACCTACGCCCCCGGCACCCGCCTACCGAGCGAAGCCGCCCTCTGCGCCGAGTACGGCGTTGCCCGCAACACCGTGCGGCGGGCCCTGTCCGCCCTGCAAGACGAGGGACTCATAGCCGTCCGCACCGGCGTAGGCCGCTTTGCCCAAGACGGCGCCACGCAGCCACGAACACACTCTGAGGACATAGCCGCCAACCTGCGCCACCAAATCGAGACCGGACACTTCCAACCAGGCGACGCCATACCGAGCGAAGCTCAACTCTCCCGCCGCTATGGCGTATCCCGTGCTACATCCCGCACGGCCCTCATAGCCCTCGAAGCCGCCGGCCTGGCTACCTGCGTCCACGGCAAAGGACGCTACGTCCGCCAAGACGTCCCCAGATGACCCCTGCACGCCCGTGGACGTCCAGCCCACTCCTCGTAGCGTCGGCCCTATGAAGAAGAACACCGCAGCATGGGCGCGCGACCTCGCACGCAAGCACCTAGAGACCCCACTCCCCCGCCGCTGGGCACACACCCAGGGCGTAGCCCGCCAAGCCCGCACCCTCGCCCCCATCCTCGGCAACAACGCCGATCTCCTCGAAGCCGCCGCATGGCTCCACGACATCGGATACGCCCCCGACCTCGTCAGCACCGGATTCCACCCCCTAGACGGCGCCCGCTACCTCCGTGACGCTACTCAGGCCGACGAGGTGCTATGCCGTCTCGTCGCCGGTCACTCATGCGCCATCATCGAAGCTAGAGAACGAGGGTTGGCAGGAGACCTGGCCCATGAGTTTCCTCAGATCACTGGATGTTTGAGCCGCGCCCTCATCTACTGCGACATGACGACCACACCCGACGGGAATCCTGTGGTCGTCTCCGAGCGGCTCGCCGAGATCCGCAAACGCTACGGACCCTCGCACACGGTCACCCGCTTCACCCATCTTGCAGAACCGGAACTCGTCGATGCTGTGCGCGACATCCAAAAGAAAACCCAGGTCAATGCCTTGATCGACTCAACACCTACCAGGATGTGACTACCTTGCATTCGGTAGCCACAAGCTACGAAGCGGACACGATTCGTGAAGATTGCCGATCGGATACCAAATTCTTATCGGTCGCAGTATTATCTGCGCGGGACGTGACCTCACTCTTCATCTCCCCCGGGGGGTTCCTCCTTCCTCAACCAACTCCGAGTGGAGTGGCCCTCCGGGACAGAGATCAGAAGATCTCGCCGGAAATCAGGCGGGAGGTAGGACATGTTTCCGAAGCGGGACAAGAGCAACGATCGTCCTTGGTGGTGGTCAGCGCTCTCGATCTGTAGCGTGCTAGTTTCGTTCGCGCGACTGGCATATCAGATCGTCCGCGATTGGTATCACTAAGTGATACCAGGGCCCTGCACTGGCCACCAGTGCAGGGCCCTCCTCATTAGAGGATAAATGGCGCCTTACGGCCCTCCAGATAGTGGTCGATACGCAAGCGCATTGAGCGGTCCATCCGCAACGACTTGATATCGCCCGATGCCATCCAATGCACTTCACGTGATTCGTCACTGGGAGTCGGTCGCCCACCAATCGGACGCCCTGTCAAGACAATCGAAAATTCTTGACGCACTTCTTCGTTACTTGTGTACCGAATGACGTGGCGCGGATCGGAATAGATACCCACTATCCCGACTATTTCACAAGAAATACCCGTCTCTTCGCGAGTCTCTCGAATCGCCGCCTGCCTGACCGACTCTCCGAGATCGACCGCGCCTCCAGGTAGAGCCCAGTTATCGTTATCAGCTCGAAGGATCAACAGAATTTCGCCGTCTTCGTTAGCGGCGATTACATTGACCGATGGAACAATACTGTTTGCTTCCGGGGCATCCGGATCATCGTAATAATCTACCCTACGGCCCATCTAACTGTCCCCCGATATAGGCGTAGCGCCTTCCCAGACGCGTTCGAAGCTTTCTATGTAGGTGTTGACCAGATCTCCGCCGGCTATGCGGCGTAGGTGCCAAACGGGGGCGTGTGGTGCCGTGACGCCGTAGACGTGGGTGTTGACGAGGAGCTGGTCATCTGCGCGGTAGATGGAGTTGTAGAGGACCGTGTGGTGGAAGCGGAACTCTACACCGTCTTGTCTGCGCAGTTTCTTGTAGAGGACGAGGGCGTTGCGGATCTTGGCGGCTTGGGCTTCGCCTACACCCTCGTCTTCGCCTCTTTCGGCTACTTGGGGGCTGTCTGGGTCGCCGAGGAGGATGCGGACTCGGACGCCGGCCTCTGCTTTTTCGGCGAAGGTGCGTTGGATGCCGGCGTCTTCGGAGAGGAAGAGGCCGGAGTAAACCAGGACGCCGATCTCTTCCTTGGCGGCGGCGAAGAGACGTCCCCAGGCGTCCCTTGGAACGGACGTCCGGTGCGGGTAGATCGTCACTAGTTCACTGCTGGACGCTGCGGTGACCTGCTCGTTGGAGAGCGCGTCCGGCCATAGGAACGTCTCGTCTGCGCCCAGGCGTGAAGCTACTGCGTAGCGGTGCCGCCGGTAGGGGGTGCGGTCTTTGGTGATCCACCGTTCTACGGTCTTGGGATCCACGTCGATCGACTCGGCGAGCGTGGCGATAGTCAAGCCCTGCTCTAGCAGAGCAGCGCGTAGGCGTTCGTTTGGCATGCACCCGTCCGAGATCCAGGACGTCCTAGGACGCGATCAACCCTAGAAGGACGTCTTGAACACGTCCAGTCATGTAGTGATCTCGTCCCCCAGGTCGAGCGCACTCTCTTTCTCGTAAGCCACCGACCGCCCGAAACCGCCCCCGCCGGCTCCGGGCTTACGAGAGGAGTGATCGCACATGATCCTCGTCCTGGCATCGATCATCGCCGTCTTCCTCGCCGGTTCCACCTGCGGAATCTTCGCCATGCTCGTCATCGGCATCCACGCCGAAGAGCACCGCGTGGCGCGGAGGCGTGCCGAGTCGTCCCGCTGCGGTACTGCCTCCCGGCGTCTGCTCAGTACTCAGACAGGTGACGACGTCCCCGAGCGCGTTCCGGCGGGGCGGTGAGCATGCGGCGCATGCCTCGCGTCATCACCGGTCACGCGTGCGTCTGCGGCGCGCGGGTCGAGCCCGGCAACCGGCGGTGCCGCAAGTGCCGCGCCCGCGCACGGTGGCTCCGGCGCGGGCACGGTTCGCGGTATCCAGACCTGTGGCTGTGAAGGGGGTGAGCCTGTGAACGTCTCCGTTCCCCTGGTGGTGATCCTCGGCGCGCTGGTGTGGGTCGCTTGGCGGTACATGGGGCTGCGTGGCTGGCACATCGCGGTGTGCCTGCTGTTCGGGTTCTTCCTCGCCGCGACCAGTGCCGCGCCGGAAATACGGCGACTGGTGTCCGTTCTCGTCCAGTCCCTTTCTCAGCACTGATGTTCCCGACCGAAGGGAGGGATGCCCTGGTGCCTGATACACCGCACGTGAAGGTCAACGTTCAGGAGGTCCGTACGCGCAACCTCGTCGCGCGTGAAATCGTCTCGAATCTGTCCGCTGCGATGCCGTCCATAGAGGATTTGTGGCTTCGCCTCTACGGCGCGCTCGCCGATGTGCCCGCGCTGGTGTCCGAGATCACCCGGCTTTCTGCTGTGGTGTCGAAAGTGCGGCGCGACCGCGCGAACCTGGTGGCCGCTGGACGCGCCACCCTCAAAGCCGACCGTGACGCCGAACCCGATCCCCTGTACTACCTGCGCGACGAACTTCGCGCGCAAGGGCACCTTCCCCCGGACTTCTGGGGGCGCTCATGAGCCGGACGCGCCAGATGCGGCGGCATGCGCACAAGATGCGGCGCAACGGGCTCCAGCCCATGGTGATCATCGACAGTGACGGGCCGTTCCCGGACGTCGCCGGCATGCTCCTCGCGCGGGCCATGTGGCGATACCGGTCCGAGCTGGCCCCGGCCTACCTGGTGGCCGTGCTCGCCGTTGGGGGCGCGCTCTTGCACCTCATGCACCCGGATTGGTGGCCCTGGCTGTTGGCTGTCGCTGTGGTGGCCGCGTGGGCTCTCGCCGTGTTCGGGGAACGGGCAGGGCTTGCCCTGCGGATCGAGCGAGCCTATGCCGCCGCCGTCGCCATGGGTAGCGGTGGGTGGCTCTCGGCCAGTACCGCCCTGGGCATCACCTCCCGTCCCCTACCCCTCATGCTCGCCGGCGGCGGGTTCGTGCTCGCCCTGCCGTGGTGGGCACACCGGAGACGGCGCGCCAGAGTGCGTGTCGATCGACAGATAGCCGCATGGCCGGACATCGCGAAAGACGTCGGACTCGCCGGATCACGCGCGCAATCCGCGGTCGTGGACGTGTGGGGGTGGCGCGCACGATTCGCCCTGGCACGCGGCCAAACGATCCAGGACGCCATCGGGAGGGTTCCCGCGATTGAGTCGGCTCTCGGAACGTTTCGGGGCGCTGTGCGTGTCTCTCCGACTTCCGATGACAGGGCCAATCGGTTCGAATTGCGGGTACTCGACACCGACCCGCACGCTGATGCGATCCCGTGGCCTGGACCGCGCGTCACGTCCATTACCGAACCGATCGACCTTGGCCCGTTCGAGGATGCCACCGGCGCGCGTGTTCTGCTGCTGAGACGTCACGGCCTTATCGGCGGTGTAGCCGGTTCGGGCAAGAGCGGCGGAATCAACGTCCTCATGGGCAATCTCAGCGCATGCCGGGACGTGGTCATCTGGGCGATCGACCTCAAGCGCGGGATGGAACTCCAGCCGTGGTCATCGTGCATCGATCGCCTCGCCACCACACCCAAACAAGCCCGCGCCATGCTGCGTGACGCCGTGACCGTTCTAGAGGCGCGTGCCGAATGGCTCACGGCGAACGGGCGGCGCGTGTGGGACCCGGCCCCGGAGCTTCCCGCGCTGGTCATCATCGTGGACGAGTACGCCGAACTCGCCGAGGATGCTCCCGATGCCGCCGGCGACACGGACTCGATCGCGCGGCGGGGGCGTGCTGTCGCCGTGACGCTTATCGCGGCCACTCAGCGCCCCACACAGAAGGCCATGGGCAAGGGTGCCGTCCGGTCTCAGATGGACGTCCGGGTGAGCTTCCGCGTCCGGGAGCGCAAGGACGTCGATCTCATCCTTGGGCAAGGGATGCTCAGCGCCGGATGGCACGCGCACACCCTCAACGCCCCCGGCAAGTTCCTGCTGTCGGCGCCCGAGCACGACACACCTCGGCGAGGCCGCGCCTACCTCCTGACCGATGCCACCGTGGCGGAGACGGCAGAGCGCCACTCGTCCATGCGTCCGGCCCTGGACGAGGTCTCTCAGCGGGCCCTGGACGAGGCACGTATGAGGCCCATCTCCGAGCCGTCCGTCCCGGTGACGCCCTCTCAGGAAGACCCTGCCGAGAGGGCGCTACGGGAAGCCCTGGACGGCGCGCCGGACGAGGGGCTTCCGATCGCTCACCTTCTGATGATCACGCAACTCAGCCGTCCCACCCTCTACCGGCGCCTCGCCGAACTGGTGAAGGCCGACCACGCCGTCCAGGTCGGACGAGGCCGCTACAAGGCATCCGATCACACCCGGTAACCGTCTCAACGTCTCGTCTCGCGTGCGCGTCTGCACGTATGGGCGGCGGAGACGCCTTTGAGACGAGACGAGAGACGAGCACTCACCGTAGTCAAGGAGATGATCACCAACCCGCATCCACGCACGACCCCGGGACGACACCCGGGTGAGAGGAGGTGGTGCCCCATGCAGGCGTACACCGTCGAGCAAGTGGCCGAAATCCTCAACATCGGACGGGACAAGGTCTACTTCCTGATCCGCACCGGCCAACTCCACAGCATCAAAATCGGCAAGCTGCGCCGCATCACTGACCGGCACCTCGCCGAGTTCGTCACCTCCCTGGAAGAGAACGCCAGCACGGACTAGGGACGTCTAGGGACGTCTTGAGTTAGAGTCGTGCGTAGGCCCAGGGCACGCCACCCACACGGAAGGCCCCGGGGCTCCCGGTTCTTGACAACTCGATCTACGCCAGCCTCCGCAGAACGATTCGGGCCGTGGCGTCTCCGCTTCCCGGAACGGAGGCGCCATTGACCCGCGTCGCCGCACGGACGCAGGTGCATCGCGACCGATCAAGAACGACTCCACCCCTACCCAAGGAGGGATCCCTTGGCAGAGATCATGATCGGTAAGTACACGGCGTCGATCTACGAGGAGAGCGGCGGCTGGACAGGCGCCATCTCGCTCGGGCACCACCCCAACGGCAAGCGCAACCGTCCCAAGAGGAAGGGCAAGACCAAGACCGAGGTCAAGGACAAGCTCAGGGAACTCGCCGAAGAACTGGACAAGGGCGTCAAGACGAACCGGAACTACCTCGTCCGCGACGCGGTAGAGGACTGGCTCACGGCGTTCGCTATGTCCGGCAAGGCCCCGGCTTCCCTTGGCGTCTACCGCTCCTTGGCAGATCATCAGCTCATCCCGTTCATCGGAAGGACGCACCTCAAGGACCTGACCGCCGACGACGTCGAGACCTGGCTCAACGGCAGAGCCCCTCACCTCACCTCGTCCTCCCTGGGGATCGTTCACAGCGTCCTCAAGAGGTCGATCCGCAGGGCGGCCCGCCATGACCGCATCGGCCGGAACGTCGCCGAACTGGTCGACACCCCCGATGGCAAGCCCGGCCGCAAGTCGCGCTCGCTCAGCCTGAAACAGGCCACAGCGCTACTCGAAGAGGCAGGCAAGCCGAGACACCGACTCGGCGCGTACGTGGTCCTGGCGATCGTCTCGGGACTCCGCACAGAGGAACTCCGCACCCTCAAGTGGAGTGACGTCGACCTCGACAAGGCAACCGTCTACGTCCTCCGAGCCGACCGGCACAGGGGCGCGACCAAGACGACGCTGAGCCGACGCGGTCTAGGCGTCGCAGACATGGCCGTGGACGCCCTACGCGCTCTCAAGACGAGGCAGGCCGCCGAGAAGCTCAAAGCTGGCGACACATACCAGGACAACGGGCTTGTGTTCTGCCACGAGGACGGCAGGCCGTACACCGCACAACACGTCCGTCACCGGTTCCGCAAAGTTCTGAAAGCGGCCGACCTCAACCCCGCCGAGTGGTGTCCTCGCGAACTGCGGCACACGTTCGTGTCCATCATGAGCGACCACGACGTCCCCATAGAGAAGATCAGCATCCTGGTCGGCCACTCCAATACCAAGATCACCGAAACCGTCTACCGTCACCAACTCAGGCCCGAGATCCGCGACGGCGCTGAGCACATGAACGAGATCTTCAAGTCCGCGTAGGCGCGCGGCTCCCGACCTGGCTCCCCAAAGCTTCGGACGAACGGGCACCCCTTCTCTCACCTGCGGCGCAACAAGATCCTTCCTTGCGCCTCACTTAGGGAAGGGCTCACCCACTCTTATTCAGAGCCCGTCCGAAGCCGTCCGGGGAAGTCGGATAGAGAGCCGCTCACCTGCGAAAACGAGGGAATGAGCCCGGCGGGGGGTCCGGTGCGGGGCGGGATCTGGAAAAGGAGGGCGACTAAAGGTTCCTTGTCGCCCTGGGGCGAGGCTGATCTCTGTATGGGTTTGGGGCGGGT
>NZ_SMKY01000250.1 GCF_004349235.1 Actinomadura darangshiensis | reverse complement strand
CGGCCTCCCAGTTGAGGACGACCTGGCAGATGTCCTGGCTGGAGCCGAGGTCGACCTGGAGCCATTGCGGGTCGCCGAACGCGCTGGACCAGCGCGTTCCCGAGTTGCCGTCGACGGCGGCGGACGCGGGGAAGGCGGCGCTCTCGGCGGAGGAGGCGGTGGCGGAGCGGTTGAGCGCGGCGTCCGATGTGCCGCACGTCGCCGCGGCGGCCCGGCCGGCGGGGCCGGGGACGGCGAGGGCGGCGATGAGCAGCAGGGCGAGGACTCCGGCCGGCCAGGGTCTCCTGGCCGGCGCGCGGGGCGGGACGGGATGCATGCGCATCTCCTTCGCAGGGGGTGGGAGTATGCGGGGCGCCGCTGAGCTCACCCGTTATTTCACAGCATGATTTAAGGCGGGGAATATGTCTCCGTCAAGGGTTCGCGCGACCTTGAATCTGACCTTTGGTCCTGACATCGCCCGCCGCGGCGTCCCCGGGCGCCGCCGCGCCGGATTGTGGAACGTTCTAAGCATCCGACCGGCCGTCCTGACTCCAGGGGTCAGGCTGCGCGGCTTTTCGCACGTCAGCACCATGAATGACGGACTTCGAGCAAGTTTCCGCCAGGGTGATGACGGATGTCGAGCATTGGTGTTACCTTCCACCGCGTGACATCGAGCAAGCGCCGTGCGCAGATCGTGTCGTCCCTGCGCACGAAGGGGGCCGCCTCCGTCCGCGAACTGGCCGAGACCCTCCAGGTGAGCGAGTCGACGATCCGGCGCGATCTCGACGTGCTCGACCGCAACGGCGAGCTGCTGCGGACCTACGGGGGAGCGGCCCTGTCGCCGCGCCCGGCGCCGCCCGAGATCTCCTTCGCCGCGTCGGCGGAGCACGACAGCGCGGAGAAGGCGGCGGTGGCCGGGCGGGCCGCCGCCCTCGTCGAGGACGACATGGTCGTCGTGCTCGACATCGGCACCAGCACCCGGCTCATCGCCCGGCACCTGCGCGGCCGGCCCGTCACCGTCATCACCGCCAACCTCGCCGTGCTGGACGAGCTGCGCGACGACGAGGCCGTCCGGCTCTGCCTGCTCGGCGGCGTCGTGCGGCGCAACTACCTGTCCCTCGTCGGGTCCCTCACCGAGACGGCGCTCCGCCAGGTCCGCGCCGACCTCGTGTTCCTCAGCTGCACGGGGGTGCGGCCGGACGGCCACGTCATGGACGACATGGAGGTCGAGACCCCGATCAAGCAGGCGATGCTGGAGTCCGCGGACCGGGTGGTCCTGGTCGCCTCCGAGGCCAAGTTCCCCGGCACCGGCTCGCTGCGCGTCTGCTCGCTCGACCGGATCGACGCGCTGGTCACGACGGCCGGGGCCGACCCCCGGACGCTCGAAGTCTGCCGCGAGGCGGGCGGAAAGGTGTTCTACGCATGAAGCTGGCCATTCTCGGCGGTGGCGGGTTCCGGGTGCCGTACGTGTACCAGGCCCTGCTGCGCGACCCAGGCTCCCCGCGCATCGAGGAGGTCTGGCTGCAGGACGCCGACGCCGGCCGCCTGGAGGCGATGGCGGCCGTGCTCGCGGCGCTCGCCGGCGGCGCCGAGGGCGCGCCGCGGGTGTTCACCAGCACCGGGCTCGACGAGGCGCTGGAGGGCGCCGACTTCGTCTTCGCCGCCATCCGGGTCGGCGGGCTCAAGGGCCGGGTGTGCGACGAGCGGGTGGCGCTGGACCTGGACGTCCTCGGCCAGGAGACGACCGGCCCCGGCGGCATCGCGTACGGGCTGCGCACCATTCCCGTCATGCTCGACATCGCGCATCGCGTGAAGGCGCTCGCGCCGGACGCCTACGTCATCAACTTCACCAACCCCGCCGGCATGATCACCGAGGCGATGCAGGGCGTGCTCGGCGACCGGGTGCTCGGCATCTGCGACACCCCGTCCGGGCTCGGCATGCGGGCGGCCGCCGCCCTCGGCCTCGATCCGGGCCGGGTCCGGCTCGACTACGTCGGCCTGAACCACCTCGGCTGGATGCGCCGCATCATGCACGACGGCGTGGACGTCCTGCCCGGCCTGCTCGCCGACGACGACCTGCTCGGCACGCTGGAGGAGGGCGTGGTCTTCGGCCGCGAATGGCTGCGCGACCTCGGCCTGATCCCGAACGAGTACCTGTACTACTACTACTTCAACCGGGAGGCGGTCCGCGCCACCCTGGACGCGCCGCAGACCCGCGGCGAGTTCCTGCTGAAGCAGCAGGAGGCGTTCTACGAGCGGATCGCCGCGGCGTCCGGCGGCGCGGCGATGGAGCTGTGGCGCGAGACGGTCGCGTCCCGCAGCGCGAGCTACATGGCCGAGATGAAGGGCGCGCGGACCGGCGAGGCCCTCGACGACCACGCCGGCGTCGACCCCGTGGACGAGGGCTACGCCCGCGTCGCCCTGGACGTGATGGCCGCGATCAGCCGCGGCGAGCCCGCCACCATGATCCTGAACGTGCGGAACGGCCCGACCGTCGCCGCGCTGCCGCCGGACGCGGTCGTCGAGGTGCCCGTCACCGTCGACGCCGGCGGTATCCGCCCGCACGCCCTCGACCAGCCCGACCTGCACCAGGCCGGGCTGATGCAGCAGGTCAAGGCCGTCGAGCGGCTGACGGTCGAGGCGGCGGTGACCGGTTCGCCGGCGGCGGCCGCCAAGGCGTTCGCGCTGCACCCGCTGGTCGACTCGGCGCGCGTCGGCCGGCTGCTGCTCGACGGATACATCGACCGGATCCCCGAGGTCGCCGCCGTCTTCACGGCCGGTGGCCGATGATCCCCGCCCGCACCGACGGCCCTCGCGAGGAGGCCTCATGAGAACGCAGACCTTGGACGGGACCGCGGCGGCGCACCCGGGGCCGGGGGCCGCGGACGAGCCCGGGCGGCCGCCCGAGCCGTCCCTGGCCGACCCGTGCGCCGAGCGCGGCCTCGCCGACGACCTGCTGCACCGGCCGGCCGAACCCGGCGCGGCGCCCGAGCTGGACGTGTTCCTGTCCGGCCAGGTGTTCATGGACATGATCTTCACCGGGCTGCCGGGGCTGCCGCCGCCCGGCACGGAGCTGTTCACCGAGGGGCTCGGCTCGGCGCCCGGCGGCATCGCGAACATCGCGGTGGCGATGAGCCGGCTCGGCCTGCGGGTCGGGCTCGCCGCCCCGTTCGGCGACGACATGTTCGGCTCGTACCTGTGGCGGACGCTCGCCGAGCAGGAGGACATCGACCTCGGGCACTCCCGCCGGATCACCGGCTGGCCCACCCCCGTCACGGTGTCGCTGGCCTACGACTCCGACCGCAGCATGGTCACCTACGCCAAGCCCATGCCGGAGATCGGGTCCGGCGGCGGCGCGGAGGCGGTGCTCGGCTCCCCGCCGCCCGCCGCGCGGGCCTGCTTCGTCGACATCGAGCATCCCGTGCCGGGCTGGGCGCGGGAGATGCGGCGGACGGGCACCGCGGTCTTCGCCGACCTCGGCTGGGACGCGACCGGGATGTGGTCGAGCGAGGTGCTCGACCGGCTGGAGCACGTGGACGTGTTCCTGCCGAACGCCGTGGAGGCCATGGCCTACACCCGCGCGGGCACGCCCGAGGACGCCGCCCGCGCCCTGTCCGAGCGGGTCCCGGTCGTGGTCGTGAAGCGCGGCGGCGCCGGCGCCATCGCGATCGACTCCGGCACCGGCGAGGTCGCCGAGACCGACGCGCTGCCGGTGCGGCCGCTCGACGCGACCGGGGCCGGCGACGTGTTCGGCGCCGGGTTCCTGTTCGGGACGCTCGCGGGGCTGCCGCTGGCCGAGCGGCTGCTGTTCGCCAACCTGTGCGCGGGCCTGTCGGTCCGGCACCGCAGCGGCTCCCTCGGGGCGCCGTGCTGGGGGGAGATCGCCGCGTTCGGCGAGTCCGGCGAGGTCCCCGAGTCCGCTCTCGAGCAGTACGCGTTCGTCGTCGACTTCATCCCCGACTCGGCGACCGACACCGTCGTCCGGGCCGAGCCCACCCTCCGGGCCGAGCCTCAGCAGCCGTCCTGACCCGGGACCGAGAAAAGACAAGGGAGCCGCAGGAATGCCGACACTGACGAGGCGAGGGGCGGCCGCGGCGGCCGCGGCCCTCGCGACCGTGCTCGCCGCCGCGTGCGCCCCGGGCTCGTCCGGCGACGAGCCGGAGAGCAAGGCGCCCGCCGCGGTGAGCACCGACGTGGCCAAGGCCGGGAACGTGACGCTGACCGTCTGGGACCAGGAGGTCCAGGGCGGGCAGAAGAAGCAGATCGAGGAGCTGAACAAGCGGTTCCAGGCCAAGTACCCCAACGTGAAGATCAAGCGGGTGTCGCGGTCGTTCTCCGACCTGCAGAAGACGCTGCGGCTCGCGCTGTCGGGGAGCACCCCGCCCGACGTCGTGGAGGCCAACCAGGGCTACGCGTCGATGGTGCAGTACGTCAAGGCCGGGATGCTCCTGCCGCTGGACTCCTACGACAAGGTGTACGGGTGGAGCAAGCGCTACCCCAAGGGCCTGATGGACCTGAACAGGGTCACCAAGGGCGGCAAGCTCATGGGGTCGGGGGACCTGTACGGCGTCTCCCTCAACGGTGAGATCGTCGGGCTGTACTACAACAAGGAGAAGCTCGCCAAGCTCGGCGTCCAGCCGCCGAAGACGTGGGCGGAGTTCGACCAGGCGCTCGCCACCGCCAAGGGCAAGGGCGAGGTGCCGATCGCGTTCGGCAACCTGGAGAAGCTGCCCGCGATGCAGCTGTACGGCATCCTCCAGGACGGCATGACCGACAAGGAGGCCGTCCGCAAGCTCGTGTTCGGCAGCGGCGGCTCCTGGACGGACGCCTCGAACGTCCAGGCGGCGCAGAAGCTCGCCGACTGGTCGAAGAAGGGCTACTTCACCAAGGACTCCAACGCCGTCAAGTGGGACGACACCCCGGTCAACTTCGCCAAGGGGGACGGCGTGTTCATGTTCGGCGGCACCTGGTGGGCCGCCGAGCTGAGCGAGAAGATGAAGGACAAGGCCGGCTTCATGCTGCCGCCCGCCGCGCAGGCGGGGGCGCCGGCGGCGACGATGGGCGGCGAGAGCCTGCCCTGGTCGATCACCTCGAAGAGCAAGCACGCGGACGTCGCCGCCGCCTACATCAACTTCATCACCTCGCCCGAGGCGATGGACGTCTCCGTCGAGACGGGCAACCTGCCGGTGCTCGCCGCGTCCAAGCAGCCCTCCGAGGCGCTGCTCAAGGAGGTGTCGGGGGCCTGGGCGGAGCTGAGCAAGAACGACGGCGTCACGCCCTACATCGACTACGCGACGCCGACCTTCACCGACGCCTTCGGCGGCCCGCTGCAGGAGCTCATCGCCGGGCGGAAGCCGGCCGACGAGGTCATGAAGGCGGCCCAGGACGACTACACCGCCTTCCAGAAGAAGAAGTAGGGATCGGCCTGCCCGTCCCCCGGCCGCGCCCCTCGCGCGGCCGGGGGACGGGACGACGGCCGGGACGCAGACCAAGGAGCCCGCACATGACGACCGTCGCGCGGCGAAAGACCCCGAAGGCCGGGCGTGCGGCGTCCGACCGGCGCGCGGCACGGCCCGGCTCGGGGCCGCCCGGCGAGCCGGGCCGGATCGGCTGGCTGTACGCCCTGCCCGCCCTGCTGGTGTACGGGGCCTTCCTGCTGTGGCCGCTGGCGCGCGGAGCCCAGTTCTCCCTGTACCACTGGGACGGCCTGGGCGAGGCGACGTGGGCGGGGCTCTCCAACTACACCGCCACCTGGACGGACCCGTCGCTGCGCGGCGCGTTCGGGCACCTGCTCGTCCTGATCGTCTTCTACTCCGTCCTGCCGTGCTGCATCGCGTTCGTGCTGGTCGCCGCGATGTCGCGGACGAAGATCCGCGGCCTCACGTTCTTCCGGACGGTCCTGTTCCTGCCGCAGGTCGTCGCGATGGTCGCGGTGGCCGTGGCGTGGCGCTGGGTCTACTCGGCGGACGGCCCGGTCAACACCGTCCTCGGGTGGCTGCACGCCATCGGCCTGCCCGACTGGCGGCACGGCTGGTTCGGCGACTTCACGTTCGCGCTGCCCGCGGTGGGCGTCGTCGGGACGTGGGTCGGGATCGGCCTGGCGATGGTGCTGTTCCTCGCCGGGGTGCAGAAGATCCCGCGGGAGCTGTACGAGGCCGCCCGCATCGACGGCGCCGGGGCCGTCCGCGAGTTCTTCGCCGTCACGCTGCCGGGGCTGCGGCGCGAGCTGGCGGTGGCGCTCACGCTGACGAGCATCATGGCGATCCGCAACTTCGACCTCATCTACATGGCCACCTCGGGCGGGCCGGGCGACGCGACGAAGGTCCCCGCCTACGAGGTCTACAACCGCACGTTCAACACCGGTGAGGTCGGGCTCGGCTGCGCCATCGGCGTCACCCTCGCCGTGCTGGCGTTCGCCGTCACGGCCGGCATCCGGCGGCTCGTGGAAGGGAAGGACGCATGAACGCGCGGGCGGAACGGTTCCTCAACCACGCGATCCTGGCGCTCTTCGCGGTCATCGCGGTGTTCCCGATGATCGGAATCGTGGCGCAGGCGATCCAGCTGCCGCACGCCGACTTCTCCGCGTTCGGGACGGCCTGGCGGGAGGGGCACTTCGCCGCCTACCTGCGCAACAGCGTCATCGTCACCGCCGTCACCGTGGTCGTCGCCGCGGTGTTCTCGATCATGGCCGGGTACGCGCTCGGCACCATGCGGTTCCGCGGGTCCGCCGCGCTGTTCCTGCTGTTCCTCGCCGGCCTGACCATCCCGACCGAGGCGATCGTCGTCCCGCTGTACTTCGACCTGCGGTCGGCGGGGCTCGACAACAGCTACGCCGGGCTCATCCTCCCGCAGGTGGCCATGTCGGTGGCGTTCGGCACGTTCTGGATGCGCGCCTACTTCCGCAGCGTGCCGCGGTCGCTGCTGGAGGCGGCCCGCATCGACGGCGCGTCCAGCTGGACCACGCTGTGGCGGGTGCTGGTGCCGATCGGCCGCCCCGCCATCCTCACCATGCTGCTGCTCACCACCATGTGGACCTGGAACGAGTTCCTGCTCCCGCTGGTGATCATCAACTCGGACGAGGGGCTGCGCACCGCCCCGCTCGGGCTGTCGTTCTTCCAGGGCAGCCACAAGACCGACTACTCGCTGCTCATGGCGGGCGCACTGATCATCGCCGCGCCCGTCGTGATCGTCTATGTCTTCCTGCAGCGCCAGTTCATCGCAGGAATGCTCTCGGGGGCCGTCAAGGAGTAGGGAAAGAACAGGAGAGTTCATGCGAAGACTCGCCCTACCCGCAGTCCTGTCCGCGGCGCTCGCCGCACTGTCCGTCGCCTTCGCGGGCCCGCCCGCGCTGGCCGCCCCGCCGGGCGGTGCCCCGTCCGGCGCCCCGCCCGGCGACGGGCGGCTGGACGTCCTGTTCGTCGGGGCGCACCCCGACGACGAGGCCGGTGCCCTGTCGACCCTCGGCCAGTGGAACGAGTTCGGCAAGGCCAAGGTCGGCGTCCTCACCGTCACCCGCGGCGAGGGCGGCGGGAACGCCGCCGGCACCGAGGAGGGCCCGGCGCTCGGGCTGCTCCGCGAGAACGAGGAGCGGCGCGCCGTCGGCAAGGCGGGCGTCACCGACATCAGCTACCTGGACAAGGTCGACTTCTACTACACCGTGAGCACGCCGCTCACCGCCGAGACCTGGGACCACGACAAGACGCTGGAGAAGGTCGTCCGGCTCGTCCGCGAGACCCGGCCGAAGGTGATCGTCACGATGGTCCCGGCGCCGCTGCCGGGCCAGCACGGCAACCACCAGATGGCCGCGCGGCTCGCGACCGAGGCGTACTTCGCCGCGGCCGACGCCAAGGCCTACCCCGCTCAGCTCGGTAAGGAGCGGCTGCAGACGTGGGCTCCGGGACGGCTTTTCCAGACCGGGGGAGCGTCCGGGCCCACGGGGTCGGCCTGCGCCGCCCAGGGCACGCCGGCCGAACCGGCGTCGACCACGTACGGCGTGTGGGGCGGCAGGGCGTCCGCCCGCAACGGCGGCAAGACGTGGGCGCAAGTTGAGCGCGAAGCCCAGCGCACGTATGTGAGCCAGGGCTGGGGCGGGTTCCCGGACGTGCCGTCCGATCCGGCCCAGATCGGGTGCGACTACTACCGGCAGATCCACAGCCGCGTCCCGTACACGCTGGGGAACACCGATCCGGCGGCGATGCTGGAGGGCGCCGTGCTGCCGGGCAAGGGCGGCCTGCCGCTCGGTGCCCGGTTCTCGCTGACGACGGACTCGCTCGGCGTGACCGCCGGGGCCCCGTTCAAGGTGACCGCGCACGCCGGCTCCCCGAAGCGGCTGAAGGCGGCCAAGGCGGCCCTCTCGGTACCGGCCGGTTGGAACGTGACAGGGTCCGGTGATCTCGGGAACGTCGGCTCCAAGGAGCGCACCGCCACCTTCACCGTCACGCCGCCGGCGGGGACCAAGGCCGGACGCGTGCGGCTCGCGGCGACCCTCACCAGCGGCAAGGCCAAGGGCCAGGCGGCCACGCCGGTCGAGGTCCGGCCCGCCGTGACCGGCGTGCTGGAGCCGCTTCCGCGCGTGTCGGACTTCGACTCCTGGGCCGACGAGACCGGCGTCCCGGCGTTGAAGGGCCAGGTGAAGCGCGTGCTCACGCTGGCGTCCGGGTCGTCCCGCAAGGTGCGAGTGGACCTCGCGAACACGACCTCGTCCGCCCAGTCGGGCACGGTCAAGCTGGGCCTCCCGGACGGCTTCTCCGCCGACGCGGCGTCCAAGCCCTACACGCTCGAAGCGGGGGCGACCGGCTCGGCCACGTTCACCGTCGCCAACACCGACGCCTCACTGCCCACCTCCAACGAGGGCGGCACCGACGGCGACTACGGCCTGACCATCACCACGACCCCCTCCTCGGGCGAGGCCGATGTGCAGAAGGGGGCGCTGGAACTCGTGCCGGCGGCCGAACTGCCGAAGGCGACCACGACCCCGACGGTCGACGGCAAGGAGTCGCCCGGCGAGTACCCGGGACCCGAGCTGAACCTGTCCCGGGTGTGGGAGGGCTCGGCGTGCGAGTCCGCCGCCGACTGCTCGGCGACCGGCAAGGTCACCTGGACCGATGACGCGCTCCACCTGCTCGTCAAGGTCCGCGACGACAAGCAGGGCACTGTCCTCGGCGCGGATGACTGCAAGCGGCACTGGCGCACCGACTCCGTCGAGATCGGGATCGACCCGCGCGGCGACTCCGAGAACACCTCCACCACGTTCAAGACCGGCATCTTCCCGAAGATGTCGGACGGGAAGCCGTGCTTCGAGCGCGACGCGGACGCCCACCAGGGCCCCGGCGAGGAGACCGCGCCCGGCATGAAGGTCGCCTCGGCGGTCGCCGACCCGTACGACGGGTACGTGATCGAGGCGGAGATCCCGTTCAAGGCGCTGCCCACAGCGGTGGACCCGCAGCGGATGGGCCTGAACATGTTCGTGTACGACTCCGACACGCAGGACAAGACCGGCCAGACCCGGATCGGCTGGTCCACGTGGGGCGGCGTCCAGGGGGACCCGTACCGGTGGGGCCTGGTCTCCCTGCCCGGCCACACCCCGCCGTCCGGCATGCCGACCACGCCCCCGCCGCCGGTCATGCCGACGGACGCGACGCAGTCGGTGAACTCGCCTGAGTCGATCATCCAGTCGGTGCGGACCGGGATCCCGCTGGCCGCGGGCCCGGCGGCGCCGCGCTCGGACACGGCGCGGATCATCGGCGAGCCGAAGGTCGCCGGCGGCTCGGCCACCGTCCGGCTGCGGGCGACCGGCCCCGGCACCGCGCACGTCCACGTGTGGGACGGCAAGCTCCTCGGCACCAAGGACGTCGAGATCAAGCGCGCCGGCGTCACCACCGTGACCGTGCCGGGTGCGGCCGGAACGCTCACCATGGCCTTCGAGGCCGCGAAGGGAGGCACGGCGAGCGGCGCCGTCCCGCTGCCGCGCTGAACCGGTGCCGCCGGGCCGGGACCGGGACTCCCGGCCCGGCGGAACCGCCGCCCGCGAGGATTGAACTCCTTCCCGCCGGGGCGCGTATCTCCACGCGTAGATCGACACCCCGGAACTCGGGAGGGTTCATGAGGCGCCGGAAGAGCGTGAGGAACAGCCGGCTGCGCACCGCGGTCACGACGACCGCGCTGGCCGCCGGGTCCGCCGGGCTCGTGGCCGGCTCGCTGTACGTGGTGCACACCGAAGGACGGCCGGGCGGCCAGGAGGCCAAACTCGCGGGCGACGCCCGGGCCGGACACCAAGCCAAGGCCCAGGCCCGGACCGCGGACCAGGCCTCCCAGCAGGCCGCGACCAAGGCCGCCAGGATCGCCGACAGGCTCGGCGACCGCACGACCGGCGCCTACATCGACTCGGCGGGACGCCCCGTCGTCACGGTCACCAACGCCGAGGACGCCGCCGCGGTGCGCGCCGCGGGCGCCGTCCCGAAGACGACGCGGCGGAGCCCGGCGGCGCTGAAGCGCGTGACCAGCACGATCCGCAGCTCGTTCGCCGACATCCCGGGTACCGGATGGGCCGTCGACCCTGCCACGTCCAAGGTCACGGTGTGGACGGACGACACGGTCACGGGCACGCGGAAGGCCGCCGTCCAGCGCACGCTCCAGCAGATGGGCTCGGCGGTCCGGACGGTCCACTTCGACGGGAAGCTCCGCACGTTCGCGGTCGGCGGCGACCCGATCTTCGGGGAGAGCGCGCGCTGCTCGCTCGGCTTCAACGTCAAGCGCGGGCAGGAGGACTTCTTCCTCACCGCCGGGCACTGCGGCAACGCCGTCCAGAACTGGGCGTCCGACCAGGAGGGCGCCACCGCGCTCGGCACCACCGTGCAGAGCGACTTCCCCGGCAACGACTTCGCACTCGTCCAGGTCGAGCAGGGCGCGGGCGGGGAGAGCGCCGTCAACCTCTACAACGGCCAGGCGCGCGCCATCACCCAGGCCGGGGAGGCCGTGGTCGGGCAGCGCGTCCTCCGCAGCGGCAGCACCACCGGCGTCCACGACGGCCAGGTCACCGCCACCAACGCCACGGTGAACTTCGCGGAGGGGACGGTCAGCGGCATGATCCAGACCACGGTCTGCGCGGAGCCGGGCGACAGCGGCGGCCCGCTCTTCGCCGGCGACACCGCCCTCGGGCTCACCTCCGGCGGCTCGGGCGACTGCCAGGCGGGCGGCGTCACCTTCTTCCAGCCGGTCACCGAGGCGCTGCAGGTCTTCGACGCCGACATCGGCTGACGGTGGACGGAAGAGGCCCAGGCCGGATCCGGCCTGGGCCTTCGCCGCGCGCGCCATTGACGCGGAATATCCATACGGCGCACGATTTCTCCCTACGAACGGGGGAAAATCATGGGGCGCGCAATTCTTGCCGTATTGACGGCCTTCGGGCTGCTGCTTCTCGGCGCCTGTGATTCCAAGGTCGCTCCGACCGCCGCGACTTCGGGGAGCGCGACACCGTCGACCAGCGCGAGCGTGGCCGCCGAGACCTCGCCGGCGGTCGAAAAGCGAACGGTCACCGAGACCCGCAAGATCCCGTACAAGACCAGGAAGGTGAACGACGCGACCCTTGCCAAAGGCAGCACGAAGGTGCAAAGGCGAGGAGTCGCCGGTGTGCAGACCCTCACCTACGAGGTCACGGTGACCAATGGCGTTGAGAGCGCCCGGAAACTCGTCCGCAAGGCCGTGACCGAACGTCCCGTCACGCGGGTCGTCGCGGTGGGGACCAAACAGGCCCGGCGGTGCGACCCGAACTACGGCGGCGCCTGCGTGCCGATCGCGAGCGACGTCGACTGCGCGGGCGGCAGCGGCAACGGCCCCGGGTACGTGGACGGCCCGGTCCGCGTCACCGGCTCCGACATCTACGACCTGGACCGCGACGGCGACGGCATCGCGTGCGACACCTGAACAAGGTGACAACGGGGCGGATCGGCTGAAAGGCTTTGCCCGCACCGGGTTCGCCTTCGTGGAGGCGGGGTGCCTTCGAGCCGGCGAGCCCGCGCGGCACAGGGGACAGCAGGGAGGCGACGGCCGTGACCGTCTCTATGGTGAAGGGCCAGCGGATCTCGCTGGATAAGCCCGGCGGTGCGCTGAGCATGGTCCGGATGGGCCTCGGCTGGGACGCGGTCAAGAAGAAGGGCTTCTTCGGCTCCCGGGAGCGGGAGATCGACCTCGACGCGTCCTGCGTGCTCTTCGCGGACGGCGCCATCGCCGACGTCGTGTACTTCGGCAAGCTCATCAGCGACGACGGCTCCGTCCGGCACACCGGCGACAACCTGACGGGGGCGGGCGACGGCGACGACGAGTCGGTCATCGTCGACCTGGGCCGGCTGCCCGTGCACGTCACCTCGCTGGTGTTCACCGTCAGCTCCTTCAACGGGCAGACCTTCAACGAGGTGGAGAACGCCTTCTGCCGGCTGGTCGACGAGATGGACGGCGGCGAGCTGGCCCGGTACACGCTGACCGGCGGCGGCGCCCACACCGCCATGGTGATGGCCCGCCTCTACCGGCACGGCGGCGCCTGGAAGATGAACGCGATCGGCGAACCCTCTCACGGCCGTACGTTCCAGGACATGCTGCCGACGATCACCGGTCTCGCCTGACGGCCATGGCCGACCTGTCGCCCGGCGCCAACGCGCCGCTGTCCGCCCGCCGCGTGACCGCCACCGTGTCGTGCGCCGTCCCCGTGGACCTCAGCGCCCTGCTCGTCGGCCCGGACCTGCGCGTCCGCTCCGACGCCGACCTGGTGTTCTTCAACGCGCCGCAGGCGCCCGGTGTCCACTGGACGGACGCCGGCGGCCGGCAGCGCGTCGACCTCGACCTCGACGCCGTCCCCGCCGACACCGCGGTGCTGATCGCGGTCAGCCTGACCGGCGCGATGGCCTTCGGCACGGTGCCGCCGCCCGAACTCCGCCTGACCGGGGACGGCGGCGACGCCGTGGCCGCGTTCGCCGTCCCCGGGCTGGGCGCGGAGAAGGCGATCATCGGCCTGGAGGTCTACCGCCGCGCCGGCCGGTGGAAGGTGCGCGCGGTCGGCCAGGGCTACGCCGGCGGCCTGGCCGAACTGGTCGGGGCCCACGGCGTCGAGGTGGACGACCCGGGCGAGCCGGTGC
>NZ_SMKY01000024.1 GCF_004349235.1 Actinomadura darangshiensis | reverse complement strand
TGTATAAGAGACAGGCCCATCACCGCCCACATCACCGAAGGAGCTTCGGCATGACGCACACCTATCTGCGTTCGCAGCGACCGGCCGTCAACCATCTGGCCGACGGGCTCCGCCGCTACGCACAAGGCACCTGCGGCGAACTCGCGGCGGTCGAGCTGCTGATCGTTCACCGGTTCTGGCTGACACGCGCCGACTTTCGTTCACAGTTCATCGAGCGCGACGTCGCCCCAGATGTCCGTGCTGACGTGCTCGCCTGGGTGAAATGGGACCGGGCCGCCGCAGCGCTCGCCTGTGGGCGCCTGGTGTGTTCCGCGGGCGAGGCCGCCGTCCTCCAGGTCGCCGCCGCCCTGGCCACCGGCGGTGCGTTCTCCGCCTCCGCGCTGAGCAGCCTCGATCGCGAGAACTTCGCCCGCGTCTTGACCGCGACCGTGCAGGCCAGCGGCCACTCGGCCGCTCAGGTGGTGATCCGATGAAGTTGGCCGCACTCGTCCGCGCTGCCGCTGCCCCAGCCGCATCCACCGAAGGAGACGAGCGAGAGCAGCGCACCGGGCTGGGCGATCTCCTGGCACCATCGGCGCTCCGCGTGAACGCATCATCCCTGGACTTGCCGGACGGCTGTTGCGCGTCGTTCGCCATCACCGGATATCCGCGCGAGGTCGGCGCGGGCTGGCTGGAGCCGCTGCTCACCTACCCCGGCCGCCTCGACGTCTCCCTGCACGTGGAGCCGATCCCGCCGATGGTCGCCGCACAACGGCTCCGGCGGCAGCTCGCGCGCCTGGAGTCCAGTGCCCGCGCCAACGCCGAGGCGGGCCGGCTGGCGGACTTCAGCGCCGAGGCCGCCGCTGACGATGCCGCCGACCTGGCCTCGTCACTGGCGCGCGGAGACGGCCGCCTTTTCCGTGTCGGTCTCTACCTCACCGTGCACGCCTGGGACGCCGAGGATCTGGACGCCGAGGTTCAGCAGGTTCGGGCCCTGGCCGCATCCCTCTTGCTGGACGCACAGCCGACCACGTTCCGCGCCATGCAGGGCTGGGTCTCGACGCTCCCGCTCGGAACGGACGCGATTCGGCAGCGCCGCACCTTCGACACCTCCGCCCTGGCCGCGTCGTTCCCGTTCGCGTCCCCGGACCTGAACGCCCCGACCGGCTCCAACGGGGTGCTGTACGGGGTGAACGTCGCCAGCTCCGGCGTCGTCGTGTGGGACCGGTTCGCCCAGGACAACCACAACTCCGTCGTCCTGGCCCGGTCCGGTGCGGGCAAGAGCTACTTCACCAAGCTCGAAGCGCTCCGCCTGCTCTACCACGGCGTCGAGGTATCGGTGATCGACCCCGAGGACGAGTACCGGGCCCTGGCCGAAACCGCCGGCGGCACCCACTTGGGCCTCGGCGCGAAAGGTGTGGCGTTCAACCCGTTCGACCTGCCCACTGACCAGGGCGACGACACCTTGATCCGCCGTGCCTTGTTCACCCAGACACTCGTCGCCGCCATGCTCGGCGAGCCCCTCAAGGCGTCCGCGCGGCCTGTCCTCGACCGCGCCGTCCTGGCCGCCTACGCCTCCAAGGGCATCAATTCCGACCCCGCCACCTGGACACGTCCCGCTCCGCTCCTGGCCGACCTGGTCGAACAGCTCGCCATCAGTTCCCATCCCGAGGGCGAGGCGATCGCTGAACGCCTCAACCCCTACGTCGCCGGGTCCTACAAGGAGCTGTTCGCGCAGGCAACGACGACCCGCCCGGACGGGCATCTGGTGGTGTTCTCCCTGCGGGACCTGCCCGAGGAGGTCAAGTCCGTCGGGGTGCTGCTCGCGTTGGACGCCATCTGGCGCAAGGTCGCCAACCCCGCCGACCGCCGCCCCCGCCTCGTCATCGTCGACGAGGCATGGATGCTGATGAAGGAGGCCGAGGGCGCCCGCTTCCTCTACCGGCTCGCCAAGTCCGCCCGCAAACACTGGGCCGGACTGACCGTCGTCACCCAGGACGCCGCCGACCTGCTCGCCTCCGACCTCGGCCGCGCCGTCGTCGCCAACTCCGCAACCCAGATCCTGCTCCGCCAGGCACCCCAAGCCATCACCGCCGTAGGCGACGCATTCGCCCTGTCCGAAGGCGAGCGCGCCTTCCTCCTATCGGCCGAAAGGGGTGAAGGCCTGCTCTGCGGCGGAAACGCCGGCGACCGGGCAGCCTTCGCCGCCATCTCCTCACCCGCCGAACACAAGGTCATCACCACCGATCCCGCCGAGCTAATCGACCACGAAGAGGAGGGCGACCCGCTGTGACCATGCTCCAGGACGTCCCGCGCTGGACGCACATCTTCGACCAGAGCCAGCACATCCCTGCGCTCGTCACGCACTACGGCCCCATCACCGCCGTAGCCGCAGGAGCGGCTTTCGTGGTGTACCAGGCGGCTCGTGCGGCACTCTGCCACTGGCAGAACCGGCGGTTCCATCAAGTCGACCGCCTGATCACGGTGTCGGTACCGCCGCAGGTCGATCCGGCCAGCGCGCATGCGTGGTGGGCCCACCAGATCGGCCTGCTCGCCCCGGCATGGAAACGATGGCTCTTCGGACAGCCGCACTTGGCCTTCGAATACGTCGCCGACGCCTCCGGAGTCCGCATACAGATCTGGGTTCCCGAAACGGTGCCGAACGGCATGGTCGAAGAGACCATCCGAGCCGCCTGGCCAGGCGCCACCACCACAACAGCCCGCCCCGCCGCGCTACCCATCCCCACGAGAGCGGCGACGGTCGGAGGGCGTCTCGTGCTGTCCCGGGACGACTCTCATCCGCTGAAGACCGATCACCAGACCGATCCGGTCCGCTCCCTTCTCGGCGCGATGTCGGGACTCGACGAGGGGCAATACGCCGCCGTCCAGATCCTCGCTCGGCCTGTCACCGGCCGCCGCCTCGCCCGCGCCCATCGTGTCGCCTCCAGGCTCAAGGGCGGGAGCCCTGCCGCATCGCGGGGCTTCTTCTTCGACCTGATCACACCCGGCATGCGCGCACGTACATCTGGGCACGGGGCCACCGCCGCGCGGGCAAGTGCGCATCCCGAACGCGCCGAGCAGGTTCGCGCGATCCTCGCCAAGGCGGCACAACCGCGCTTCGAGGTCGACATCCGTTACGCGGTCGGGGCACCCGATACCGAACACACCCAGAAATGGTTGCGCGGACGAGCCCACGCCCTCGCATCGGTCGCCGCGCTGTACGCCTCCGGCCACCAGCACCTGCGCCGCCGCAAACTTCCAGAGCCGACCAGCGCCCTGGCCTGGCGTCGATTCCGACGCGGCTACCTGCTGGGCGCCGCCGAACTGGCCGCCCTCGCACACCTGCCACTCGATCCGGACGCGCCCGCGATCACGCGCGCCGGAGCCCGACCGGTCGCCCCGTCACCCGACGTCCCCACCGGCCCGGACGCCGTCAACGGCCCCGCGCGGCTGCTGGGCGACGCCGACGCGAGTCACCGGCGCCCCGTCGCGCTACCGGTCAGCTCGGGGCGCCAGCACGTCCACATTCTGGGCCAGACCGGCGTCGGCAAATCCACCCTGCTCGCCTCGCTCGTCCTGGCCGACGCCAACGACGGCCGCGGCGCCCTGGTCATCGATCCCAAGGGCGACCTGATCGCCGACGTCCTCGACCGGCTCCCGAGCCGTATGGCGGGCCGGACGGTGCTGTTCGACCCGTCCGACCCGGCACCGCCGCCCTCGGTCGGGATCCTGTCCGGCCCCGACCCGGCGTTCGCCGTGGATTCGGTCGTGTCGATCTTCCACCGCTGCTTCCGCTCGTCCTGGGGCCCGCGCCTGGACGACCTGTTGCGCTCAGCCTGCCTTAGCCTCATGCACGCCCAAGGCGCCCGCGCCACCCTCGCCCAAGTGCCGCAACTCCTCACCGACTCCGCCTTCCGTGCCCGCGTGGTCGGACGGCTCTCCGACGACCTACTACGCGGCTTCTGGGCTGGCTACGACGAACTGTCACCGGCGGGACGAGCGGCCGCGATCGGCCCCGTGATGAACAAGCTCCGCGCCGTCCTGCTCCGCCCGTTCGTCCACCAAGCCCTCTCGGCGACCGGCTCCACCGTCGACCTGGCCCGGCACCTCGACCACGGCGGCCTCGTCCTGGCCCGCCTCCCCAAAGGCGTACTCGGCGAAGACGCCGCCCGCCTCATGGGATCACTCCTGCTCGCGCACACCTGGCAAGGCATCACCCGCCGCGCCGCAGTGCCCGAGCACGAACGCCCGGACTCGGCCGCCTACATCGACGAGTGCCACAACTTCCTCAACCTGCCCGGATCAGTCTCCGACATCTTGGCCGAGGCCCGCGGCTACCGCCTGTCGCTCGTCCTTGCCCACCAGCACCTGTCCCAACTGCCCAAGGACTTGCGCGACGCCGTCTCCGCCGACGCCCGCAACAAGATCTACTTCGCCGCCTCGCCCGAGGACGCAAGCGACCTCGCCCGGCACGCCGGCCCCGTGCTGTCCGCACATGACCTCGCCCACCTCGGCGCCTACCAAGCCACCGGACGACTCGTCACCGCCGGCCAGCCAACCCAGGCATTCACCTTCCGCACCCGCCCACTCCGCGACCCGATCCCTGGCCGCGCCGACCACATCCGCGCGGCCTCCCGCCAGCGCTTCACACCACGCGTGACAACGACCAAGCCCGCCACCGGAAAACCCGGGGCGCAGTCCGACCCGCGCGCCGAGGGCCCAGCCACCGAGGAGAACCGGTCACATTGAAGAAGACGATCCGCCACCGCCGGACGGCCAGCACGCCAAGACGAGCGACACCCGAACTCTTCCTCGAACTCCGATCGCGCCTCACCGACCGCGACCGGGCAATTCTGGAGTTGGTCTGGGAACACCGTGTCCTCACCACGCACCAACTCGCCGCCATCTTCTTCACCACACCCGGTAAGGCCCGAGACCGGCTCCTGCAACTGTTCCGTCTCAAAGCCCTCGAACGCTTCCAACCCTGGGTCCCCGTCGGAGCAGCGCCCTACCACTGGGTCCTCGGCCCTCTCGGCGCCCACAGCCTGGCCGCCCACCGCGACATCACCCTGTCCGGGCTCGGCTACCGCCGCACCACCACCCTTCAGATCAGCCATTCCCGGCACCTGGCCCACCAGGTCGGCGTCAACGAGTTCTTCACCCAGCTCCACACTCAGGCCCGCCACACACCCGGCGCCCACCTCGACAAGTGGTGGCCCGAGCGCCGCTGCACCCAGCTATGGGGAGACCTCGCCCGCCCCGACGCCTACGGCCGATGGACCGAAACCACAGCCCAGGGGCCAGCAACAGCCGACTTCTTCCTCGAACACGACACGGGCAGCGTCACCCTCGCCAAAGTCGCCGCCAAACTCAGCGGCTACGAGGCCCTCACCGAGGCCACCGGCATCACCACTCCAGTTCTGTTCTGGCTGCCCAACGCCCGCCGAGAAGCCCATCTCCGTGCCTTGCTGGGAACACCACCGGTTCCAATCGCCACGGCCGTCCATACTCCCGCCGACACCACCACCGGCGGCCCCGCCGGACCCGTATGGCTACCAGCAGGACAGGACGCCCCCCGCCGCCGACTGAGCGACCTGGCCATGGCATCGCCGCCAACGTCCGGGCCCGGACCCGGTAGGGCGGGGGACGCCGGTTGCCCGTAATCGCGGTCCTGGTCGCCCTCATGCTTTTTGTGGTCGTCCTCATCGGTGCCGTCACCGGCTCGACACCCAACGCGTGCGGACAGCGGGCAACTGGACCGCCAGTCGCCGGAATCCCCGCCAACTACCTCGCCCTTTACCGCAAGGCGTCGGTGGACTACGGCATCCCCTGGGAGATTCTCGCCGCCGTCGGATCCATCGAGTCCGACCACGGACGCTCCAGAGCACCAGGCGTCCGCTCCGGCGAAAACGACGCCGGAGCCGGTGGCCCCATGCAGTTCCTATCCGGCACCTGGGCAAGCTTCGGTGTCGACGGCAACCACGACGCCGAGAAGGACCGCCACGACCCAGCCGACGCCATCCCCGCCGCCGCCAACTACCTCCGCCACAACGGCGCCCCGCCCAAGATGCGCGCCGCACTCTTCGCCTACAACCACAGCAAAACCTACGTCGACGACGTCCTCAACCGCGCACGCAAGTACAAAACGACGCCCGCCAGCAGTAGCAGCCCAACCGAGGGCGCTTCTCCGGCCGAGTGCGCCGATGCCGCCGCCATAACCGCACCCAACGAGACCATCGCAAAGATCATCGCCTTCGCCATGGCGCAACGCGGCAAGCCCTACGTATTCGGCGCCACCGGCCCCGACGCCTGGGACTGTTCCAGCCTCGTCCAAGCCGCCTACGCCGCCGCCGGCCTCACCATCCCACGCACAACCTTCTCCCAATGGCCCTTCGGCGTCCGCGTACCCAACAGCCAAGCCCGACCCGGCGACCTCGTCTTCTTCAACTCCGGTCCTGGCACCTCCAACAACCACCCAGGCCACGTCGGCCTGGTAATCGGCCACGGCCAAATGATCGCCGCCCGCTGCTCCTCCTGCCACCCGGCCATCGGCGTCGAGCCCTATCGCCGCTCAGACTGGACCGGCACCACTCGCCCGCTGCTTAGGATCTTGCGCTCACGGCCTTCGGTCCCTCCCCACGCAAGAGCGCTGCCACGGTCGTAGAGTCGCGGGACGTAACGGCTGCATAGTGCGCCAGCAGCGCGTCCTGTTCTTTACGGGTCATGGCCGCGTCGGCCAAGATCGCATTCTCAACGTCCGACGCCAAGCCAAATTGCTGAACCACGAGGTACTTGTAGGGAACGTTGAAGATCACCGCCAGTTTCTGAACCTGGTCAGCTTCTGGCCAACGCTTGCCCCGCTCCCACTCAGAGACGGTTCCTTGGGACACGCCCACGCGTGCCGCCACCTCTGACTGCTTGAGCCCAGCATCGTCCCTGTGGTTGCGCAGTACGCGACCGAATTTGTCGTTCATGCAGGCGACAGTAACAGGCTTTCGCGCCTCACAGACTGCGATGAGAAATACCGTTGAGATTCCAGCAAGCAAAGTCTTTCGGGCATCAGCCACAACCGCATCGGGCCCGAACCACACGGGCGAGATCCATGATCATCGAGTAAGTCCACGTCCTTCCGTAGCTGGCATATGACCAGCTCACAGGCCACCTGACCCCACCCCACGTCACCAGACATGTCGCCCAGAAAATATCTAACCATCTCAAGTATTCCTCTAATCCCATCACCGCCTTAGTGAAGTCCAAATATCAAGGCTCCCATTGTTGGAACACTCAACCTTATCTATTGATATTCCATGCCCTCCATTTCGCCAGAAAGGCGTCTTGTCGAGTCGACAAAATATCGCCCTTGAAACACCAAGCCCTCACATGTCAAGCATTCACTATAAGGGATGTTAATCCACCACCACCTTAAAGTATGCTACTAATATTGAAATATCCGCACAAACAAATTTCTCACTTGAGTGCCATTCACTTTTCCCTCAAGCAGAAGGTTCTTTTTGGGTATACAAATACTTGCATCTCACTGATCATCTAAAATGAATAAAGAGTTTTGCGGCCTAATATCTCAAGGATAGTTGGTATCGGACTAATGTGTTAGATAGACTTCGGCATCAATGTATGCCTCTAAACTAATGGGAACCATCGAATGGCGCGCACTGGCCCGGGTGGTGTCCCACCTACCCGGGCCTGCGTGGGCTACTTCCTCAGACTGCACCAGAGACGAACAGCGCCACGCATCTCATCGAGCACGCGACGGCCCCGGCCGTAACTGATGCCGAGAGTCCCCGTGGGACGGTTACAGGTCCAGGTCGCCGGCTTTCACATCATTGAGGAGTCGAGTGAAGACCGTGCGGTCGAGGAGGAGGTGGCCGCCGTTGAGATTCTTACTGTCACGCACACCGATGGCGGACCGCGCCTGTGCGACCTCCACGCATGCCTGTTCGGAGTTGCTGCGGCTGCTCTTGCGCCACTTGGCTGCAGCGAAGTCGGCACTCATGGTCTGTTCATCTCCCTTGCTGTCTGCCGGAACAGCGCCGAACTGTCCTCCTGGGGGAGGGCGTTGTCCCAGATGAACGCAAACCCGTCGGAGTAGCGGTCGATCTCGCGGGGTTTGTCCAGGTACAGGGCTCCGGTGAAGCCTTGCACATACACGATGGGGGGTTCGTGGTCGCGTCCGTCTCCGGTGGTCGGGAACCTCATGAGGATGAACGGCCCGGTGTCGAGCCCTCGATGCGCCCCCACCTCGTAGGGCACGACGCGGATGGAGACGTGCGGGCGTTCGTTGAGTTCGGCGAGTCCGTCGAGCTGCGCCGCCATGACCGCCGGCCCGCCGACGACTCGGCGGACAACGGCTTCGTTCAGAGCGACCCTGATGGTGGGGGGTGACGTCGGTCGGGTCACCAACGTCTGGCGTTGGACTCGCAACTGCACCCGACGATCGATGTCCTCGTCCTGTAGGCGCGTGTTGTTGCTGATGACCGCGCGGGCATAGTCGGGGGTCTGGAACAGACCTGGAACCAGCTCGGGTGAGTACTCCTCAAGACTCTGTGCCGCCTCCTCCAAGCCGATGAACAGGTCGAATCCGTCTGGGATGACGTCACCGTAGGCGTGCCACCAGCCCTTTCCCTTGGTTTCCTTGGCGAGGCCCATCAGGGCCACCTTCAGCTCGTCGGGCGCCCCGTATACCCGGCACATGGTCTCGACGTCGTGAGATCGCAGGGACGTTTGCCCGGTCTCGATCCGCCACATTTTCGCCTCGGACCATTCGAGCGCTTTCGCGGCGGCTTGCACCGTTAGGCGTGCGTTCGTCCGAAGTTCGCGCAGGTAGCGGCCGAGCTGCCTCCGCGGGACGGTTGACCCCGTCGCGGCTTCCGGCATCCGCTTCACCTCCATCCCGGGGCGGTCTTTCACTCGAAATGAAAGCATCCCCCCGCACGATTCGCAATGAGCCTCCGACCTGCGGAAATTCGGTACGGAGAATCACTCTGAAACCTTGCAGCGCTGGTTTTCATGGTGCTCTACTCGGAGTCAGCACGGAGGTAGTTCGCGGCAATCCGTGATCTCGGCGAGCCGGTCAGGGCGCCCGTTCCGCGCTTCGCCACCGCAGAGGAACAACGCCCCCACGCATGGAAGAGGCCGACTATGAAGATCATCGAGAAACACCGACGGATGGGTGGCGGCGGCCACACCTCGGGGGTGTGAGCTGTGGGAGCCCACGCGCGATCTTCCGGAGCGCGATATGTCCCCCCACGTCCGGAGCCGAGTCAGGCAAGCGTCCCCACCACTCTGATCCCGCAACGCGAGCGAGTCACGTTCCTGGCCCACCTCTCTAGGGCGTTCGCCCAGATGGAGGGCATTGTCACGGCCTTCGCCGACCCGCAGGGGTTCGTGGTCCTCAACGTGATCCCGCTGGGCGTCCCCGGACGAGCCGTCACGGTCGGGTGCCACTACTGCCGAGACGGGGCGTGGTGGTTCTACAACACCCGCACGGGCGAGTCCATCCGCCCCGTGAACGACACGAGGGTGGCGGCCCACCAGATCAGGACCCAGATGGAAGAGGCGGCAGCGGCATGACCTTGGTGGTATCGGACTACCCCCGCAAGCATGTCGGCAAGGTCGCCGAGATCAACGGCATGACCATCGCCGACGGCCCGTGGATCCCCGTACGCGAGGCGTTCGGCATCACGGGTCTCAGGTCTGGTGTGCTCATGCGCTGGGAGGAGGAGGGCCTGATCTCTGTTAGCCAGGACTCCGAGCGGTCGCCGCGGCGGTACCTCAAGCCCGAACTGGAGATCGTCGCCAAGCTGGGCACCAACGGCCCACCGAGTCTGCGGGCCCTGCGCCGCTACCTGACGTCCCGCCTCGACGGCGAAAGCGACGACGGCCTGCCGGTCGGCCTCGCGAACGCCGACACCCAGAAGACGGACGCTCCCGGCGCGGACGGTGCAGAGAGCGCGGCGTTCCTGACCACGCTGGCCAACCTGCTGCGCGGGCAAAAACTCTCGCCCGAGGTGGTCAGTAAGCAGCGGATACGCGTCACCAAGGACGCTGCCTCCCGCGGGGTCGCGATCGAGTGCCGGCGCCGCGCAAGCGACGCTGATCGCTGGTGGTTCAGCTGGGGCGGCGGCGTCTGGCTATGCGAGGCCGACAACCCGACCGAGGCCGTGGTCCAGGTGAAGACGGCGCTGCGCACGGTGGGAGGACCCTGATGACGACGAGCGGGCCGATGGGGTATACGGCCAGGCCGGAGGCCATGGGCGCGCTGATCTCCACCCTGTTCGCCGACCGGCTGTTCGAGCACGGCATCCCCTACCTGCGCGTCGGACTGATGACGGTCTACGTGGAGGAGCACGCAACGGCGGAGTTGGCGGACATGAAGCGTCGTCCCGCTGCAGAGGCGATCGGAGCGGCCCTGGGCGTCGTCGCGAAGGTGTGGGACGAGGCGATGACCATGCACGGGATGTTCCGCCAGACGATCGATGAGTGCCAGCGGCAGGTTCGTCTGGAACTGGAAGAGATCGTTGACGAGCACATCACGCTCGTGAGGCAGGCGGGAGAGCGCGGGCCAAACCCGCGCGTGGAACCCGACCAGACCGACTCCGGCCAGAATGAGCTGTTGCCTGCCCAGATGCGCACCCTGGGCGCGGACCCGTCCCCCAAGCGCTCCGGCCCCCCGTAGAGATCACGCCCCGGAGCGCGGGGAGGGGCGCGCTCCGGGGCGCGGGTCCTGAAGCCGTCGGTGATCGGACGGTTCCAGGCCCCTCCAGATGCGAGGCGAACGTCTCACCCTCATCAGATCCAGTCCAGTCCTTCAGCAACTCCTCTATGGAAGCGAGGTGACGATGGTCAAGGAGTCTCTCCCTCGGCTGTCGGCGGATCGTCTTGTCATGGTCGTGCTCGTCCGGGAGGACGGCGGGGACGCCGGCCGTCCACCCGGTGCGGTCCCGACCTACACCCTGGACCAACTCCCCAGCGTGACGGCGCGCGCCCACCAGGCCGGCATCACCGCGTTGAAGGTCTTCACCACCGACCGGCGCGACGCCTCGGCGGCGGGTGCCGCGGCGAGCGGCTCGGTGATGCCACGTGCGATCCGCGCCATCAAGTCGATGCGCCTGGGTGTGCAGGTGATGACGGAGACCTGCCTGTGCGGCTACCTGTCCACGGGCGATTGCCATCTCACCGCGCCCAATGGACAGCCCGACCAAGCGGCGACCATCGCGGCGCTGGCACACCAAGCCGTGACCCAAGCCAAGGCCGGAGCCGACGTGGTCGGCCCCGCCGCGATGATCCCCGGCTCGATCGCGGCATGCCGGAGCGCCCTGGACTCCACCGGATTTCACCGCGTCCGCATCATGCCGCACTTGATCGTGGACTCACGTCTTTATGGCGGCTACCGGGCCGCCATGGGCATCCGCCCCCAGAACCGGCCGTTCCAGCTCCCCGCCTCCGGCCGTACGGCCACGGCGGTCGAGCGGGGACTCATGATGCTGTCCGAGGGCGCCGACTCGCTGCTGATCGAGCCCGCCCTTTTCTCCACCGACATCCTCTGTGCGCTGCACGCCAGGGCCAGCGTGCCGCTACTGCCCTTCTCCGTCTCCGGAGAATGCACCACCCTGCCGCCCGAACTGCTGGCCGAGGAGTACGCCATGCTCCTGCGCGCCGGGGCATCGCGAGTGGTCAGCCATGCCGCTCTCACCCTCGCCGCTACGCTCGGTGAGGCGTCCTCCACCGTCTCGACATCCCGGAAGACACTGACATGACCATCGTTCCCATGGGTTCCAGCAGTCCTCTGACTCCCGCCGCCGCGTACTTCGAGAACGCGCTGCCCGGGCGAGCGCTACGGCTCGGTGGACGCGCCAGCCACCTCGCCCGCGCCTACGCCCGGAACGTCATCGACGCTCTCACCGCCGTCATGCCCGACCTGGATATCGAGTACGTCCCCATCGAGACCTCGGCGGACCGGTACAAGGGCGACCTGTCGGAGCTGGGCGGCAAGGGCCTGTTCATGAAGGAGATCGATAAGGCCCTGATGATGGGCCGGATCGACGCCGCCGTGCACTGCATGAAGGACGTCCCCGGCGACGTCCCCCTGCCCAAAGAATTCGTCTTCGCCGCCTACCTCCAGCGCGACGACGTACGCGACGCTGTGATCTTCCCCGACGGCTCAAAGCACGCCACCATCGGCGACCTCCCCGCAGGGGCGCGCATCGGAACGTCTGCTGTCCGGCGCAAGGCACAGCTCCTGCGGACGCGGCCCGACCTCAACGTGCAGCGGTTCCGCGGGAACGTCGTCCCACGCCTGACTCGCCTCGATGAAGAGCAGGAGGTGGATGCCCTGGTTCTGGCGGGCGGCGGCCTGGCCAAGGTCGGCATGCAACACCGCATCTCGCAGCTCCTCAGCCTGGACGAGATGTGCCCCGCCATTGGGGCCGGCGTCGTCGGCGTCCAGTGCCGCAAGTCCGACGAAGGGATAGTGGAACTCCTCCAGGTCATCGACGACGCCCAGACCCGCACCCACATCCTCGCCGAACGCACGATGCTGCACGCGCTCCAAGGCCACTGCAACAGCCCGATCGCGGGACACTGCCACACCACCGACGACGGCCAGCTCAGCCTAATCGGCAGGGTGTTCAGCCGCGACGGCGCGACGTTCGCCTACGCCCACGAGTGGGACACTCCCGAACACGCCTACGAGCTGGGCGCCTACGTCGCCGCCACCCTGACCCGCAAGAACGCCCGAAGCATCATCGCCGGCACCCGCCTGCACTGAACCAGGTGGCGACCGACATCGCGACTCCGCAGACAGCGGCGCACGCCGCACTGACCGACCCGCGCCGACTCGTCCTGCTGCTGGTCAAACCGTCCTACAAGAAGCGATGGCACCTGCCCGGCGGATTCGCGTGAGAGGGCGAACTGCCATCCGCCGGAGTCGCCCGCGAGGTGCGGGAGGAGCTGGCCATCTCGCCGTAGCTACCTCGCGCACCCTCAGTCATCGCGTGGGTGCCACACGCCAGCGACCGCCTCCTGATCTACTACGCGGCCAAGCTCACGTCTTCGCAAGCACGCGACGTGAGAATCAACGGTCACGAGATCATCGGGTTCCAATGGTGCGACCACTGCGCCCTCAGTCAGTGGGTTCACCCGACCATCGCCGAACGGGTCTACCTCACCCTGCAAGCCTCTCGGCGAGGCCAAACCCTCATCACGGAACGACGGGACCTCTAAAAACCGCCTCGGAGATGTTCGTACTTGGGCTTACCGTCCCCAGTCGCTAGAAACCAGAACGTCCTCTGCGGAGTCCAAGAGAGTGACCGACTTGCACAGTGCCCAGGGAGTTACGATGCAACCCACTTCCTCTCGGCCACCGTCGCCCGATGGCCAAGCATCCTCCAGTGACGTAGGCGGACCGCGTCTGGTACCGATTGGCACTGCATTGGCCGGGGCCTTGGTGATGGCCGTAGCGGGGGCGGTCGGCCTTGTGGTGTCGGTCCTGTTGGTCCTGGGGACGCCGGGGCTTCAGACTTCCCGAACGGTACCCCTCGCACAGTTCTTGGACGTGATCAAGCTTGCGTTCGCTGCGATTGCAGGGATCGGTGGAGTAATCGCACTGGTCGTGGCCTATCGACGGCAGCGTGTAACTGAAGCAGCAGCTCGTCTTGAGCACGCCAAAGAGGGCCGCGAAACAACACGCCTGTTCAACGAGCGCTTTGCTGCCGCATGCGGTCAACTTGGAGACGAGAGCCCTGCGGTCCGGCTGGCGGGTGTCCATGCCCTTGCCGGGCTGGCCGACGACTGGCCCACCGGTCGCCAAACCTGTATCGATGTTCTATGCGCATACTTGCGAATGCCCTACGAGGAGGAACCACCAACTAATTCCACAGTTGAGCACGCCATCCGCCTGCGCTCAATGGGCGAGGTACGCCGAACGATCTGGGCAGTAATCGGCTCTCACCTGCGAACTGGAGCGACTTCATCTTGGACGGGACATAATTTCGACTTCACAGGCGCTGTGATCGACTGCGACGTTCCGTTCTTCGACATCGAAATTCCAAGTGGCATCATGACATTTAACGGCGCCCGCATCATCTGCGGCAACATATGGCTCCACAACGCGAAATTCTCGGGAGGTGAAGTAATATTCACCAACATTGAACTTCTCGGCGGAGAATTTTCCTTTCAAGGTGCCACCTTCGGGGGTGGCGTCATCTGGTTCGTTGGCGCGGAATTCTCAGGAGGCGAGCTATCCTTTATCTGGACTCACTTCTGCGGCGCAGAGATTTGGTTTCCAAAGTCGCGATTCTCCGGCACCAGAATATGGTTTGACCACGTACGCTTCTCCGCAGGGAAGGCATACTTTGGGGACGCACAGTTCTGTGGCAGCGAAATCGCGTTCAAAGAAGCATGGTTTGAGGGCTGCGAAGTTGACTTGCGCACTGTGACTGGCGTCGACCTGACCGCTTTTTGCCTACCGCCCTCGGCACCAGGACTCCTACTTCCCCCAGGCACGTAACCGGCGGCGGCGCGCACGGGGCCGCACCGGCGGCGGCGCGCACGGGGCCGCACCGGCGGCGGCGCGCACGGGGCCGCACCGGCGGCGGCGCGCACGGGGCCGCACCGGCGGCGGCGCGCACGGGGCCGCACCGGCGGCGGCGCGCACGGGGCCCGGGTGGCGTTCCGCCTACCCGGGCCCCTGTCGCGCGTGGTGCTGTGTGTGATGTTCCTGTCGGTCTACCAGCGGCGTTTGATGCCGCCGCCCATGAGTCGGCACGCGCGCTCGTCGTCGCCGTCCAGGAAGATGACCGGCAGTTCGGTGACGCCGGTCTGCCGGGCCTTGTGGATTCGGTGCCACCCGTCGATCACGATCGGCGTCCGCACCTCGGGAAGCGGAACGGCAAGCAGCGGGCGGGACAGGTCCACCGTTTCCGCGTAGTCGTCGTCGATGCGGATGAGTGCGCCGAGTGCGCCGATTTCCGACACATTCGCGCGCGTGACCGGGTAGCGGGCGGCCGCCCGTGCGGCGAGCGCGACGTCCCATGCCCACCCGAGCAGGACGAACACCTGGTCGTAGGGGTCGTGGTCCGTGTCGTGCGAGGTCGTGCCGGTCGCGTCACCGGACATGTAGCGTCTCCTTCGTCATGACAACCTCATTGCGGTGGGTGGGGTCGTGAGACCCCGAGTCATGACGGGGCGGACGGGCTGCTACCCGTCCGCCCCGCCTACGGGTCACGCGGCGTTCGTGCTGTCCTCGTCGCCGCTACCGGTGTCCGCGTCGCTGGTTGCCGGGCTGGCCGCACGGAACCGGCGGGGCCGCTCACAGGTCAGGACCGCCTCGCCCCGTCCGACGAGGGTGTCGAGGGCGTTGGCGACGGCACCGGATGACCGGTCCAGGACCTTGGCGATCTCGCCGGGCGTGAACTCCAGGTCGGGGAACGCGTTCAGGTGCCCGGCGACCAGGGGCCGCAGGGGCGTCGGCGCAGTGCGGTCACCGGCCGCGCGCGGCGCCCGCATCCCGGTGCCCGTCCGGGTGGCGGTGGTGGCGCGGCTGGTCCGGCGGACGCTACCGGCGTAGCGCGCGATGTCTTCCATGCCGCTGGTGATCCGCTCGTCGTCGTCCGCCGCGATCGCGGCGAGGGTCGTGGTGACCGTGCTCAGCAGGTCGGTCAGGATCACGCGGGCCGTTTCGCGCTGCTCGGCCTTACGCATCTCGGCGTCAACCCGCGCACGCCGTTCGGCCTCCTCGTCCTGCGCCTTGCGCAAGGACTCGGCCGCCGCCGCCCGCCGGTCGGCCTCGTCCGACAGCACCTGCATCGCCGTGGCGAGGGTGTCCGGTGAGATGACACCCGTTCCGGCGGTGGTGTCCGGGGCCGTCGTGGTGTCGGTGGCCGTGTCGTCCGACGGGTCGGGCGGGGTGGTGTCACCGGCCTCGGTGGTGGCCGTGGGGGCGATAGGTGACCACACGTCCGGCGTGCGGCCCCGACCGGTGCCCTCACCGGCCGCCCGGACGGCGCGTCCGGCGTCCGCGAACGCCGTCAGGGCTTTGGTCACCGTCGCGCGGCTGACCCCGGACGCCTCAGCCAGCGCCGTCACCGTCGCGCCGTCCGGCGCAGCGTTCAGCGCATCCCACACGGCCCCGGCCGCCCCAGTCGGGCGGTTGTCCGCCGTGCCGTCCGCCGGGACGGTGGTAGCCGTGTCAGCGGTCTCGGTGGTGTTGGTGTTCGCCATTGTTTCTGCCTCCCGATTGGCGACCGATTCAGCGGGACTTTCCCGCCCGGCGTCGTCCGCCATAACGACCATTGCTCGACGTCACGATGAATGCAACACGGAGCGCCGACGAATTTTGTTGCCGGAACGGCTGGAGAGGCTTACCTCAGTAAACAGAAATTTAATGATCGGGCCGGTAGTCGCGACCTGAACGAAACTGCGATGCATGGCCTTGCGCGAGATTCCACTGGACTTGCACATTCGGCCTCGGCCGTTCCGGTAGCAGCGACTCGCCTCGCACGCGAGTCGAACTTCTTGCTGCGCCATCAAATGGCACCCAACGGCGCCGGCCATTGATGCGGATCTGGTGGTGATCAAAAAAGGCCAGGTGGTTGGTTCTCGTAATTCGATGAAGGATTCTAATGCGAACAACTACACCCTTACATGTTCCCCTTGGAGGGATATCCGGGCGCACCGCCACCCCACCCGAGGCACGCGTTGACCTGCGTCGACACCGATGGGAGGACAGGGTGCCCATAGACAACCCTCCGGCCACTCCCCCGATCGCACCCCCGGTTGCCCAGCCACTTCGCCTCGTGGACGAGCAAAGGTCCCGCCCGCACCTGAGCAAGGTGCAGACGGGACCTGAGCTTGGTCCTATTCTGGAGGCGCGGGACCAGCCTGATAACCCCAGGCTGGTCCCGCCCTACGCGGCAGGGGTAACCGGCGTGCCCAGCGGCGGGTCGTCGTGCGGCTTGTCGACGCAGATCAGGTCCGCCCAGACGGTGTGGCCCTCACCCGGGCTTCCGTGGACGCCCAGCATCGCGGCGAGCTGCGAGACCGCCCGCAGGCCCCTCCCTCCCTCACTCTCGACCGGCCCGTTGAGCGGGTCGTGCCTCACGGTCGGGTAGCCGCCGCCACCGAGGTCACTGACACCGACGTAGGCCAAGCCACCGAGCACCAGCTCGACGGCGAACTGACCCCCATGCTGGCCCGATCGGGTGTGGCGTACCGCGTTCGAAGCGAGTTCGGTCACCACGAAGCCCACCTCCGAGGCGATCGAGGTCTCGGCGAACAGGAACATCGCGAACTGCCGCGCGAGCGGAATCTGATCCGTCCGCCCAGGGAAGACGCGCCGCCACGACATCGATGCACCCATCGCCGACGCCGTGGGTTCGAGGTTGAATCTCGACATTCCTTGAATCCTCCTGCCCGGCCACCACGCCGCCGCGTTCCCATTAGCGGCGAATTCACGTGGTGAACCGGCCACCATCAAGGAACAGCTCGCATCGATTCGTCAAGCTCGCGAATACTTACACCGCGGGCCCATGCGCTCAAGGAATGGACGAACATTCAACTTCAAGTAGGCCGCGATACAAAGACGCCGCCCGTAACATGGCGCGCCAGTAAAGGGTATTCGCTTATGCCGCACGCCCACCCTACCGCAGAGCGAGCATTGGCCACTCGCAGGCCTCAGGTGGTATTGGTTGGCGGGGACCAGTCCGGCAGGCCGGCTTGAATTTCCTCTCGGATAGCATCCACTGCTCCCTGGGCGATGATCACCAGGGCCGTCCAGGTATGTCCCGGGTCGTAGGGCGGATAGGAGATCCCGAGGTCTCTGTAGGCGGTGACGGCCTTACTTTTGGCATCTCCGTGCTGCTGACCATTTCGGATGACGACCACTTTGCGAAGGGTATCTATTGAGTCTTTAATGCGCCCCTTACCCTCGAATGCCAAGCCCTCGGGAAGGGCATCCTTCAGCGCAGATAGCGCCCCCGTTCGTGGAGGCGACATCCTTCCGATCGGGACCACACACGCGAAAACCTCCGCCAAGGCACTCATCGCCGGGTTGAACTCCTCCTCGCTGGCACATGGCTGGGCGAGTCGCGCACAGTTTGCCATGTGTAGACCAGCAAACAGGCGCTGCCCCGTCTTCAGCTTCCAGACGACGTCCAGGTAGTCGATGGCCTGGGGCAGGTCCATGTGACCGACTGGCCTCGGCGGTGTGGGATTAGGCGCGGGGGTGAGCAGTTGCAGGATCCGCTCAACGTATTCATCGATGGACTCGACACCGCGCATGGCGCGGATGCCGCCCAGCCCAGTGAGCAGCCGCATCTGCCATCCACCGCCCGCCCGCGTTCCCAGGCCCGACCAGGCCCGGAGGGGTTCGTTCGCCAGCAGCGTTCCCACAGCTGCTAGTACCAGGTCACTGGGCGGCGGGCCACCGGCCTTGCCGGCGTGAGACCAGAGCCGGGATTTGACGTCCTCGGAGTCGACGTGGGCCAGGACTTCCTTGGTGGGATCTGGTTGGATGGCCCGCTCTCGCTCGGTCATGAGCTGGATCGCCGCCAGGAATGCGCTCTGGAGTGGCTCGGTCCCAGGAATGAGCCGGAGACCCGCCGCAGTGAGGCGCAGCACGGTCGTTGTGCGCAGGTGCGGACCAGAGTCGGAAGTCGAAACGAGCCCATAACTCGCGACACCTGGCCAACCCTCCGCCAAGCGCGGAAGGGATGCCAGGACGGCCTCGGCATCTATGTCCTCGGCATCGAGCCTGAGGTCAACGTACTGCCAGACCGGCCAGCTCGCTCTCGCGCTGAAGCCGTCGTAAACGACCTGGAGAAGGCGTTTCTGTTGGTCAGTAAGCGGAGCATGTAGGGAGGGTGGGGGAAGTTCGCTACTCATGCGCTCATAGTGGCCGCTGACCTGTGGCCCTGCCCAACCCATTTTTCACATGTCGCGGGTTGGGCATGAAGGCGCCCTTGGCGATCCGCCCGCCTTAGCAAGACTGGGGCACCTAGGGAGTCTGCGCGATGTTGTTCATCCGCCCCACGGCGAGCATCACGGTTCTCGCCGGGCTCACCGCTGGCGCGGTCGCCAGGCTGGCAGCGGCAACATCGGTCAACAGCGCCACCCGCGTCCCGGTTGGCCTCTGGATCGGCCTGATGGTCGAGATCAGCGTGACGACCTGCACGTCATGTCGCCCCGGTGGCCTGAGGTTTCGAGTTTGTTGTCCGCGTGACGCCTCCGCTAGATCGGCGAAGCGGGCCGTAGGTTGGCGTACGTGGGTGGTTATGACTTGATCGCGTATGCGGGCAACGCGGAGGATGTCGTGCTGATGCGCGCCTTCGCCGGCCATCGAGGCGGGTCCTTCGTGGATGTCGGTGCTGGGGAGCCCGTCAGCGGCTCTCTGACCAAGAACCTTGTGGACGGCCTGGGCTGGCGAGGGGTGAACGTCGAGCCGTTGCCCGAGCGCCACGCGCGTCTTCAGCAAGCCCGGCCCAGCGACGTCAGTCTGTGTGTGGCCGTCGGAGATGAGCCGGGCACCGCAGCGTTCTTCCGGGTCGTCCCAGGGCGGGGAAAAACGGGCGGCCGGGGTCTCAGCACCCTACGTAGGGATGTCCTGGAGGAGCATCTTGGGGACGGCTGGCGTCATGAGGAACTGCGCGTCGATGTCATCGCCCTGGAGACGATTCTCAGCGCGCATACAAAACCGGGCTTCGACCTGTTGAAGGTCGACGTGGAGGGGGCGGAGGCCGCCGTCCTACGGTCTGCTGACCTGCGGGTGTGGCGGCCGCGGGTGATCGTGGTCGAGGCGACCGTCCCCTTGACGTCCCGGCCGAGCCATCAGGAGTGGGAGCCCCGCGTCCTCGCGGCCGGGTACAGACTCGCGCTCTTCGACGGCCTCAACCGCTTCTACGCGCGCGACGACGAGGCTGACCTGTATGAGCGGCTCGCGGTGCCCGCGAACGTGCTGGACAACTACATTCCGTACGCGTGCGCTCGCCGCGCCGGGCTCATTGAGCCAGACTGAGCAGGTCAGGACGGTGGTCACGTAGCCATCCCGTGATCCATGCCCCGTCGGTTTCGGTAAGCCCGAGGGACGGGGCGTCAATGAGGCGACGCAGCATCATCAGCGGCAACAGGGCCGTCAAGGCGTCCTGGTCGACGGCGTCGTGACCGTAGCCGTCAAGGAGAGGCCCGGGTTCTCCGCCGCGTGGCATATCGACGGCCAGCGACCAAGCGAGGTCAAGTACCGGTGGCCCGGTCTCGTTCGCCCCCGGGTCGAGCAACCCGGTCAGGACGTCGCCGTCGAACAGCGCGTTATGGCAAACGGCGACATCGCCATGGATCGCGGTTTGGGGAAGCCCTCGGAATGCTGCATCGAAGTGCTCGCCGATGGCCGAGTAGGCGTCCGGTACGGCGGTCCGCGCCCAGCCCAGCAGGACGCCGAGCGCGCCGGGATCGTCCAACCGCAGCCCCTCGCCGGGAGGCTGAGAATGCCATAGCCGAAGCTGGTAGCCCAGATCCCGCTGACGCGTGGGTGTCGGCCGGTCCGCAGGCACGCCCGGGAGGCGTTCGAGGACGGCCCACCACGCCTCCCCGACCCTTCCCGCGTCCAGCAGCCGAGGCGCCCGGACGCCTGCTGTAGCGCGCAACTTCTCAAAGGTACGGACGGTCTCCAGTCGTTCGTGCAGCCGCCGGCGCACCTTCACCACCGTCCGCTCGCCCGGCACGACACCGTGGGAACCGAGCGTCGCCAGCGCGGCGGTGAGGTCACGCGTGCCGTCGAACGCCGGGCTGGCCAACGCGCCCCGGATCGCGGACTCCACGAGGTCGTCGGGGACGCGGCCAGTCGGGATCAGCGTGCGGCGATCACCGGTGTCCAGGGGGCCGCAGATCGGTGCCTGCAGTCGGGACAGGACCTCCGACCAGCGGTGTCGTGCAGACTCGGGATCGTCCAACCACTCGATGGCTGCGAAGTCGGCGTCCAACCCGGCCCAGGACCGGGTGACCGGCCCCCAGACAGGAAGGCAGTCCTCGCCCAGCCTGTGTGCGGCGCGCGCAGCCTGCTCTGCCCGTCCGCCGGAGGCGTCCAGCAGGATCTGCAACGCCTCCACAGGCAGCAGTTCACGGGAGGCTCCGAGTTCACCGAACCGGCGCGCCGCTGCCTCAAGCAGTTCAGCGGCGCTGCGACGCTCGCCCAGCAGCGACCGCGCCATCGCCTCGGCCATGTCGCACTGGGCGAGCCCGATTGGTTCGCCAGCGGAGCTGTTGAGCTCACGAGCCCGGTTAACGAGCGACAGCGTGCGGTCGGGGTCGTACCACATCAGCGCCAGCAGCAGGTGCCGCAGTGCGCGCGCTTCCCAGAGGGGTGCGTTGGCTTCGCGTGCCGCCTCCAGCGTTGATTCGAAGAAGCGAGCCGCCTCGGCGAACCGCGCGTTCTGGAGGTGAGCGTGGCCGAGCAGGTCAGCAGCCCGCACCTGGTCCGGCCCGACCTGTGATGCGCCGTCCATCAGTCGCGCCACAGACCGGTAGTCGCTGCGGCGTAGTGCGTTGTCGGCCAAACCGAACCGCGCGCTCGCACCGATCAGAGAGGTGGGCTCGATACCGGACAGATGCTCGGCGGCCTCTTCAACCTTGCCGATGATGTGCGCGCGGCTCGCCAGCTCGTGCCGGTAGTAGTCCGCGAACGGTCCGTCGGGTTCACCGATCAGCTCGCGCAGCGCGCGGTAACGATCCTCGGCGTTGGCATCGCCGCGTGCCGTCAGCCGCGCGACGGCGGTCAATCGATCCAGCTCCCGGGAACCGGGAAGCTCCGGCAGAGACGACAGCACCTGCCAATGCCCGAGAACAGTGAGGCTGTAGGCGACATCGCCGAGAGAGTCCGGCGTCAGCCGATGTTCGTCCGCGGCGCGCAGGACCAGCAGGAACGCGGCCACGCATCGCCTGCTCCGTATGCCCAAAGGAAGCGGATGATCCGCGTCGTCGTCCCATACCGCCAGCGCAGCACGCGTTAGATGCTCGATGGCCTGTTCGGTGTTACGGGTCCGTTCGGCCTGTGTCCAGCCGTCGTCGGTGTCGGCGTCACAGTCGATGACACTTCGGCGCAGGTTCTCGTGCAGCCGGTACGGCGGCCACACCGTCTCGTCCCGCCGGACGAATGGGCGCTGCACGAACCTCTCGATCTGCCGGAGTCGTAGATGAGGCAGCACCGCATGCAGGACGTCCCCATCGAACGCCTCCAGCAGCGACGCGGCTCGCAACAGGTCGCGATCGGTCGCGGACAGGTCCCGCATCGTCCGCAGCACCAGCTCGGGGAAGCCCAACCCGAACACGTCCGGGGGCGGCACTTCGCCCCGCGCGAGGTACTGCCCGAACAGCTCAGCCGACAGATCGAGGTACAGCGGTGACCCGCCCGACCCGGTGATGATCCGTTCCCGGATCGCGGGCCCTATCGCCGGGGTCCCGTCCACGGTGAGCCGTGCCGTCAGATAGGTCTCGGCTGATGCCCTGTCGAACCCGCCGAGCCCGAGTTGGTCGTGCTCGGCGAGCCCTGGCCAGCGGCGCTCACCGCCGTATGTCAAGGCGACGGCCTTACCCGGATCGTGCCAGCGCAATGCGAGTCGTCCGGCCGCGATGAACACCACGTTCGGCATCAGATACACCAACCGCGAAACCAGGTCCTCCAGGCCGCCGCGTTCGGTGGGCGGACGCTGGACGTTTTCCAGCGTGTCCAGCACGCATAGCGCCAGCGATGGACGTTTCCGCCGTGCTCGTTCCAGGTCTGCGGCCAGCAGTACCGGCATATAGCCCAACATTCGGTCGGGGTCCTGCTCCCCAAGGATCGGATCGAGAGCGGGCAAGTCCGCCCGCAGCCGTTTCAGCCGGGCTTTCTGCGTAGCGGTTCTGCCGAGAAGGTTCAGTGCCCGGTAGGCCACCGAGAGCGCGCCGAAACCACCCAGGAGTTGATCAACGGTGTCCCCTACCTGGTCGGCGACGCCGAGCGACTCCGCCGTGGTCTCCTTCCGCAGGAACGCCGTCAGTGACTCTCCCGGATGCTTGCGCTGCCAGTAGACGGCCAACGCCACGTCGAACGCGGGCCACGATCTCGCCAGCGGTGCGAGGGCGGCACGCACCCTCAGCAGGACGGCCTCGAAGCTGGAGCTAGCAGGATCTGCGAAGTCCAGTACCGCGTGCGCGCCGCGGGGCGGCAGTCCGTCCAGCTTCCCGGTCACCGCCAGTTCCGCGACGTGCCGGGCCAGCGTGGATTTGCCGATGCCGCCTTCGCCGGATACGGCGATGAGGTTGGACGCCGGCCGCTGGAAATCGAGCAGTTCGTCGACGGTCCACGACCGGTCGGCCAGTTGGGCGAACCGGTCTCGAAGGGCCCGGATCGGCCCTTCTCGGTCGGTGAAGACATGTTGGACTTCGAATGGAGCGCGCGGCCCGTAGTTGAAGAACTGGTCGACGTCCACCCCGATAGCCGATCACATCCCCTCGGTCCTGACAACGCGTCTTCCCTGTGCAAGTCCTTGCCGGATGCTCGCACCAAATCGACGCTCGCGCGCGCGTTGAGCGCTGGCTCCGCCCTCAGTTTCGATTCAACGCCCGCGTTGCGGAGCTGACGAGCTTACGCGTCTCGCCATCGGGTTCGGCATCGAGTTCATCGAGGCGGGCCGCGAGGAGGCCGTAGGTACGGCGGACGGCGTCGGGACGGTCGAGGCGGGCTTGTAGCCGCATGACGTGTCGGTAGAGGGGCTCGGAGTAGGGGTCGCAAGTGATGGCCTGTTCCAGCACCATCAGTGCCCGCTCCGGATCGGCTTCTTGAAGGAGACGAGCGAGGTTCGCGAGGGCGTCGCCGACGGTACGGCGGAGGTATTCGCGATGGACCTCGGCCCACTGCTGTGTGAGGCCGCTGGCGAACTCGCCGGCGCAGCGGTCGGCTACAAGGGTGAGCGCCCGGATTCTGGCGGTGTCGTCGGTGGCCTGTTGAGCGTCGGCCAGGGCAGCGTTCAACTGCCAGAGGTCGATGTCGACGACGTCGGGATCGATGCGGTAGCGGCCGGCGCTGTGGACTACGTACATGGGGCTGCTGAGGCCGGTCGCGTTCCGGAGAACGCTGCGGATATTCGTGACGGCGGTGTTGAACGTCGAGACGATGCTCCCGGGGCTGTCGTCTGGCCAGAGATCGGCACTCGCACGGTCTCGGGTGACGCCGTCGGGGTGCAGGGCGAGATAGGCGAGCAGATCACGGGCACGCTGACGCAGTCCCGTCTTGATCGGGCCGTCTGCGGTGTGCAATCGGACGTCCCCAAGCACCTCAAGGCGGACCGGGGGACGCGGCGCTCCTTCAGGTGGGCGCGGCGGCGGAACGATGGTCACGGCAGCGCGCGGCTCGGGTTCAGTTACGTGGTCCGCGCTCGTCCGCAAGGACGTGGCGTCTGTTTCGGTGCCTGTGGCGGTCCGGATGGTCCGCAACATGTCTGTGGCGTCGCCGGTGGTCAGGTGGAACAAGCGGGTTTCAGTGAACCGTGCGGCGTTGGGGCCGCGCGTGTCCGTAACAGTCGCGTCGCTGGCGAGTTCCACGCTCGTGCCCGACGTCCAAGCACCGAGCGCTAGGACGCCGATGCTGAAGCGGCACCCGAGCGTTGCGAGGGCGTCAACCCTTGCGTCGTCCGCGGGTATGGACGCGACCAGTAGCACAGTCGGCAGCGGTTCGGCCGGGTCCTCGGCGCGCAATGCGGCCACGTCGGGTTGGTCGGTCATGTCCAGGACCCGGGCACGGTGGAGGAGTTCTACCTCTAGATGGTTGATGGCCTCGCGCAGGGAGGGCTTGATGATCAATCCGTCGAGCGCCGTGGACAGGTCGGTGATCTCGTCGCCCGGAAAGAGCGCCTGCGCGTCGGCCTGCGGGATGAGGATCTCGGCGCGGTAGCGGTGGGCCTTGGCCAGTAGTTCGGTAGTGATGGCTCGGGCGGCGGCGTGGGCGCCATCTCCGGACAGGCCCAAGCTGAGCCCTGCCAGGGGCACACTGACGGCCTGCCCATCACGGGTACCCACAACGAGTTGGTCGGGTTCCGGCGTCAGCAGGTCCTCACGGACGAGTTCCGGGTCGGACGGGACGGGAGCCTCGCGGACAACGTAGGTGTCCAGGTGCGCCTTGCGGGCTCCGAGGACTGGGGCCGCGATCGGGGGCTCAGGAATGTGCTCGGAGGAGTCCGTATCGATTTTCAGTGGACGCCGGCGGCGTCTGTGCAGGCGGGTGGCAGCAACGGCCACGCTGAGTGCGGCAGCGAGACCAAGGCCGATACGCGAGCCGGACGGAAGAGAGATCGCCAGGGGCGAGTCTGAGTCATCCTGGTCGTTCGGTGTCGAGGGTGCCGGGCTGGCGGAGTGGTCGGCGGGCGGTGCTACGACCGGGCTCGGCACCGGTGACACCGTCGACTGCTCGGACGTTGGGCGAAGCGGAGTTGGGGTTCGGGCATCGCTTTTCTTGCCTTGATCGGACGGGGTCGCGTGTGCGCCTGCACCCGGCGAGGCCGCTTGCGAGCGGGAAGAGGGGCCATCTGGCGCGCTGGGGCGCGGGAGTCGTATGCGCTGGCCAGGGCGGATAACAGCGGGATCGGTCAGGGCGGGGATTCCGTCGGGTTGGTCGATCTGCCGACTGTTCTTGAAGATATTGGGGTAGAGGTCGCCGGAGCCGTAGGTGTGCCGGGCGAGGCCCCAGAGAGTTTCGCCTCGCTTGACGATGTGGGTTCGCCAAGCGTGGTGATCGGGCTTCGGCTGGGCTGTGGGCTCGTCGGCAAGTAGCGGAGTCCACTCGGATGCGGTCGGTTCCCGTGGTGGTGTGTCTTGCCTGGGCGACGACTGTTCATGAGAACCCGCTTCGGGAGCAGCGGCGACATGGGGATCGGTCGCTACATGCGTGTGCGTCGCGGCGGAAGCCGACGTGGCGAGGGAGGCCGCGGCGCTGAAGGTGAGGGTGGCTGTGGCGATCAGGTCTCGAACCAGTTGTTGCAACGGTCGGACCGGGCGCGGCAGGACGGGCCTGGATCGTCCGGCCAGGTAGTTCATCGTCTCGGCGCAGACGGTGACGATGAACAGGCACCACGCGCCCCAGCCGATGAGAAAGATCGTGGCCAGGAAAACGCTCTGGTCGGTGTCCTGTCGCATCAGGATCGCGCTGACCTCCTCCCAGGACGGAATCCGGTCCGGGATGGGCGAGCCGCCCATGACGTACATCGCGACCGGACACCCGACCAAGAGGAACAGGAAGACCACAAGGGCGCCGAGGCCGCGTGTGAAGTCGGCGAGGCGGCTGCGTCCGGTGTAAGTCACGGCTGGCGAGGTCCTTCGACTCCGGTGGTCAGGTTCGCGGTCGCGGTGCCGTCGGCGTGCAGGACGGAGATCCCGATCACCGACAGGAACCGCGCGGGACGGGTGGTGGAGACGTGTACGCGCATGGTGCGCGTTCCGGCCGTGGTCACGGTGCCGCTGTAGCCGCTGGCTCGCAGGTAGGAGCGCGCCGCTCGAATTGCGGCCTCACGGTCCACGACGAACTGTCCGCGGGTGTAGGCACGGTCCTGGTCAACTCGCCCAGCGCCGGCACGGGCGGCCTCCTGGGCAACGGTGTTGGCGTCTTGCCGGGCTTCGAGAGCCTGCTCGAAGTCGACGACCGCGCCGAAGAACACCACGACGACCAGCGTGATGATGACGGCGAAGACGCTCACGCTTCCGCAGTCGGATCGTCGCCGGAGTAGACGCACGCGCGACCGCATCCAGGAAGCAGTGATCACCGAGTCCCCCGGTACGGGTCGATTGGTGATCGATGGGTCTTCGTGACCGTCCGGGCACCGGGCATCCCGGGTAGGCCAATGTCACTAAGCCGGATCACACAGATCACCTGGGCCGACACGGTGGCCGGCTGCCCGACCGGCCGCTTGAAGCCGGAAAGATCGAGTCGGACCGACGGCGTGCAATGCAGACCCCGGTCACGCAAGGTGTGCATGGCACTGGTGTTGGCCTCGGCTCGCGCCTGGCGAACGGTGCGGGCGATGGACGCTTGCCGCGCGGCGTCAGCGGCGGCTTGTGCGACTACGGCGCTGCCATGCGCTACCCGCATCACCACGAGCAGACCAGCGAGAAGCGTGATGAACACCGGAGCGAGAATCGCGGTCTCCACCACCGCGTTGCCAGCGTCCCGTGCCCGGTCTGCATGAACCAGCGTCCTCTCCCCCACGGTCACGTCGGCCCCGGAGTAGTGAACCGTTCACGGGCACCGCGCACGGTCTGTGAAACGCCGATGTTGACGCCCGGCAACAGCGACGGCGCGCGACCGACCACCCGCACGGTGATGGTGTTGGCACCAGAAACCGTGACGTCGGGCGCTTCCAGGATGGGCTCGTCGCGCGCGAACGACGCTGCGGCGGCGCGTCCTCCTGCGAATGAGCCCTGGCGGGCGCGCGCGACGCGGAGCCCTTCTTCAGCGGCCGCCTGCGCCACGTCCCGCGCCACGGACACCATGACCGCCTGAGCGAGCGCCAGGAAGAGCAGCCCAACGACGGGGAAGGTGATCGCCGTCGCGACGGTTGCCGATCCCTTGTCCCTCCGGCCGTCTGCTCGTTCAAGCACCTTCACGGGCCGGTGGCGCCAGGAATCTTGTTGATCCAGCCGTGCACCTTGCTGGACACGGCCAGGTAGACGGCAAACGCCAGCCCAGCGAAGCCCGCCACGATGATGATCGTCTCGACCACGCCGGAGCCCCGGTCGCCACGTTCCCGCAAACCTGCGGCGAGTCGCTGAGTTCGGTCCTGGGCGGCGAGTGCCATACGGATCGCCGCAGCGTTAAGTGTGTTCATGGTCCCCCGATGCGTTGGTGCGATAGTCCGACGCTCAGCCGGACGCCAGGAGTTTGGAGAAGAACGGGAAGCCGACCAGGATCACGAAGCCGAGCATGAGCAGGCTCGTCGGCACCCACATGGCGGTAGTCCGGGAGTTCGCCTCAGCGCGCGCCGCTGCGGACGCCTCGTGCCGCATCGACGTGATCTTGGCGACCAGGACGTCGTGCATCTTGGCCCCCTCGTTCCCGGCGATCTCGGCCGTGTGCGCCAGGTCGATCAGGTCTCGGACGCCGATCTCCTCGCCGAGCTGGGCGAGAGCCCGCCAGGGTTGCTGCTGGGCATGGCGGGCGCGCGTCAGCGCCTCGTGAACACGCCGGAACGGCCACCCCTCGGTGATCATCGCCGGGTTCTCCAGCGCGGCGTTCAGCGCGGCTCCGGCCTCGCGCTCCAAGACGACGAGCTGGAGGTAGGACGTGAAGGCGTACCGGAAGTCGCGCCGGCGCTGACGAGCCTGAGACCGCACATTCCAATCCGGGACTAGCCACAAGACCGCGGCCAGAGCAAGCCCGGCAACGACAGGGAACGTCCACGTCAGCGAACCTCCGGTCAACACCACCAAGGCGCTGAACACGGATGGCAGGACGAGCCCGGTGACGAACAGGGCCAGCTTGTCGAGCATGAACCGTTCGGCTGGGCGTCCGAGCAGTGCGAGATCAGTCCGGGGTAGGGCGAGAAGCCCGGCCGAGCGTGTGACGTGATCCGCCAGCCACCGCCCGACACCTTCGCCGATACTTAGGCTGTCAACGGGCAGCGGATGGTTCGGCACCGGCTCAATGCGCGCCAAAGCAGCGTCCAGACGAGGGGGCGCAGACCGCAGCTCGCCGACGAGGAGGATGAGGCCGACAGCGCCCAGGCATCCGGCAACGGCGGCAATCACGGTCACAGCTCGGCCCCCTGCACCGCGGGGGTATGCCGGTCGGTGTGTAGAAAGCGTGCGCCGGTCGACAGGACGGCCAGCCGCCGCATCCACCAGAGCCCGGCCCCGTAGATCGCGGCGACAACGGCCAGCACGGCCTGTCCCAACGCGGTGCCGTAGGGCGCCGCGAACGTCTGAGACGAGGCGAACAGCACGCTCAGGGCCACGACGGACGCCACGATGACGATGAGGGTCGTACGGAGCCCCGCGCGTTCCGCCTCGACATCCCTGCGGACAAGGACCTCGTGCTCAACCGCGTCGGCCAGCAGACTCAGCGCTTCCCGTGTCCCAGGGCCGCGTCGGCGGGCGGCCAACACCAGCGCGCAGGCGATCAGATCTGCGATCGAGTCGTCCAGCTCCTCAGCGAACGCCCGGAGTGCCTGCTCAGTGTTGGCGTGGTTGTTCAGCCGCTCTGCAAGCACGGTCACCGGCGCACTTATGGCCTCGGGTGCGATGCGGGCGCTGTCCGCCAGGGCTTGCTCCAGGCCACGGCTGGCGCCCATCATCTCCGCCAACCGCCGGGACCACTGGGCCAACGCCTCCAGCCGCGCGATCCGTCGCTGCGGTGCCCGCCCCGACAACATCGGCGGAACCGTGTACACCCCAACCCCCATCGCAAGGGCGGCAACCGGCCAGCTGGACAGCAGGAATACCGCGAGGGCCGACACGCCACCGGCGAGCAATCGGTTACGACGTCCAGGCCAGGCTGACGAGCGGATGAGCGTCTGCAACCGCGTCGGTGGACGCACTTGTCGTTCTGCGGGCTCGGTTCCCCGCAGTCCGGCCACGATCGCGAAGACGGCTCCGGCGGCGCATAGGCCAGCCAGCGCGGCGAGCATGGTCATCACAGCCAGCCTCCGACGTCCGAACCGGGCTTCAGCAGCTCGGGATCGAGGCCCTGTGCTGTGAGCTCGTCAAGGAGGGAGGCGCTGATGTGCCCGCCCGCGGGTGTGGCTCGTCCGTCGGGTCCTGGGCTGAAGATCAGGTTGCGGGTCGGTTCTACCGAGTCCGCCGGCGGCCCGATCTCCATCACCTGCGAAACGAACCGTTCATTGCTCTCCTGGTCCCGCTCCAGGTAGACGATTACCGGCTCAGCCAGCCCGAACATCAGGTGCACGTCGTCAGCCCCGAGGCCGAGATCGGCGCGGCGTCCGAGCTGGACAACGCGGCTGAACACGTGTTCCGGCCGGTGGACGTGGAGGGTGCACATCGAGCCGCGTGCCCCGGAATACATCACTTCGAGCATCGGCGCCAGCTCCCCGTGCCGGGCCTCGCCCACGATCACGCGATCGGGGTTCAGGCGCAGGCACGCCGGTACGAGGTCCTGCAAGCGGACCTCGCCCGCCCCCTCGGCGTTGGCCTGCCGGGCCTCCATGGCGACGACGTCGTGATGACGATGCGCAAGGCGCGGGTCGTCCAGGAACAGCTCGAAGTCGCTCTCCAACGTGATGACCCGCTCCTCGGGCGGGATCTCGTTGGCCAACGCTCGCACCAGCGTTGTCTTGCCGGTGTTGACCTCCCCGCACACGATGACGTTGCGTCGGGCCCGGATCGCTGCTCCCAGGAAAGCTTCGAGGGGTTCGGTCAGGGTGCCGAGGCCGGTGAGCTGACGCAACGTGACATCGACCAGCCGGTGCACCCGGATCGCCAGATGCGGACGCCTCGAAACCCAGCCCACCACGGCCAGCCGGACGCCGTCAGACAGAGCAACGTCGAGCAGCGGCGAGGCGTGGGAGAACTCGCGGCCTGTGTTTCCGCGGCGCGCCAGTAGTTGAACCCACTCGATGAGGTCATCATCGGTTTCGGCGACCGGCGGCCCCGATCGCTTGGTGCCGTCGGTGTAGCTGATCCAGGTCTGCCGGCATCCGTTGACGACGATGTTCTCCACGTCGGAACGATCCAGGTACGGCTGCAACGGTCCGAGCCCGAACCGCCGGTCGAAGATCAGCCGGGCGATCTCACGCAGCGCCTCCGCCGACATCACCCGTCCGGACGCGAGCAGCCCATGCGACCACGCCTGCACCCGGGCATCGATCAACTGCCGGGCCCGTATCCGGTCGAGGCCGTCGCCTAGGACGTCCACTAGCTGCGCGGACACCTCACGGACGGCCGCCCACACATTCGCATCGTCCGATTCGCCCAGCTGCGCTACTCCGGCGGACGCGGGGTCAGCGTTGCGGGCTCCCTCTGGCCTGGCGAACGTCCATCCCGCCGCACTCACCGGACGCCCCGAGCAACGGTCCCAGCACCCGCCAGAACGGCCCCGTCCTCGTCCCCGACGTCCATCGTCTGCGCCCCGGCAGTCGCGTTGATCCGCCGCCCCAGGCACTTGAACGACCGCAAAAGTAGCGATGTCTTGAACGTCCTTCGGGGCCGAGCACCCTCCGAGAAGACTCGGGCATCAGCCGGCGAGTGCGGCAACTCGGCAAACACCGGTGTTCCAAGAACCCGCTCGACCTCAGCCGCGCTGTACGGCCCATCCGTGATCAGACACAGCCCGACGGCCGCGCGATCGCCCACCAGGCCCTTCAGAGCATCGAGCCGTGGAGCAGCGACATCGACCTGCGTCAACGTCGGCTTCAACACCATGACCACGCTCCGCGCGGCCCGCAGCAGGGCATCCGGTGTGTCCCGCCCGCCAATACGTCCCAAGTCCGCGATCACATCGCCCGGTCTCGACGCCAACACCTCGGACAGCCGGCTCCACAACGACGCCAGCCGCACCCCGTGCCGAGGATCACGAACACCGTGCAACAGTTCGACGAAGTCCTCGCCGGGGATGGGCAGCACATAGTCCTCCAGCGGAAGACGAGCATGCGGCCCGGACTCGGCGGCCATGGCCAAGCCGAGGAGACCCGGGCCGACCGACTCACGGACACGATCCGCCATAAAGCCCGACACCACACGACGCCCCATGGGATCACACTCGGCCAGTAGCACCCGGCTCGGCCAGGCCATCGCCAAGCCCAGCGCCGTAGTGGTGACACCCGGCGATCCGCCCGCCGAGACGACACAGTGCAGCGCCACAATCAGCCCCGCCTTTCCGTCACGACGAGAACGACCATCCCGGCAGCCGCCTGCCGCGCGACCGCACTGCTGTCGGCGTCAGGGACCACCAGGGATACCGTCATCGCTCCCTCGGCGTCCGGTCCAATCACCTCGTCGACCACTGCGGCGACATCCCGGAAAACCGTGGTCTGCGCGCGGCTCCGTGGAGTGCCGGTTGCGGGCTCCTGTCCTTGATCCCCGAAGGTGAACACCACTCGGACTGCCCAGCCGGGAGCCAGACCGGGCGGCATAGCACCAGCCTTCAACGGGACGGCAACCAGCGTCCTCCCCGCCGGAGGGCTCTGCTGCGTCGTCAACTGCGACGCCGCCAGAAGCGTCCCTTTCCGCAACCCCACAGCGGCCCGCCGCCCGACAACCTGCTCAAGCTGACGGCCCGGAACCATGTTCACGCCTGGCACCAGCGGAACCCGGGCCTCGTCGAGATCAGCCTGGGTGACCTTGTGCCCCATCGCGACGTCACGCGCCACCCTGACGACTGAAATCCGGTCGCCCGAGGAGCGGAACAGATACACGTTGGTCGCCACAGCCAGCACCAGCAACAGCACCGCCGCCGCGATCACTCCTGGACGGCGCTGCCGCGCCAGTCGCTTGGACGACGGGGCCCCCGCGCCGCTCACGGTCTTCGAGGCGGCGTGCCCCTGCAACGCTCGGTCACTCAATTTCATACCGGCCCTCATCGGTAAAGCGCCTGCGCCTCGGCCACCCGCAACCTGAAACTCGTCGACCGGCTCACCTGCGGAAGCACCCCACCAGACCCATCAGAACCCCGCCATGTGCCGCCCCACGCCACGGTCACCCGCACTTGATACGCCTCGCCAGGCTCACGCAACGAGGACCGCGTAAAGGTGTAGGAGCACTCGGTGCGCTGTGACGCGGCTGACCGTGACTTGTCATAGGCGGTACCGGGTCCAGAGCACCGAACGACCTGCTCCCCAGGCCCCGGCGCGATGGTCATACGTTGCGGCCGAGCAGTGACCTCGACCCACACGTCCCGAGCCGCGACGCGACCGCTCAACGGATGCCAGTTGGTCACCCAGAACCATTCCGGCAGGCCCACCAGACCGTCGGTCCGGCGAGGCGGTGCCGTCCGCACTGCCGGCGTGGGGATCTGCATATGCGCCCACTTGGTCAACGCCAACTCAGCCGGGGAGACCTTGCGTGCCTTACCGCCCCCATGCACTGGCTCGCAGACCTGCACATCGTCGCTCAGTCGCCGGCAATCATGCGGTCCCAGTTCTTGCTCTTCGCTGGCGTTGCTTCGGGGCGATCTAGAAGCAGGGGCCCCTCCGCCGCCTGGATTACCGTCGTCCTGAGCGCCGAAGTTGTAGCTGTAGGGGTTCGCGCTCGGCGGCAGGGGATCCCGCGGAGGTGACGCGCCAACGAAAGAGGAAATGAAAAGTCCAACTCCAAGCACGGGCGCAACAATTTCCACCCGTCAGCACCCTTCACCGATCGTGATGGATTTACTGACCCGCCACTGCCCATCCGAACTCTTGACCATCAGAGCCTTGGTGTTCCCCTGCGGAACCCCACGATTAACCTTCTTGCCTGTAATCGAGTTCAGAAGTCCGGAGTCGCGGGAATCCTGGCAGTCATAGATCGTGGCCCCACTACCGGCGAACTGAACCTTCTTTACGTGAACAATGATGCGACCGTAAGTCGTCAGGTGTTGACTCCTCATCTTGTCGATACGTTGCAACACACGCGAAAGCTGAGGATCTACCATGACAGTAGCGAGCTCCTGCTTACGAGACTCAGTAGGCAGAGAATCCGCACGATCGAGCATCGCGACGAACTTCATGTAAGCCGACGCCACAGCCTTCTCTTCCCCCGCAGTCGAGGACGGCAGTGGCGTGCTGGAATCCGTCACCGAGGGCAAGGCAACAGCCTGTGGCTCACCACCGCACCCCGAGGCCATCAATGCAGCACCCGCCACACTAAGCCAGCAGAGCCGATTCACCACCCGTCGACCGGTACCGGACAAGTCTCCACCCTCACGAACTTGATCGCTGTGGAGCGCCACCGTGAACCGTCGTGACAGCGGCGCTATATGACGACGTCGAGCGATGGTAGATGGAGACCGGATACTTCGACCACAAATCAAGGCGCCACGAAGGTAAATCTCTTCACAACCAGATTCAGACAATCCACCTTCAAGTGGACATATTTACCTAATAGCCGTGACGTCATTGGCAGATGTTAAATTGCGGCATTTCTGATCTAATCCCCCGGAGGGAGATGAGCACCCCGGGCCGCCGTGTGGAACTCGGCGAGGAGCCGGGGCAGCGCGCCCACCATGTCGCTTACGACAAGGCAGCACCGCGGCGGCGCAAACCAGCGCTGGAGCAGGTGCAGTGAGCCGGCAACCGGCAGAACCACGAGTTGACAGATTCATCTGCAACTGATCGACCGAAATCGCGACCGGCAGGACCACGATCACCAGCGCGTACGCCATCACCAGGCTGACAGCCGAGGACACTACACGGGCTGAGTTAGCTCGACACACCCGCGGCTACTTCCATCGAGCAGAACGCACCAGCCCGCGCGGTCATCCCAGGTCAAGGCAGAAAGCACGTCATCAGACCGCGCAGAAGCCCTTCGGAACTCTTCACTGCGAAATCTTGAGTGGCCCAATTAGAGCAACAGGCCCAGCCTCCCCGGTCAACGACTAACTACTGGCCGAACCCCTTCAAATGTTCCCAGGAGCCCTGCGCATCCTCGACATCTTGTTCGCCCACCAATAGGTAACGCCACGTTATCGCCACATCGGGCGAAGAATTCGCAGTGTTCGCCCATCTCTTTGCGGCCTTGCGTTTTCCAGCTACTTCTTGAGACGTCAGATCCTTGTCAGCCTTGGTCTCAACGAGCCAGCCATAGCGTTTCCCCTCAACCTCTTCGATCACCACAAGATCCGGGTTGTATTTGTTCCCATCCGATGTCCAGGTGATCGGGACATCGTTGATGTGAAGACGCGCCCACACCAACACGCTTGCACCAGCATCGATGGCATTGGCCGCATCGAACTCGGGAGAGGTATCAAACCAGGCGTGACTATAAAGGTTCCTACTCCAGCCGCCAAAGGCCAATGTCTTGTCGAACGACCCGTCAGCGTGACCCGATACCTGCGCCTTCCTGGTCAGACGAACCTTATTAAGCGCGACGACCTCGACATGATCAGAATAATTGACTTGGGCCACACGACTCGCAGCACGAAGTGTCTTGGAAACGTCAGCAGCGAGACGTTGACCACACCGCGCTCCGAAGGCCGAAAGGTGCTCGGCCGCTTTGTCTCCCATGGCCTTGATCAGGTGATCGACGATACGATTGGCTGCGCCAAGCTCTAGCTTGCGGTTCGCCACACCTTTGACGGACATCACGCGCTTGATGAGCATTGCGCGGGACGACGATAGCGGGATGTCGAGTGGAAGTGCAGAGGCGATCTTGTCGGACGCATCCTGGGTGGATACAACCACCCGGCGGCCATCATGGGCGGCGATGATCTTTGTCCGTCTTAGATCATCAGAAATGTCTGCCGTGAGGGTACGCCCCAGTTGCTCGAACGGCCCATAGTCATCAATGTCGTTCAGGCTCACCGAGATACTTTGCACCTCGGAAATCAGCCTGGGAATGAGAATAGGTTCCCTGTTGGCGAGGGGGTCATACTGGACTGGGGCACCGGCCTTTTTGGCGGCTCCCTCAGCTTCCCTTTTCCGGCTATCAAAATCCACGACTCCCGCAACCTCGCCTGACGTGGACGCCAGCGACGGTCCAGCGATCGAAACCGAGTCGGAAATAAAAAAATCTGCGCCCGATTGAATTGAAATACCGGAGCCCTTCGGCGTTCCTTCGGAGACCGATGGAGGAGCGATCACCGTTGCGTCGGTCATCTCCTGCCTTTGTCGTACAACAGCACTGCCATCGGGCAGGCTACGGAGCTCGGCATACGTACCGTAGTCGATAAATGCCTCGTTGAGGACCTTGCGCTTGGCCAATAGATCGCTGTACTTCTCGTGCGCCAAAACCTCAAGCGTGTCCAGAAGTTCGATATTTGTATATTTGCCGAACGGCAATCGCATGCCCCTGCCGAGAGTCTGTTCCGTCATCACCTCAGAGACTGAAGCCCGCATTGAGGCAATCACGTATACACTCTTGACGTCCCATCCTTCTTTAAGCATCCCGACGCTAATGATAATGCGGGTTTGTGAACCCGGCTCCTCAACCGCATCAAGCGCGGCAAGAGCCACCTCTTTTTTATCACCAGTTAGCTTCGAATGGACGAGCAAAGTCTTGCCAACCCACTCTCCGCCGTCGAAACCAGTCGAATCGAGGATCCCATGGAACTCCTCGGCCTCCTCGATACTTTGCGCGATTACCAGCATGACCGGGTTCACCGGGGCGAAGCCGTTCTCCTTGGCGTAGGAGTCCGCGGCCTGCGCCTTGTAGCGGAGCAGATTGACGCCGTCGAGTAGCTTCGTCGAGAGATCCGTACGGTCATCCCGCCGGCCCACCATGACCGGGGTCTTCACGAGTTTGTCAGCGATCGCGGCCGCCAGAGGGTACCGGAACGCGACCAGCGCCTCATCGGCTCTAACAGGCGTAGCAGTCATACCGACTACTAGTTCGGGCTTCAATTTCGAGATAGTGCTGGAGAATGCTTTCCCGCGGTAGCAGTGATGTTCATCCGCCAAGATCACGAGGTCGTCCAGGCTTGCGAGATAGTCGAAAAATGATTTCCCGAGGTTCTCCAATGGAGCATGCGTGGCCCGGCCCTCGCCAGTGGACGTCGTGAGCGCCTGAACGGTAAAGATGTAGAGTTTCGTAATCGACGAGTCGTCCATAGCGATCCGTGTCGCTTGGGTGTCAAAGTTTTCGGCTGTTATCACAAACGGGTTTGACCGCAGCATGTGACGCAGCGATTTGATGTTTCCCGCAGTGAAATTGCGGACTGACTTGTCGCGGATCGTACGCCCGGGGGCCAGTAGTAGGAAATTTCGAGCCGGGATCTCTGCGCCAGCAAGGTACTCCATCAGTCCGGCCATGACATAGGTTTTCCCTACGCCGGTAGCCGAGTCAACGATGCACTCGTACGGCTCGGCCTTGCCCTGCACGTCATAGTGATCCGAAGTCCGCAGAACAACGGATTCAATCGCCTTGCGGTTCGGCTCACGGAGATCCAGGCGGTGAGCGATCTCATCAAGCAGATCGAGTTCAAACCGCAGTTCGCTCATCATGTACCTCCCAAGTCGTCAAGCGTGGCCGCTTCTCCGGCTTCGTCCAAGGACGCAGCTGACTGCGCAACGGAGCGACCAGCACCGAACGGCGAGTTTTGAGACGATTTACGCCTATAGTTGTCAAGCACCTTATCGGGTATCAACTCAAGCCGTGAACCCTTCCGGCGCTTCTTGAGTACCTCGACGGCGGTCTCGTCGAGTTGGGTCGCCCAGACTTCAACTACCTCGTCGGCCGCGAGACGATCGAGGATCGCGGCTACAGTCCCTTCGCCGACCATCCCATCAACCACCACATAACGGGTTCGCCCTTGCCGCGCAGCAAAGATCCCTTCCGGACGGTAGTCGACTGAAAGCTGAGCACACATGGCCTCAGCCAAAGCTCCTTGAGTGGCCCACTCTGCCAAAAGGACTACGCCTTCCAACTCATCAAACATGGACTCGCCGACCTGGAGATGAACGAAGCTGCCACCACCGTGCCAGTTGACGGTAGTTACGGTCTTCGTCTTGGTCGCAGATTTGAGGGCCTTAATCGTGGTGTCGTCGAGTTCTGGCCCGATGGTCTTGGTCACCCGGGCCAGCAATCGATTGAACTGCTGCGCCTCATCCGCCGTCATCCCGCCAGGTAGATCATTACGATCACTATCCTCGTCGTCGCCATTCATCGCTGATATCCGCTCCGTGACTGCGGTGACGCCGCCAGCGTCCTCGCCATTGACGACCTTGACAAGGCGGGGCAGCGCGTACCGTGCGACCGTATTCGAAAGTAGCTCACTCGTCACCCAACGGCGCCCCATCTTGTGTGCGACGGCCGCCGTTGTGCCCGAACCGGCGAAACAGTCGAGGACAATGTCACCGGGGTTAGAGGCGATATGGATGATACGCCCGAGCAGCGCCTCAGGCTTCGGGGTCGCGAACGGGTGCTCGTTGGGAAACAACGCCTTTATTTCGAGTTTCCCGCGAAGGTTTCCGCCAACCTCGCTTCCGAGCCAAAGCGTTTCAGGGACGCGACCGTTATCAGCCAAGTGCTTTTTACGCTGAATCTTCTCTCGAAGTCCCAACATAACAATTTCCGGCCAGAGGCCGGCGGCATATCGAGCCTGCGCTATCGGTGCGGCCTCCTCGACTGGTACTGCCAACATGATTGCGGGGACGCCCGCCCGCACCTTGTTCGAAGTTGTCCCGCAGATGCGAGCACGTTCGACTTCGTCGCCAATATTTCGCAGTTCATATGGAGCGTACTCCGACATCTGCTCCAGCATCCATGACTGCGCCTTGCCCCAGCAGCGGCCTGCTGTCGGATACATCAGAGCCCCAGTCACTGGGTGCTGAATCGCGTAGACCATGGGATGGTTCGTCGCGGCCTTTCCTGCCGTGGCATCTCCATCACGCCACGGCACAGGATCCCCATCTCGCGACTGATATCGGCTCGTATTCGAGGCGGCGAGTCGTGGCATCCGATTAGGAGTCCACGATTCGGACTTCCGATAGACCAGAATCGTGTCCTGGGACGTCGACAGCAGCCTGGTGTCATTTCGCGGAGAATCCGCCTTCTGCCAGGCAACCTCGGCGACGAAGTTGCTTTCCCCGAGTTCCTCGTCGAGAACGAGTCGGCACCTGTGGGACTCGCTATGATCGAGATGAACCCATACGGAACCATCTTCAGAAAGAAGTGGCCTGATTTGGCGGATTCGGTCTCGCAAGAGGGTAAGCCAGATCGAGTGCGCGATGTTATCCTCGTAGCTGGCAAAGGCCTGCCCGGTGTTGAACGGGGGGTCGATGTAGACCAGCTTCACTCGTCCCAGGTACTGGTCCGCGTAGGTGGGAATCTTAGCGAGAGCGTCTAGTACATGCATCGCATCACCACTGATGAGGAGATTGCCCAACGTCGGCTGAGGCAACCCCAGTGGCAGGTCGTCCGGCGTTGAAGCTTCGACCCGGCCAACCTCGTGCAAGAGCCTGACCTCAGAGACTCTATAGTCAGACGGGTCAACGAAGGTGTAGTCGTACCTTCCGTCTCCGGTTGACAAGATCGTTTTGTCCTTGTCGGACCAAGTGAGTTCGAGACGACCCTGGTGCTTGGGCGTCGAGCTAGAGGTCATGGAGTGTTCCCTGGCTAGAAGGTGACCTGTTCATCTTGTCGGATCCCTACGACAGTCGCGCCAGATCCCACCCGGGTGACGATCAGCCCTCGCCGTCGGTTCGGTGACCGTCTGTGGCCGAAGAGAACGGTGTCGACCTTGCGTGTCCGGTTGACTCCGGCTGTGCCGGAGCAGACTTCAAATATAGTTGGCAGCATCGACAGGGGCCACGTAGACGGGAGAGCTCGGCGCAGGTGGCTGAATCTGATGAGGAACGACCGGACGGTCGGAGAGTCACGTCGGAGACGCACCAGCTGCGCCAGGCTACCCGCGAATTGCGTCTACACCTGGACGAACTGCCCATCGATTACCGCCCCGACGTTTCCGGCGACCGGTTCCTTGCTGGGCTGGCGTTCATGTTCGCCCGCCAGCGCTACGCCTGTGCCGAGTCGCTGATCGGTGCTGGCTTCGGCGGCACGGTCATCGGCTCGATGGCACGCAGCCTGTTCGTCGACGGGCTGCGGTGGCTGTGGATCGGCGATGAACCGGATCGACGTCGTGCGCTACTTGGCGACCTGCGCGACGAACGTAACCGCCTGTGCATTCTGCTCGAACAGACTGATGCCACCCTGGGCAACGAACCACGCTGGCTCATGCCGCTGCCCGACATCGCGGACCTGACCGGTCAGTCAATGAGTTGGCTGGACGTACCGGCGCTGCCGAACGAGAACGAGTTGCTCGACGACTTCCTCTCCCGGCGTGGCGTCGGCTCATCTCCAGGCAACGTCTCGGAGCATGCGCAACTGCTACGCAGGACACGAGAGCTGTTGGATATGTCGGGCCTGCGTGGTGCCGTGATGGTCCTGGCTCATGCCGGGCACGGCAACTACTTGGGCTTGCTGAGCAGCTTCACTGACGACGGCGCTGCCGGCCATGATTTGCGGGCCGACCATGAGGCGCTCTTCATGCAGGTGGCTTCAGTTGGAGTGGCCGCTACATTAATCGGTACCGCTGCTGCAGTACCGGAACTCTGGCCTGCCGACGTGCCACGTCAGGCCTTCCTTGAGCGCGCGGTGGAACTGGCAGCAGGAGTCACGGCGACAGCGGTGCCGCTCCACAGATTGGACACCGCACGACGCCCCGTTCCACAACGCAAGGGAAGGAGCGCTCCGTCGCGGCAAGCCACCTTGTTGCGACCGGGCGTCGTCCAGCCCGCCGGTGACCTCCCGCCGGGCATAGACGCCGCTCAAGGAGTCGTCCAGGCCGCGGAGACCTATTACCAGTCAGTCAAAAGCATGCGGGTCAACCCGTGGGACTGCGGACAACCCACACTGCACGCCATGCTCGCCTACGGCGGGGGCCACTCCAACCTGGAGGCAGTGATGGCAACCTACGACCAGCCCGGGTCAAGTGTGATCGCCGTCTTCGCTGCGCGGATGCTGCTAGAGGAAGCTGCTCGCATGGCTTGGCGCTATTCCGTAGGCGACTGGCAAAAGTTCAAAGAGCGCGCAAAACAGTACTTCGACGAGTTCCGGGCCCGTCAGCAGAAGACGATCAACACGTTGATAGGAAGTGGCGTACCTAGGTCTGATGCGATTCACATCTTCGCACGGCCTAAAAACGTTCTTATCGTTACGCCCGACGACGAGATCGCAAGGAATCGGAAGCCACTCCCCACAATCGGCAGCATGCTCAGGGACTTGGGAGACCCATTCCCCGAGCCCGGTTGGTTGGAGGTGGCCTACTCCTTGCTCAGCCAGATCACTCACAGCACCCCCATTGGGCACCTGCACACCACCCGGTTCCGTCACGGCGTCGGGCACGGCAACGAACTAAGCCCCGAGATGCTCGGCTTGTCCATTGACGTAGCCTGCTTGGGCAGCGCCCACCTCATCGGGCTATCGGCACGGCTTCTAACCGATAATGCCAACGACGCAGCTCAGTACCACAATGAGATTATTCGTCATGCTGCGGCAGTACATTCGATCGCGCGATTGGTACACGGCCTCGACTAAATTGGGTGCGCTCACCCGCACTCGACCAAGGGAACGCGGGCACCGCACACGTCGCCCTACATGCTCAGCATCATCCGATGCAGCTCGCCGATCGCGGCCCCGGGGCGTGGGCGGATGGGTTGTAGTTGTCCCAGCCGCACGGCCCGCGCGGTTGCGGAATCGCGGAACGGAAGCGAGGTTGTTAATCGGCGCCGGGGGTAGGTCCAACCGGTAGACGGTCATCCGAGGCCGCGCGGGGAGATCTCCCCTGCGTCGTTGAAGCCCGTTGATACTCAGGCCCGGCAGCTCTCGATAGTTTTGGCTCGTATGCTGTCATGTCTCGCACGGGCCGGGATATCGCTGCGACATGCGGGCGGGTAGCTATCTCACCAGCGACACGGCCCATGCGGTTACGGTATTGAGAAGCGGGACGGGATCGTTAGTTGGCAGCGGTGGCTGGTGGGGTTGTGGGTGCAGCCATGCGTGCGGTTTCCCGTAGAGGAGTCGAATCGGCGCCAAATCTGACTGGTGCCAGGGGAACGAAGAATGAAGGAGTTCCCAGACCTGATCATGGTTGCTAGGCTGGCCGGTCAGGCGGACCAGCGGCGGCCTCGGTGTGGCCAGGTGCTTGCGGCAATGTTGACGAACTCGCGGCGCCTGACCTCGAGCCCCTCCCGCAACGCGAGCGAGTCAGCATCAGAAGTTCACCAGCGGGCCCACCGGCCAGAACGCCGCGTCAATCTCCTGAGCAGCCGCCACTACCTCATGGTCTGCGATCAAAGCCACCATCGCCAACGCCTCGTTCCATGGCCGCCAGTCGAGTTGCCAACCAGGTCACAGATCAGAGGCGGGTGACCCAGGTGTATCCATCTAACCGCACGGACCAGCCCTCGCGACCGTCAGCTTCTTGAAGTGCTGAACCTGCGTACCTGCTTCTCGACACCGGTGCTGTTGTAGCGGAATCGGGCCATCTCTAGCGTCACCTCGTAGGTATTGGCGATCTGCTGAGGGCCCATGCCCTTGGAGGCCGCAGCGAGCAGGAGGGGCCGGGGCAGCATGAGGGTCCCGCCAAAGGCGGTGGCCTGCTCTTCTTCTTGAGGCTGGCAGGTGCGGAAAGGAACGCCATCGACTTCGCGGATCTCGGTGAGTTCGTGTTTCAGAATGAGGTGCGACAACTCGTGGGCGATGTCGCTGTTGCGCCTGGGGTCGGTCCGGACGGGATTAGTGACGACGTAGTTCTTGTCGTTCACCGCAAAGGTAGCGGCGCTGAAGGCGAAGGCCTGGATCCGTTCAATCTCTTCCAGGCGTCCCACGTCGATGAGCGTCCCAGCGTCGACGACCTTTACATCGAGGTTGGCTGCCAGTTCCTGGATGTTGAGGCGGTCGGCCGGCGAGAGCCCTAGTTCACGCCGCAACTGGACGGCCTCACGTTCGGCCGAGGCTTTGAAGCCACGAGGAAGTGTCAAAGCTCGCCTGCCTCGATCTTCTGCGTGAGCGCCTCATGGATGTCACCCAGGATCCCGGCCAGCCGCTGTGGGGCTCCCGGGCGCATGACAGATGCCGCTCGAAGGTGGCAGGCGATCGGTGGGCGCGTCGGCGCAACGTTACGCGCGAGTGCCTCGTACATGTCCCTGAGCATCGAGCTGATCTTGGCGGCCGCGTCATCAGTCAGCCGCGGATCCGTCTGCAGGTGGCCGATGGCCTGGTCCAACGGGGACATCTCACGCTCGGTGACAGGGTTGAAAAAGCGTGCCGGTGACACACCGAGCCACGCGCACAGGAGCGTGAAAGTCGCCAGGTCTGGCTGGCCCCCAGCCTCGATCCGAGACCAAGTGCTGAAACTAACCCCAGCCTCGGCGGCGGCCTTCCGGATCGAGAGCTGCCCACGCCGCTTCTTCAGCTGCTGGCCGAGGTGCCCGATGTCGAGCCGCTCGGTCTCGACAGGCAACTCCTCCTGGGAGTACCCCGGACTTCGCGGTTCCGTCATGCCCCGATCATAGGCTGGTTCTGACGCTCTGCTGCAACATTTTGCCCTCCAGCCCCTTGCGGAGCGCAGCCATCTGTTGCAACACTCAAGTATCGGTGATTCTTTGCTCGCACACCTGGAGGGTTCGATGCCCGGGACGAAGACCAACACGATCAAGACGACCGTCAGCTTCGCGGCCGCACACCAGCCCTACCAGCATGACTACGAGCCGATCGTGATGCTTCAGCAGGTTCTCAACGACGCCCTTACGGCGTTCGCGATCCACCCGGACGGCACCTCGCGCTACTACTTCCTCCACAAGGGGAACGAGGCCGACCTCACGCAGACCTTGGGAGAGGTTGCCGACCACGCTCACGCTCTGCACCTGCGGCTGCGGACCGAAACGATCTCGGGCTGAACCTCGTGGACCTGGAGAGCCAGCTTCGGCTCAAACAGGACGTCCCTGAGGTCGGGGAGTTCCTCTCCTCGATCTCAGGGTCCCTCGTCCACCGCGACACTGACAGCAAGGGCCTCTACTGGGCCGCGATCCCGTCGGCCAGTTCGACCTCACGGCCATTCATCGCGCGAATCGCTTGGACGGCCTACCCCCATGCGGCTCCCTCGGTACTCTTCGCCGACGAGGTCGGCGGCGCGACCACCGACCCGGAGTCATGGCCCGCTGCGCCCGGTTACCGGGCGCCCAACGACATCTGCAAGCCGTTCACTGCCGAGGGGCAGGCCCTGCACTCGGAATGGCGTACCGGACCACACGCCTGGCGGAGTGCCGGCAACCCCTTCCTCCACGTGGTGGAGACCATCTGCGGCGACCTCGCCCGAGCCGATGGAAGGAGAGCAGCATGACCAGCTTCTTGCCGCTGCGCATCAATCCTGGTGGATTCATCGACCTTCTCGATGACGTACGGCAGCATGGCCAACGCGACCGCGAGACCGGTGCGCTGCTGCTGACCGCTCCGGGCACCGACGAGGTGGCCGTCATCGCGCTTACTGCGGACACGGGGATACGGCGACGTTCGGACCTCTTCACGATCACCCGACCGGCGTTCGACTCCCTGTTCACCTACGCCGAAGACGCCGGTCTCCAAGTCCGCGCCATGATCCACTCTCACCGAGGCGCCGCGTTTCTCTCCGCGACCGACCGCACCCACGGCCTGAATCTGCGCGGGTTCATCAGCGCGGTCATCCCCGACTACGCGTGCCCTTCTAACCGTCCCGACCATTGGGGCTGGTGGCGCTTCAACGACTCCTGGATCCCGACGGTGCCAGCGACCCTCGAAGAATCCCTGCCCGCACCGAAGATCATCAAGTTCGACGCGGAGGCCGTCCATGACCACTGATTACACCCGAACCCTGAGCATGGGCGCCACCGCCGCTGACAGCAGCCAAGACGCGATGCTGACCCGGCTCCAGTCCACCCGCGTCCATCTCACCGCCCAAACAGACATCCCTGGCGTGCCCGCAGCGCTGAAGGTCCTCATCGGCAACCTCCGGCGTCTGCCCATCCAGCTCAGCATCGCTCCGGGCCAGGCGGCGGACCGTCTGCCGGGTCGACTCCTCGACGAGGTCCTGCACCTGGCCGCAGGTATCGACGAAACACGTCCTTTGCGGATTGGCTCCCCAACTGGCGGATTGCACATCCACCTGGGCACCCAGCCTCCGACAACCGCTGCGGCCAGCGCGGTTCCCGACGGCCACGGCGTACGGCTCCGCGCAGCAGGGTCCTCCTTCCCTAACTTGCGTGGGGCCGGCACCGGGTTGGGCGCAGTCGCCGCTGCGGCGACACTGACCGGGGAGGTCTTCAAGGTGATCACCGGCCTGCACGCCGATCGTTTCCGGCCACTGAGCAGTTTTGACTTCTGCCCGGTCACCCTGACGCGCAACCCTGGCGATCACACACAACCGGTCACCTCACTGCTGGAACTCGCCCTGATCGGGACGGGCGCCATCGGCACCGCTATCGCAGTTATCCTCGACGCGCTCGCTGTCGAAGGCAACCTCACCATCGTGGATCCCGAGCACTACGACGACCCGAACCTCACGACCTATAGCCTCGGTACGCGCGCCGATGCCCGCGACAAGATCCGCAAGGTCGACCTTCTCGAACGCGAACTCAACCGCAACGGCCGATGGAACATCCTCCCCATCCACGGGACCGCGCAGGACCTGATCAACAAAATTGATGCCCGGAGCGCGGCTTGGCCACGGATCGTCCTCGGCGCGGTCGACAGTATCGCTGCTCGCCACGAACTCCAGCGCATCCAAGCCGACCTCACCCTGGACGGAAGCACGGGCGGCCACGCCGGCACCACTCTCGCTCTTCACGAGGCACTACCCCTGGGCCCGTGTCTGCGCTGTTATTACCCTGCGCAGCCGCTTGACGTCGTGAGTGCGGAGGAGCAACTACATAAGGCCACCGGCCTCTCCCTCTCACGCATCGCCCAAGGTGACTCACTCCTAAATTCCCTAGATCTGGCAGGCCTTTCCGCACACGGCCGACAGCTTCTGGCTCGTCACCTAGGACAGCCCATCTGCGGCCTCAGCAAGATCATCGTGTCCATCGATGAGGGGACCTACCGCCCGTCGGCCGCCTTCGTCGCCCAACAAGCCGCCGTACTCGTCATTGGCGCTCTCATCGCCCGCACGACCGGTTGCACAGCAGGGCCGCGCCACACCGAATACGACGCCCTCTTTGGTCCTTACGACGACATGACCACCTTTCGCCTGCCGCAAAAGGACTGCGACTGTCAAACCCACTCGGAAATCATCATGCAGGTCCGAAGCTTGCGTTCGCAAGCCGCCCCAGTCCGTGCCGGTGACCACAAATGGCAGCGCCGGAAACAACGGTAGCCCGGCAGTCAATGATCATCTCATCGACACAGGGCTGACGTTAGAGAGCCACCCCGATACGACAGTTTTAGACTTTCAATCCGCAGGTTGTACGTTAATGCTCACAGCTCCACATCCCCGGACGCGACAAGACTTAGGCGAGAATCACATCGTACAACCCCTGACGTTTGGCGAACGGGCATCCTGCCAGCCTTGCACTCCGCTCACCCTTGGCGGAGAAGCCGATACGGTCTGCCCACGGCCGACGATCTACGGCGGATCCGACACCGGATCTTCGAGCAGGCGCAGAGCGAAGGAGAAACTTTACCTTGCCTTCCGTCTGCGCTCCCGGGTGTGACGGTGATGTTGAGCCCGCACGCAGATCTCGAATCTGCGCGCGGTTCGTTAAAAATCCCGACAGGTTGGTCGCAGGCCACGCACCAACCGGAATGTAGTGGGGCGCGCCGAGCGGCGAATGGGCGGGCCATGTGCCGTCCGGGCGTGTCGCCCCACCGACACGAACCCGCCGCGATCATCCGATCGTGAACCTGGACGGGATCGTCAGTTGGCAGCGGTGGGTGGTGGGGTTGTGTGTGCAGCCATGCGCGCGGTTCCCCGTAGGGGGTACCACGGGAGCCGGCTCGACCGGAACCCATCACGACGTTCGCGGCATCGCACTGAATGTCGACGGTCTCGGACGTGATCGTCACCTCGCACTCGACGAGGTTCTTCTCCCGCTCATGGCGCATCGTCAACCCGAAGACGTCCAGCAGCCGCCGGTCTGGGGCGGACTTCGGGCGAGACTCGGTGGAACTCAGGTGGTGAGACCGACGTGGTCGTCGAGGAAGTCGAAGAATCGCTGGGCGGCGAGGGCTCGGGCCATCGGCTGGCAGTGCCCGGCGGCTCCTTCGGCCTCGGTGAAGTGGACGAGCTCCTTCTCACCCGGGAGCATGTCGTACAGGCGCTTCGGCTGGCCGGCGAAGTACTTCTCGTCGTCGGGATCGGCGACGAGCACCGGCGTCGTGATCTGCGCGGCGAGTTCCGGCGTGATCCGGTAGCGCGGGACCTCGAGGTAGACGTCGTAGACGCTCGGGAGGCCGAACGGCTTGGCCCGCCAGGTGATGATCCGCTTGGCGTTCGGCGGGGCGAGGTCCATCGTCGCGTTGAACCGGTCACGCTGGCCGGCGTCGAGCATCGCCTTCAGTTCGGGCGATAGGACAGCGTGCCACGCCGCGGACACGTCGACCACCCCGCCGTCGATCACCGCGGCCGCGAAGCGATGTTCGAACGCCAGGGCGCGGGGGGCCCAGTAGCCACCCTGGCTGACGGCGTAGAGAGCGAGTCGCTGCGGGTCGACGTCCGGGCGGTGCAGCGCCGCGTCCACGACCGGCCCGATGACATGCTCCCAGTCGGGCCGGAACGGGATGCCCCGCTCGAACAGCATGCGCTGCTGGCCGGGCCCGTCGAACAACACGACGTTGTAGCCACGCGCCGTCGCCTCGGAGCCGTAGCCGGGCCACAGGAAGCTCAGTGCACCGTCGGCGCCGTTGGCCACCACCAGCGTCGGCTTCGGGCCGTCGCCGCCGGCGGCGAAGAACCAGCCGGGCATCGTCGTGCCCTCGTAGGGGATGTCGAACTGCTCAGGCGGGTTGTCCAGCAGGCCGAGGTACCGCTCCCAGCACCGGCGGTACGCGGCGAACGTCCGTGCCAGCACGATCTCCGGCTCATCACACCCGTCGGCCATCAGGACGCACGCCGTGTAGTACGTCGCAGCGCGCAGCAGGGCGTTACGGCCGCTCACCCGGTGGCCTCGCCGCAGGCAGTCGTCGCCGATCGCGGCGATGCGATCGGCCGTGGCCTCCCACTCGCGTGCCCACGAGGCGTTGTCGCCGTCGGTGATGCGATCGAACGTCGTCAACGCCTCACCGGTATCCGCCGCGCCGGTGTACACCCGCCCGAGCATCGCCCGGGCCATCGAGTTCATGCCCTGGTCGGTGAAGAAGGCGGAACCCTTGCCCGTCGTCGTTGCGCTGCTCACGCTCATCGCCTCGCCCCAAAATAAGAGTTTAATTCCTCTCTTATGAGAGTAGTACGCCTCACTAAGGAATGCAAGCCTTCCTTATACTGGAACCGTGAGCACATCTTCCGCCACGTCCTCCCGCCAACGCCGACGCGGGCCCGAACTCGAGGCCGCGCTGCTGGACGCGGCCTGGGACGAGCTGATCGAGGTCGGTTTCGCGAAGCTGACCATGGATTCCGTCGCCTCCCGCGCCGGCACCGGCATCGCCGTGCTGTACCGCCGCTGGGCCAACAAGGACCAGCTCGTGCTCGCCGCGCTCGAGCACCACCGCAGCAGCCACCCGGTCGACCTCCCCGACACCGGCAGCCTGCGCGGCGACCTCCTCGCCGCCCTGACCGGCATGGGCGAGGCACGCGCCGCCTTCTTCGCCATCGCCGCGGCCACCGCCTTCTCGGGGCTACTGGCCGGCGCCGGGCTCACCCCCGCCCAGGTGCGCGACCGGATCATCGGCGACCAACGGCTCTCGCGCGTTCAGGCCATCTACCAGCACGCCCACGACCGCGGCGAGATCGACCTGGAACAGATCCCCTCCGCGGTCCTCGCCATGCCGTTCGACCTGGTGCGCCACGACCTGCTCATGGACCTCGAACCCCTGCGGCCGGCACGCATCCAGTCGATCGTCGACGAGATCTTCCTGCCCCTCGTCCACAACCACCGCAACGAGCCGGGTTCCGGCTGAGCCCGGATGCGCCCTCGATGACGTCACCCGAACTGCGCGCGGAGCCGGATCGATCCGTCTCCCGGTGAATGCCGACCGGGATCAGAAACCGGCGGGGAGCAGGAAGCTGTCGCCAGAGAACGGAGACGTGTCGAGCCAGAGGTATTGGAACGAGCGGCTGGTGAAGACCCAGCCGTGCTCCGAGCGCCTCAAACGATCGGCGGTGACGGCGTGGTTCCGGTAGAACGTCTCGCCGGGCCCGCGTGCGGCCTCGTGACAGATGATGCTCGTGGTCGCCTCGTCACCAGCGATCTCGATCGGGCCCGGTACCGCGAACTGCACGAAGAAATCCCGGTCGTCGCGCAGCATCCGGAACGTGGACACGATGTCATCCACGCCAACGGCATGGACCATCTCACCGATCGTAAACTCCGCGTCATCGGCCCATGTCGCGCGGAAACGGTCAACGTCACCTCGGGTGGCGGCGTCGGCGAAGCGAGCGATGGTGTCGGCCGGGTGATTCGACAAGGCCCGGATCCGGTGATGGTCATGTCCTCCATGGTCGCACGGCCGGGACATACGAACGAGAGACGCTTCGACGGTAGAATTCGGGCTTGCTGATTTTGATGATCCGAGCTGAACCTCTTTCTGATAGTTGACCGACTACTCAAGCCTGCGCTTAACGCGGATGGATCCGCGTCGTTGCCTCTGGCGCCTACACCTTCCCTGTACAGACCGGCGCGCACTCTCCGGTGCGTACGGCTTCCCTAAATGGGTTTGCAGGTCTGCGACTTTGACCAGCACCTTGCCGGTGTTGCCTCCGGTGAACAGGCGGGCTCGTCGGCGCCGTACTGATGGAACAGACCGACGAGTGGACCGAGGCCCGCCGCTACATGGGCCTGGAATTCCTGTCTGGCTCGGCCTGAGCCGTTGCCCTGCAGCATCCGGCGGGTGTGTCATCAAGCCCCCGGCCATGGTCATCTGCTGGTCGGAGCATCTGAACGGAGAGACGTCTGGGCCCAGAAGCCGCCCTTCATCGTCGCGGCCGGCCCGAGGGCGCGTCCAGGGTGTCGGTGACCATGACCGGACGGCGCTCGGGACGGTTCTGCGAGGCGCGCAGGTATATCCCCCGCTACGGTGATCGAGTCGTTTCGGAGCCGGATGCAGGTCGAGCTGCTCAACCGGGGCACCGTCACAGTGCGCACGGGATGCTCAGCCCCATCGAGCGCGAAGAACCCCCACTCAGCCCAACTGCTCGCCTGAGATTCCGGTATTCCGACACCACGAAACTCGGGGTACATCCCCCTTGGCCACATAGGTGCATGTCGGGTCAGGCGGGCTGCAAATCACGCGAGGGTAACGTGCATGCCGCGCTCGGCCAGGACGTCGAGAACCTCGGCGAACAGGTCGTAGGGCTCGCCGTCGGGTGTCAGGGTCTGGGACAGGTGCTCGCGTGCAGTCTTGGCTTCGCGCCAGAGAAGGGCCGCGGGGGCGGTGTAGCCGAAGGTGCCGCCAAGGCAGTCGCGGAGGGCTTCCAGGCAGCCGCCGAAGTAGCCGCCCGGTCCGTTCACCGCCTCGCCGAGCGCCAGGTAGAGGGCCGGTTCGTCAGTAACGTGGCGGCCGTCGAGTTCGTAGGTGTGACCGGCCGGACGGTCGCGGTGGGCGCGCCGGCAGGCCCGTTCTCGGACGAGATCCAACCAGGCCTTGCGGTGCCGGGTGTCGAGGTCGGCCCAGGTGTTCGGGGGTGTCCGGCGGCCCGGCGAACCACCGCTCCCAGAGGGGCCGGTGGTGTTCGGGAACGGGTGTGAAGCATCCCCCTTCGAGTTCCAGGTCGATCAGGTCGGTCCCGGTGGAGGATGGGCGCCAAGCGTTGGCCTTGGCCCAGAACGGCCGGTCGGTGAGCAGGTTCCCCTGGTCGTCCCGTATCTCCAGGGCGATCTCCTCCAGGTTCAGCGCCCGCCGGGTGCCCTTCGCCAGCGCCGCCTGCAGCCGGCGGCTGGGGGCCAGCCCTCGCAGGACGAGCGGGGGCGTGGTCTGCTCGGGCGGCAGGATGCGGGCGAACTCGGCGCAGGACCCCAGCCACCGGTACCCGTCATGCACCCGGACGCGGCCCCGGTGTTCCTCGGGCGGACCTTCGTAGTCGTCCAGGCCCGTGAGGACGAGACTGCTCGTCCCCGAGTGCCGTCCCGGGCTTTCGGCGTCCGCCAGCAGCCAGGCGTCGAACGTGTCACCGTCCGGTACCAGCCACACCCGGTCACCGACCCAGCCCCGCACCTCGGCGCCTTCCGGGACCCAATCGAACAGCTCGTACGTCCCGCGTCCGGGCTCGCCGAAGAGACCGTCCACCGCGGCGCACACGCCCCAGACGTGGTCGTCCTCCGTATCTACCAGCGTGAACCGCCCATGCCCGCGATGCTCCACGGTACGGATCATGCCCGGACGGGCCTTCACGACAAAGCGCTTTCCAGAACCTCGTCCTACTACCAGACAGGCCCGCCTACGACACGAAGTTCAGCGGCCGAGGGGACCGCTAGGGTCGGCGGCATGTCGCTGACCCGGTTGGCCGTGATCGACGCTGGTGATCCGCTGGGCTGCAGTCCGGGCCCGAGTCGCAGCCGATCCACCTCTTCGTCCGGGTTCGGGAGGGTGCTCTCTATCTCGGTACGGTCGAGCAATCGCAGAGCAGTTGGGGCACCGATCCGTACACGCTCGAGGATTGCGTCCTGCGCATCGACCCGCCCCTTGAGTTCGACGTGTTGGATCGAGTGCGTCCGCCGAGCACCGCGCCCGCCGCTCTACCAGGGCTGGAGTGGCTGGACCACCTTGATGGCGATCGCGCCACGGCGCTGCGAAGGTTTATCGAGGGCTGGTATCCGACTCCCACCGATGCGCCCGAACTCGCCGTGAGCGTCGAGGTCCCGACCGCACTGGCGGAGTTCTACAGGCTTGCCCACGGACGTCCGCACGTCTTGGGCGTCCAGAACTTCATCTGCCCGCCGGGCGAACTGCGCACCGCAGGCAAGGGGCTACTGGAGTTCGGTTACGAGAACCAGGGCGGATTCTGGTGGGCGCTCGCCCCGGCCGACGACGACCCGATCGTGTGGACCATCGAGAGCCCCACACAACGACACGCCGAACGCGAGCGGCTGAGCGGCTTCCTCATCCAGTTCTCGCTGCACGAAGCCGTAATGAGCGCCCCCAACATCGCCTGGACCGACCCGATCCCGTGGCCGGTCGCCCGCCGGCTGACCGACACAATGCGCCGGGTGCCGCTCAAGACGTGGCTGTGGTCCCAGTACGAGACATCCTTCTACGCCGCGCCCGGTCTGATCGCCCGAGTCAGTGACCAAGGCGAAGGCCAATGCAACATCCGGGCCGGCGCCACCCACCGCAGCATTTTGCGGTCGCTCGCGCACCTCGGGGTGCCCTGGAAAGGCTTCGACGGTTGAGCCGCCATATCGCGGGGCCTGTCATGTTCACTCGTTGTCCGCTCGGCGGTTTCGAAACGGGGCGGCACGGAGCGGGATGTAGCAGACCGGCGGCCGGGGGCGTGGCCGGTCACATTGCTCCTTCGGGGCCGAAGAGCAGGATCAGGACGAGGGCGAGCAAGTTGCATACCCCGAAACCAATGAGGACTCCGCCGACCCAGCCGCCGCGCATCGAGATGCCTTCGACATAGGCCACGGTGGGTTTTCCAGGGTGGTACAAGACTTTGACCGGGCTTCCCGCACGCAGGCGCCGCGACCCGATATCGCCGCCCTTGGTCGTGATCTCGCGCCCATCCTCGGTAGTGAACTCGACGGTCGCTTCCCGGACGTTGGCCCCGTTTTCCACAACGATGACGTCGAGCTTCGTGATCCGCCCGGACACGCGCACCGCGCGGGCACGGAACAGCCGGGATCTGACCAGCAGGACGACCCCGGCCAAGATGAGGCAGGCCCCGAAGGCCGCGAGGAATGACGTCTCGTCCACGAAACCTCCCGGTCCCTGCGGGCCCATCGACCGGACCGTCCGCGGCAGGCTACAGGGACCCTGCGAACTCCTGCATGCCGAGATGGGCTCCGGTTGGGGTATGCCGTAGGCCGGACCTGGGGCTGTACGACCGGGCGATCGAGTATCACCGCGCCCGGATCGCCCGCCCGCTGCGTTGCTGTGGGCTGTTAAGGCTGGATGGGGTGTAGCTGGTCGAGGTGGTACGACCTGAAGTCCGGCCGACGGCGCTGACCTCGATCGTTCCGGGCGGCGAAGCGCGGAGAAGCTGGTGTTCGAAGCTTCCGTCGCCTGCGGTGGCGACCTGGTATTGGCTTCGTGCGCCCGACGGCCAGGTGTAGGTCAGCTCGACGGTTTCACCGGGCTTGAAGCCTGTGCCCTTGATCGGGCAGGCCGCGCCGTCGGTCGGGGTCGCGCACGGGGTCAGCATCAGCGGCCCGGTGACTTCCCCACCGCCGGTTTGGTCGCTGGTCACCTCGACCTCGGTGGGGGCTCCGGGGAGGTTCTGGTGGATGATCAGGCGGGCGGTGCCGGCGGTGGCCGTCTGCCTTCTGACGGTGATCTGGCAAGGGTCGCTGTGAAGGGGAAGGGTCTGGTGTTCGCAGCCGGTGTGGCTGTAGGCCGCGGCGGCGGGTCCTCGGAGTTCGATCTCGCCGATCCGGAGTGGCAGGGTTCCTTCGTTGGACACGCTCACCGTGCCTTCACATGCTTTCGCGGTGTCGTCGCAGTCCAGCTCCAGAGGTGAGGGACCTGCCTTGATGTGCAGGCCGGTCTTGGTGGGGTTGCCGCTGAACCTGCCGAGGTTGCCGGTGCCGCCGACCGAGGGAAGCGGCAGGTGCGGGTCCGTGCGCCCGGTGGCGCTGTCGACGACGGCGAACCCGCCGTAGGTGACGGCCAGCGCGACGATGGTGATCATCAGGCCGGCGCCGATGCGCAGGTGATGCAGCCGGCCGACGGTGGCGATCATCGGTGCGAGGGCCGCGCATCCGGCGGCGGCCACCACCCGGGTGGTGGGCGACAGGTGCAGCGAGCTGGTGATCAGTGTGCCGACGACTGAGCAGCAGATCGCGCCGAGCATCGCCGGAAGGACCGGGCCGATGCTGCCTTGACGCTGTTGCGGACTGGCCACCAGGGTTCCTCCATCACTGGCGGGGACATTACGGGTGATCATCTGACCTGGTGCTTTGGGCTCGGTGGGTCTGCTCACGCTCGGCTTCGGTGCCGATCGGGTCGTCCACCACCAGGGGCTTGCCGTCGACGGGAGTCCGGGTGTGGTGGTCGGTGGTGTAGAAGCGGACCTCGTGCCCGTCGGGGTCGTGCGTGCCGGGCAGGATCCAGCCGATGGTGGCGAAGTGGACCCCGGCGTGCTCTTGACCGAAAGCGGTGAGCCGAGCGGCCAGGTCCTCGAGCTCTGCCTTGCCCGGCACCCCGATCGCGAAGTAGTCGAAGCCGCTCGCCCGGCGGGCGAGCTCAGGATTGAGGACGAACCCGATCATCGGCCCGCCGTTCGGATGAGCCATGGTGATCCCGGTCGTCCGGCCGCCCTTGGTGAACTCGATCAGCGGCACGTAGCCGAGCCGAGAGGCGTACCACGAGCGCGAGCGCTCGATGTCCGAGACCGGTAGCTTCAGGTGGTGCACCCCGTCTAGAGCAGGAGCGTCGTTGGTGTCCATGGGGATTTTCCCTCGGAATTGCAGTGGGACTGCATCATTACAGTTAGACTGCATCCGATGAATGATCCTGTCAAGGGACTCCGCGCCGCCAGGGTGGCCGAGACCGAACAGCGCATCCTCCAAGCCGCGCGGACGCTGTTCGTCCGCGGCGGCTACCACGCGACGACCCTGACCGCTGTCGCGGACCACGCCAAGGTCGGGCACCGGACCGTCTACGTCCGATTCGGCACCAAAGCGGCGCTGCTGCGACACGTCGTCGACGTGGCGGTGGCGGGGGACACCACAGATCGAACGGTCGCCGAAAGGGACTGGTACCAGGCAGCCCTCACAGGCCGGACTCTCGCCGACCGGATCGAGGCGCTGGTCGACGGAACCACCGGCCTGATGGAACGTGCCGCTGATCTGTTCGACGTGGTACTGCAGGCTCAGGCGACAGAGCCCGAGCTGGCGGAAGCCTTCCAGGCCGGCCGCACCGCCACCCGCGAACTGCTGCACCAATTCGTCCGAAACGCCCGCACCGACGGCTTGCTCACCGAGACGACAGACCCGGCGTGGCAGGAAGAGACGGTGGCGCTGGCGGGGCAAGCGGAAACCTACCTGCTGCTGCGACGCACCACGGGGTGGACGCACGAGCAATACCGCGCCTGGCTGCACCGCACCCTGACACAGGTGCTGACCGCGCCTCCAGGATGATCCCGAGGCAACACCGCCCCAAAGACACGAAGGAACGTGGGGGCGGCGGCGGAGTCCTTGAGCGAGATCCACCTCGACTCGGGCAGCACAGTGTTAGCGCTAACATTTCTGGCCGGCCGGGACCTTCTCTCCATCGGTGATCTGGGGGGGGGTGGTGGTGGGCCGGAGTAAATACGAGGCGGCGCGGCATCGTCAAGTACTCCGGTACTTCGAAAAGTTTCGGATTCAAGCTGGCTGGTAGAACGCGCAAACAGCTCGGCGACTGGATGTACGCGATGAAATCTTTCAATACCATATTGACGTGATCTGTGGGCGCTCACACACTGGGTCCGCGACGCCCTGGTGGTGTGTGCGTACCCGTGATGGGGCGCGGCGTCTGTTGCACGGCGGTGTCCGTGCTTCCATCCCTTCTTCATTTCATGGAGGAAACAGACGTGCGTACCAACGCCATGCCCCGGCCCCGGATCCGCAAGCGGGCCCTCCTCGCAGGCGCCCTCGGGGTGCTCAGCGCGACCGCCGCTCTGGCGGCACCGCCTCCGGCCGCTGCCGCGGAGAGCACGCTGGGCGCCGCGGCGGCGCAGAGCGGCCGCTACTTCGGCACCGCCATCGCCTCGGGCAGACTCAACGACTCGGCATACACCACGATCGCGAGCCGCGAGTTCACCATGGTGACCGCCGAGAACGAAATGAAGATCGACGCCACCGAGCCGCAGCAGGGCCAGTTCAACTTCAGCTCCGGCGACCGCGTCTACAACTGGGCGGTCCAGAACGGCAAGCGGGTACGCGGCCACACTCTGGCCTGGCACTCCCAGCAGCCCGGCTGGATGCAGAACCTCGGCGGCAGCTCGCTCCGGCAGGCGATGATCAACCACATCAACGGCGTCATGGCCCACTACAAGGGCAAGATCGCCCAATGGGACGTCGTCAACGAGGCCTTCGCCGACGGCAACTCGGGAGGCCGCCGCGACTCCAACCTGCAGCGCACCGGCAACGACTGGATCGAGGTCGCCTTCCGCACCGCGCGCGCCGCCGATCCGGCGGCCAAGCTCTGCTACAACGACTACAACATCGAGAACTGGACCTGGGCAAAGACCCAGGGCGTGTACGCCATGGTCCGCGACTTCAAGCAGCGCGGCGTGCCCATCGACTGCGTCGGCTTCCAGTCTCACTTCAACAGCGGCAGCCCCTACAACAGCAACTTCCGCACCACCCTGCAGAGCTTCGCCGACCTCGGTGTCGATGTGGCCATCACCGAACTGGACATCCAGGGTGCCTCGGCCACGACCTACGCCAATGTGACCAATGACTGCCTGGCCGTCTCGCGATGCCTCGGCATGACCGTCTGGGGTGTGCGCGACACCGATTCCTGGCGGTCGGAACAGACGCCGCTGCTGTTCGACGGCAACGGCACCAAGAAGGCCGCCTACACCGCGGTCCTCAACGCCCTCAACGGCGGCACCTCGACGCCTCCCCCCGGTGCTGGAACGATCAAGGGCGACGGTTCAGGCCGTTGCCTGGATGTGCCCAGCGCCAGCACTACCGACGGCACCCAGGTCCAGCTGTGGGACTGCAACGACGCCGCCAACCAGCAGTGGAGCTACACCGACGCGGGCGAACTGAGGGTCTACGGCGACAAATGCCTGGACGCCGCCGGCACCGGCAACGGCGCCAAAGTTCAGATCTACAGCTGCTGGGGCGGCGACAACCAGAAATGGCGCCTCAACTCCGACGGATCCATTGCCGGCGTCCAGTCCGGCCTCTGCCTGGACGCCGCAGGATCCGGCAACGGGGCTCTGATCCAGCTCTACTCCTGCTGGAACGGCGGCAATCAGCGCTGGATCCGCGCCTGACCCGGCACCATGTGTTGCGGCTTTTCTCAATGGGTTTGCGGGTCTGCGATCTTGATCAGGACCTTGCCGGTGCTGCCTCCGGTGAACAGGCGGTCTAGGGCGGCGAGGGCGTTCTCCAAGCCCTCGATGATGGTTTCGTCGTGGTGCAGTTCGCCTCGGGCCAGGAGTCCGGCGAGGTAGCCGACCGCCTCGCGGGACCGGTCGCGGTGATCGGGCAGGAGGAAGGTGTGCAGGGTGGCCCGGCGGGTCAGCAGATTGAAGATCGTGTGCTGGTCGCCGGCCCGCTCGGCCCGGGTGCCGTCGTAGATGCTGATCAGCCCGCAGACGACGACCCGGGCCCCGGGGTTCGTCCGGGCCACGGACTCGTCCATGATCTGGCCGCCCACGTTCTCGAAGACGACGTCGACGCCGCCGGGCGTCGCGGCGGCCAGGCCGTCGCGCCAGTCCGCGGCCTTGTAGTCGACGCAGGCGTCGAAACCCAGCACATCGACGACGTGCCGGGCCTTCGCGGCGCCGCCGGCGATGCCGACCACGCGGGCGCCGCGCGCCTTGGCGATCTGCCCGGCGACCCCGCCGGTGGCGCCACCCGCCGCGCTGACGACGACGGTCTCACCGGGCTGCGGCTTGCCGAACAGCTCCAGACCGACATAGGCGCTGATTCCGGTGTGACCGAGGACGCCCAGGAAGGCGGGGATCGGTCGCCACCCAAGCAG
>NZ_SMKY01000249.1 GCF_004349235.1 Actinomadura darangshiensis | reverse complement strand
GGTCTGGGGGGTCGTCCCCCCAGAGTGATACAGCCGACACCGACCGCGAGCGTCCGGACGAGCCGGTCAAGCCGGAGCAGATCGCCGAGCCGCCGCACGAGCCGGGCAAGCCCATCCCCGGCGAGGCGAAGCCCGGAAGCCAGGAGGGGCGGAACAAGTGACCACGCTGACCCCGATCCTCACCAAGAACTGGGATCAGGCCGACTCGTTCACCCGCGAGGGGTACGAGCGCGAAGGCGGCTACAAGGCGCTGCGCAAGGCGTTCGGCATGGCGCCGGACGAGATCGTCCAGGCGGTCAAGGACTCCGGCCTCCGCGGCCGCGGCGGCGCGGGCTTCCCCACCGGCATGAAGTGGGGCTTCCTCCCGCCGACCAGCCCGAACCCGCGCTACCTCGTCGTCAACGCGGACGAGTCCGAGCCGGGCACGTGCAAGGACATCCCGCTGATGATGGCCAACCCGCACGTCCTCGTCGAGGGCGTCATCATCAGCGCGTACGCCATCAAGTCGAACGTCGCGTTCATCTACGTGCGCGGCGAGGTGCTGCACGTCATCCGCCGCCTGCACCAGGCGGTCGCCGAGGCGTACGAGGCCGGCTACGTCGGCAAGGACATCCTCGGGTCCGGCTACGACCTGGACATCGTCGTCCACAGCGGCGCCGGCGCCTACATCTGCGGCGAGGAGACGGCGCTGCTGGACTCCCTTGAGGGGTTCCGCGGCCAGCCCAGGCTGAAGCCTCCCTTCCCGGCGGTCGCGGGCCTGTACGGCGGGCCCACTGTCATCAACAACGTCGAGTCGATCTCCTCGGTTCCCTCGATCGTCGGGAACGGCCCGGAGTGGTTCGCCGCGATGGGCACCGAGAAGTCGCAGGGCTTCGGGATCTTCTCGCTGTCCGGGCACGTCACCCGGCCCGGCCAGTACGAGGCGCCGCTCGGCATCACGCTGCGGGAACTGCTCGACATGTCGGGCGGCATCCGCGAGGGGCACCGGCTGAAGTTCTGGACGCCCGGCGGGTCGTCCACCCCGATCTTCACCGACGAGCACTTGGACGTGCCGCTGGACTTCGAGTCCGTCGGCGCCGCCGGGTCCATGCTCGGCACCCGGGCACTGCAGATCTTCGACGAGACGACCTGCGTCGTCCGCGCCGTGCTGCGCTGGTCGGAGTTCTACGCGCACGAGTCGTGCGGCAAGTGCACGCCGTGCCGCGAAGGCACGTACTGGTACAAGCTCATGCTGAAGCGGCTGGAGTCAGGCCAGGGCACCGAGGAAGACCTGGAGACCCTGCTGGACATCTCCGAGAACATCCTCGGCCGCGCGTTCTGCGCCCTCGGCGACGGCGCGACGAGCCCGGTCGTCTCGTCCATCAAGCTGTTCCGGGACGAGTACCTCCAGCACTTCGAGCAGGGCGGCTGCCCGTTCGACCCGGCCAAGTCCACCCTCTGGGGAGGTGCCAAGTGACCGTCACCGACGACAAGTCGGCGGTGGAGAAGGTCGAGATGGTCTCCTGCACCATCGACGGCTTCGAGATCGAGGTGCCGAAGGGCACGCTGATCATCCGGGCCGCCGAGTTGCTCGGCATCCAGATCCCCCGGTTCTGCGAGCACCCGCTGCTCGAACCGATCGGCGCCTGCCGGCAGTGCCTGGTGGAGATCCCCGACGCCGGGAACGGGCGCGGGATGCCGAAGCCGCAGGCGTCCTGCACCACCGCCGTGATGCCGGGCATGGTCGTCAAGACCCAGCTCACCTCGCCGGTGGCCGACAAGGCCCAGCACGGCATCATGGAGTTCCTGCTCATCAACCACCCGCTGGACTGCCCGATCTGCGACAAGGGCGGCGAGTGCCCGCTGCAGAACCAGGCGATGTCCAACGGCCGCGGCGAGACCCGGTTCGTGGAGGCCAAGCGGACCTGGCCGAAGCCGCTCCCGCTGTCCAGCCAGGTGCTGCTCGACCGGGAGCGGTGCATCCAGTGCACTCGCTGCACCCGTTTCTCCGAGCAGATCGCCGGCGACCCGTTCATCGACCTGTTCGCGCGCGGCGCGAAGGAGGAGGTCGGGACGGCCGACGGGAACCCGTTCCACTCCTACTTCTCCGGCAACACCGTGCAGATCTGCCCGGTGGGCGCGCTGACCGGCACCGCGTACCGGTTCCGGTCCCGGCCGTTCGACCTCGTGTCCCAGCCGAGCGTGTGCGAGCACTGCGCGTCCGGCTGCGCGCTGCGCACCGACCATCGGCGCGGGAAGATCACGCGGCGGCTGGCCGGCGACGACCCGCAGGTCAACGAGGAGTGGAACTGCGACAAGGGCCGCTGGGCGTTCACCTACGGGACGCGTCCGGAGCGGTTCACGCACCCGCTCGTCCGGGGCGAGGACGGCGAGCTGGAGACGGCCTCCTGGCCGGAGGCGCTGACCATCGCCGCCCGCGGCCTCGCGGCGGCGCGCGGCTCGGCCGGGGTCCTGGCCGGCGGCCGCGTCACCCTTGAGGACGCCTACGCCTACGCCAAGTTCGCCCGGATCGCGCTCGGCACCAACGACGTCGACTTCCGGGCCCGCCCGCTGTCGGACGAGGAGTCGCGCTTCCTCGCCTCCAACGTCGCGGGACGCTCCATCGAGGTCTCCTACGCAGACCTGGAGAAGGCGCCCGCCGTCCTCCTCGCCGGGTTCGAGCCCGAGGAGGAGTCGCCGATCGTCTTCCTGCGGCTCCGCAAGGCGTTCCGCAAGAACCGGCTGAAGGTGTTCGCCGCCGCCCCGTTCGCGACGCGCGGGCTGGACAAGGTCGGCGGCACGCTGCTGCCGACGCCGCCCGGCGCGGAGGCCGAGACGCTCGGCTCCGTGATCGGGGACGACGCCCGCTCCGACGTCCGGACGCTGCTGGAGACCCCCGGCGCCGTCATCCTCGTCGGTGAGCGGCTCGCCACCAGCCCCGGCGCGCTGTCGTCGGCGGTCCGGCTGGCGCAGGTGACCGGCGCCAAGCTGGCGTGGGTGCCGCGCCGGGCCGGGGAGCGCGGCGCGGTCGAGGCCGGGGCGCTGCCTGGGCTGCTGCCGATCGGCCGTCCCGTCACCGACCCGGAGGCGCGCGCAGAGGTCGCCCGCGCCTGGGGCGTCGCCGACCTGCCCGCCGGGCCCGGCGAGGACACCGCCGGCATCATCGCGGCGGCGGCCGAGGGGCGGCGCGGCGCGCTGCTCGTCGGCGGCGTCGACCCCGACGACACGGCCGACCCCGAGGCGATGCTGCGGGCCCTGGACGCCACCCCCTTCGTGGTGAGCCTGGAGCAGCGGCCGAGCGCGGTCACCGACCGCGCCGACGTCGTGTTCCCGGTCGCCGCCGTCGCCGAGAAGTCCGGGACGTTCGTCGACTGGGAGGGCCGCGGCCGCCCGTTCGACATCGTGCTGAAGTCCGCCGGGCGGATGTCCGACCTGCGGGTGCTGGACGCGCTGGCCGACGAGATGGACGTCCACCTCGGGCTCCCCGGCCCGGACGCGGCGCGCCGCGAGCTCACCGGGCTCGGCGGCTACCGCGGCGAGCGCCCGGACGCGCCGAACGTGTCGCAGCCGCTCCCGCCGCACCCCGAGACGGGTGAGGCGCTGCTCGCGTCCTGGCGGCTGCTGCTCGACCGGGGCCGCCTGCAGGACGGCGAGCGGTTCCTCGCGGGCACCGCCAAGGGCGCGGTCGCCCGGCTGTCGCCCGCGACGGCCGCGGAGATCGGCGCGACCGCGGCGGTGACGGTGTCGGCGGCGCGCGGCGAGGTCACGCTCCCGCTGGAGATCACCCCCGACCTGCCCGACCGGGTGGTGTGGCTGCCGGCGAACTCGGCCGGCTGCGCCCTGCACCGGGACCTCGGCGCGACCGCGGGAGCCGTCGTCAAGATCGCGAGCGGCGTGCTCGCGAGCACGCCGCAGCACGCTGGAGGTGGCAAATGATCCCGCTGGCCGCGCCGCCCGGGACGACGGTCGTCGACACGGCGGCCGATCCCGAGATGCAGGGCTTCGGCGCCGACCCGTGGTGGCTCATCGGTGGCAAGGTCCTCGTCGTCTTCGCGTTCCTCGTCCTGACCGTGCTGATGACGATGTGGATCGAGCGCCGCGTCATCGGCCGGATGCAGCTGCGCACCGGCCCGAACCGCGCCGGGCCCTTCGGCCTGCTGCAGGCCCTCGCGGACGGCGTGAAGCTGGCGCTGAAGGAGGACATCGTCCCCCGCCAGGTGGACAAGGTCGTGTTCGTCCTCGCGCCGGTGATGTCCGCGGTGCCCGCGTTCATCTCGTTCATCATCATCCCGTTCGGGCCGCGGGTGTCGGTCTTCGGGCACGAGACGGCGCTGCAGGGCACCGACCTCCCGGTCGCGGTGCTGCTCGTCCTCGCGATGTCGTCGATGGGCATCTACGGCGTCGTGCTCGCCGGCTGGTCGTCGATGTCGCCGTACTCGCTGCTCGGCGGGCTCCGCTCGTCCGCGCAGATGATCTCCTACGAGATCGCGATGGGCCTGTCGTTCGTGGCCGTGTTCATGTTCGCGGGCTCGATGTCGACCTCGCAGATCGTCAACGCGCAGCACGACAAGTGGTTCGTGGTGCTGCTCGCGCCGTCCTTCGTCGTGTACGTGATCACGATGATGGGCGAGTCGAACCGCATCCCGTTCGACCTGCCCGAGGGCGAGGGCGAGCTGGTCGGCGGCTTCCACACCGAGTACTCGTCGCTGAAGTTCGCGATGTTCTTCCTCGCGGAGTACATCAACCTCGCGACGCTGTCGGCGCTCGCCACCACGATGTTCCTGGGCGGCTGGCGCGCCCCGCCGCCGATCTCCACGGTGTGGGCGGGCGCCAACTCCGGCTGGTGGCCGGTGCTGTGGTTCCTGATCAAGATCTTCCTGTTCATCTTCTTCTTCATCTGGCTGCGCGGCACGCTGCCGCGCGTCCGCTACGACCAGCTGATGAAGCTCGGCTGGAAGGTGCTGATGCCCTTCTCGCTCGGCTGGATCCTGCTGGTCGCCACCATCCGCGGGCTGAAGAACGACGGCTACGACATGCGGCAGATCGTCATCATCGCCGCGGTCGCCGCGGCGGTCGTGCTGGTCGCCACGGTGGTCTGGGAGATGATCCGCGGCGGCGAGGACGAGAAGGAGATCGTCCCGGGTGCCGCCCAGGGCAGGCCGGGCACGAAGGAATCCGCCGACAACGCCGGCGGGTTCCCCGTACCGCCACTGGACGCCCCGCACTACCACGGAGCACCGGCCTCGTCGAAGGCCCCGGCCTCTCGAGAGGAGGTCACCAGTGGGACCCAGCCAACTGTCCGAGCGTGAGCCCGAACTCGCGACTCGTACCCGCCACTGGTGGTGGCGTATCGGTCGCCACGTGCTGCTACCGAACGTATCGCCACGGTGCGACACGGTGACATCGAATCGTCGAAATCGCCCTCGAAAGGAGGCAGGGCCGTGGGCTTCACTGATTTCCTGAACCCGGTCAAGGGGTTCGGGGTCTCGTTCCACCAGATGTTCATGAAGAGCGAGACCGTTCAGTACCCCGAGGTGAAGAAGCCGACGGCTCCCCGCTTCCACGGCCGGCACCAGCTCAACCGGTGGCCGGACGGGCTGGAGAAGTGCATCGGCTGCGAGCTGTGCGCGTGGGCGTGCCCGGCGGACGCGATCTTCGTCGAGGGGGCGGACAACACCGCCGAGGAGCGGTACTCGCCCGGTGAGCGGTACGGCCGCACCTACCAGATCAACTATCTGCGGTGCATCCTGTGCGGGCTCTGCATCGAGGCGTGCCCGACCCGGGCGCTCACCATGACCAACGAGTACGAGCTCGCCGACGACAGCCGCGAGAGCCTCATCTACACCAAGGAGATGCTGCTCGCACCGCTGCGCGAGGGCATGGAGACGCCGCCGCACGAGATGCGGCTCGGCGACACCGAGGAGGACTACTACCGCCTCGGCCTCCAGCCCGAGGAGACGCCGTCCGGCGCCGGGGCGGGCGCCGCCCCGGCCGCCAAGGCGGACAAGGCGGACAAGCGCCGCAAGGGCGGTGACCGCAAGTGAACACCGCGGTTCTCGCGGCGGCCCCGCTCGCCCAGCAGGTCGCAGACAAGCAGTCCGGCGAGCCGTTCTTCTTCTGGCTGCTGGCGGTCGTGTCGGTGCTCGCCGCGCTCGGCATGATCTTCATGCGGAAGGCGGTGCACTCGGCGCTGCTGCTGGCGACCGTGATGCTCTGCCTCGCCGCGCTGTACGCGATCCAGAACGCGCCGTTCCTGGCGTTCGTCCAGGTGATCGTCTACACCGGCGCCGTCCTGATGCTGTTCCTGTTCGTGCTGATGCTCGTCGGGGTCAGCTCCACCGACTCGCTGGTGGAGACGATCCGGGGGCAGCGCTTCTGGGCGGTCATCGCCGCGGTCGGCTTCATCGTCCTGCTGACCATCGGGCTCGGCAACGCCGCGCTCGGCGGCTCGGCCGGGCTCGACCAGGCCAACTCCGAGGGCAACGTGATCGGGCTGGCCCGGCTGCTCTTCTCCAAGTACGTGTTCGCGTTCGAGGCGACCAGCGCCCTGCTGATCACCGCGGCGCTCGGCGCGATGGTGCTGGCGCACCGCGAGCGCACCGAGCCGAAGGCGACGCAGCGGGACCTGTCAAAGGAGCGGTTCCTGTCCGGCGACCACCCCGGCCCGCTCCCCGGCCCCGGCACCTACGCCCGGCACAACGCCGTCGACATGCCGGCGCTGCTGCCCGACGGGACGCCGTCCGAGCTGTCGGTCAACCCGGTCATCGCCGCCCGCACTGACACCGCGGAGCGGCACGCCGACCTGTACGGCGGGACCGAGGAGGACGCCTTGGAGCGCGACGTGGCCGCGGTCAAGGCGGTCACCGAAGAGGCCAAGGACGCGGACGCCGAGTCGCGCGTCGTGAAGTCCGGATCGCCGGCCGCCGGCGGCGGCCAGGCGGGCGGCACCGACCGTGAAGGCGAGGCTGGTCAATGAGTCCGGGGCACTACCTGGCGCTCTCGGCGATCCTGTTCACCATCGGAGCGCTCGGCGTCCTCGTGCGCCGCAACGCGATCGTGGTGTTCATGTGCATCGAGCTCATGCTGAACGCGACGAACCTGGCGTTCGTCTCGTTCTCCCGCATGCACGGCAACCTGGACGGCCAGATCATCGCCTTCTTCGTGATGGTGGTGGCCGCCGCGGAAGTCGTGGTGGGCCTGGCGATCATCATGACCATCTTCCGGACCCGCAGGTCCTCGTCGGTCGACGACGCGAACCTGCTGAAGTACTGAGAGGCCAGGGATGAAAGCGGAAGGCGTCCAGGCCGCGTCCTGGCTCCTCATCGCGCTCCCGCTCGCGGGAGCCGCGATCCTCCTGCTCGGGGGGAGGCGCACCGACAAGTGGGGCCACCTGCTCGGCGTCACCATGTCGGTCGCGTCGTTCGCGGTGGGCGTCGCGATGTTCGTCCAGATGCTCGGGTACGACGCCGAAACCCGGCGCCGCACCCTGCACCTGTGGGACTTCATCGACGTCGGCACGTTCAAGGTCGGCATGGACCTGCTGGTGGACCCGCTGTCCATCAGCTTCGTGCTGCTGATCACCGGGGTGGGCTCGCTCATCCACATCTACTCCGTCGGCTACATGGCCGAGGACCCCGAACGGCGCAAGTTCTTCGCCTACCTGAACCTGTTCGTCGCGGCGATGCTGCTGCTGGTGCTCGGCGACAACTTCCTGGTCATGTTCCTCGGCTGGGAGGGCGTCGGCCTCGCCTCGTACCTGCTCATCGGGTTCTGGCAGCACAAGCCGACCGCCGCGACCGCGGCGAAGAAGGCGTTCGTCGTCAACCGCGTCGGCGACATGGGGCTGATCATCGCGATCGCGCTGATGTTCGCGACGTTCGGCACGGTCGGCTACGGGCCGATCCTCGGCACCGGCGCCGAGCACGCGGGCCTCGCGTCGGAGCTCGGCAGCGGCACCGCGACGGCCATCGGGCTGCTGCTCCTGGTCGGCGCGTGCGGCAAGTCGGCGCAGCTGCCGCTGCAGTCCTGGCTGCTGGACGCGATGGAGGGCCCGACCCCCGTGTCGGCGCTCATCCACGCGGCGACGATGGTGACCGCGGGCGTGTACCTGATCGTCCGGTCCGGGCCGATCTTCGAGATGTCCGACACCGCGCAGCTGGTGGTGACGATCGTCGGCGCGGCCACGCTGCTCGCCGGTGCGATCATCGGATGCGGCAAGGACGACATCAAGAAGGCCCTCGCCGGGTCGACGATGTCGCAGATCGGCTACATGACGCTGGCCGCCGGGCTCGGCAGGCCCGGCTACGTCTTCGCCATCGCGCACCTCATCGCGCACGGCTTCTTCAAGGCGGGCCTGTTCCTCGGCGCCGGCTCGGTCATGCACGGCACCAAGGACGACGTGAACATGCGCCACTACGGCGCGCTCCGCTCGGTGATGATGATCACCTACGCGACGTTCGGGCTCGGCTACCTCGCCATCATCGGGTTCCCCGGCCTGTCCGGCTGGTTCACCAAGGACGGCATCATCGAGGCCGCCTACGACAAGGGCGGCACGTCCGGCATGATCCTCGGGTCGTGCGCGCTGATCGGCGCCGGGATCACCGCCTACTACATGTCGCGGGTCATGTTCATGACGTTCTTCGGCGAGAAGCGCTGGGAGGACGACGTCCACCCGCACGAGTCGCCGTCCGTCATGACCTGGCCGCTGATCCTGCTGGCCGTCGGGTCCATCGGCGCCGGCGGCTTCCTCGTCCTCGGCGGGTTCGCCGACTTCCTCGAACCGGTCGTCGGGGCGCCCGAGCACGAGCACGAGTTCGCCTGGATCACCGCGCCGGGCATCGCCACCTTCGTGCTGATGATCGTCGGTGCCGGGATCGCCTGGATGCAGTACGGCGCCCGGAAGGTGCCGCGCGAGGCGCCCAAGGGCTCGTTCGTCACCGTCGCGGCCCGCAAGGACCTCTACGGCGACGCGCTCAACGAGTCGCTGCTGATGCGTCCCGGCCAGTGGCTGACCCGGCTCGCGGTCTGGTTCGACGGACGCGGCGTCGACGGCGCCGTCAACGGCACCGCCGCCGGCGTCGGCGGCTCGTCCGGCCGGCTCCGCCGCGTCCAGACCGGCTTCGCCCGCTCCTACGCCCTCTCGATGCTGGGCGGTGCGGCCCTCGTGGTCGCGGCGCTCCTGGTGGTGAACGTGTCATGAGCGACTTTCCCTGGCTGAGCGTCCTCATCGCGCTGCCACTCGTGGGCGCGGTGGGGCTCATCGCCATCCCGCGCGAGCGGGAGACGCTGGTCAAGCAGTTCGCGCTCGGCGTCTCCATCGTCGTGGCCGCCCTCACCGGCGTCATGACGGCGGGCTTCGACGCCGGCGGCGACCGCTTCCAGTTCACCGAGAAGTACTGGTGGATCAAGGAGTTCGGGGTCCACTGGGCGGTCGGCGTCGACGGCGTCGCGCTGGTGCTGATCCTGCTGTCGGTGATCCTCGTCCCGCTGGTCATGCTGGCGTCGTGGAGCGAGGCCGACCGGTCCGGCGGCGTGGACGTCCCGGCCAAGCGGTCGGTGAAGACGTACTTCGCACTGCTGCTGACGCTGGAAGCGGCCATGATCGGTGTCTTCGCGGCGACCGACGTGTTCCTCTTCTACGTCTTCTTCGAGGCCATGCTCATCCCGGTGTACTTCATCATCGGGTACTTCGGCGGCCCGCAGCGCTCCTACGCGGCGGTCAAGTTCCTGCTGTACTCGCTGTTCGGCGGGCTGCTGATGCTGGTCGCCGTCATCTGGCTGTACCCGCTGTCGGCCAAGTCCGTCGACGACGGCGGCCTCGGCCACGGCACGTTCATGTTCGACGAGCTGTCGAAGATGAACATCGACCCGACGACGGCGAAGTGGCTGTTCCTCGGCTTCTTCGTCGCGTTCGCGATCAAGGCGCCGATGGTGCCGGCGCACACCTGGCTGCCGGACGCGGCGCAGCAGTCCCCGGCGGGCGCGCTGGTGCTGATCGTCGGCGTCCTCGACAAGGTCGGCACCTACGGGATGCTCCGGTTCTGCCTGGAGCTGTTCCCCGGCGCGGCCAAGTGGGCGACCCCGGTCGTGCTCGCGTTCGCGGTGCTCAGCATCATCTACGGCGCGGTCCTCGCGATCGGCCAGGTCGACATGAAGCGCCTCATCGCCTACACGTCGGTGTCGCACTTCGGGTTCATCGTCCTCGGCATCTTCGCGATGACGTCGCAGGGGCAGTCCGGCGCCGCGCTCTACATGGTGAACCACGGGTTCTCCACCGGCGCGCTGTTCCTCATCGTCGGGTTCATGATCGTCCGGCGGCGGTCGGCGCGGATCTCCGACTTCGGCGGCATGCAGAAGGTCACCCCGGTGCTCGCCGGGATGTTCCTGATCGCCGGCCTGTCCGCGCTGTCGCTGCCCGGCCTGTCCACGTTCGTGTCGGAGTTCCTCGTCATCGTCGGCACGTTCAGCGCCTACGAGTGGGCGGGCGCCCTCGCGGTCAGCGGCGTCGTCCTCGCCGCCATCTACATCCTGTGGATGTACCAGCGGACCATGGGCGGCCCGAAGGCCCCCGCGGTCGAGGGCATGAAGGACCTGTCCGCCCGGGAGAAGTGGGCCGTCGCCCCGATCATCGCGATCATCGTGGCGATGGGCCTGTTCCCGCAGCCGGTGCTGCACGTGATCAACCCGTCGGTGCACCACACGCTGGCCCGGGTCGACAAGCACGATCCGGCCCCGGACCTCACCGGTAACGTCGCCGAGAACGGAGCCCGTCCATGAGCACGACCCATCAGGTGAGCGCGGTCCTCGCGCAGGGGGGTGACATCCCCGCGCCGCACATCGAGTACGGGCAGATCGCTCCGCTGCTGATCGTCCTCGGCGCCGCCGTGCTGGGCGTGCTCGTCGAGGCGTTCGTCGGCCGCAAGGGGCGGTACTGGACCCAGGTGCCGCTCGCGTTCCTCGGCCTCGCCGGCGGATTCGTGTGGACGATCGTCCTGGCGGCGCGCGACGACCCGCACCACGTCGCCGCCGAAGGGGCGCTCGGCGTGGACGGCCCCACCCTGTTCATCCAGGGCACCATCCTCGTGCTGGCACTGGTCAGCCTGCTGCTGATCGCCGAGCGCGGGAACGGCAAGGCCGGCGTCTCCGGCGGGCACTTCGCCGCGCAGGCGTCCGCCCTGCCGGGCAGCGAGGCCGAGCAGCGCACCGCCGAGGCCGGGATCACCCAGACCGAGGTGTTCCCGCTCATGATGTTCGCCGTCGGCGGCATGATGATGTTCCCCGCCAGCAACGACCTCCTCACCATGTTCGTGGCGCTGGAGGTCATGTCGCTGCCGCTGTACCTGCTGTGCGGCCTCGCCCGCCGGCGCCGCCTCCTCTCCCAGGAGGCGGCGGTCAAGTACTTCCTGCTCGGCGCGTTCTCCTCGGCGTTCTTCCTGTACGGGGCCGCGCTGCTCTACGGGTACTCCGGGTCCGTCCGGCTGTCGGACATCTCCGCGCAGATCGGCAAGGACGCCGGCAGCGAGACCCTGCTCCTCGCGGGCGTCGCGCTGCTGTCGGTCGGGCTGCTGTTCAAGCTCGGCGGCGTCCCGTTCCACATGTGGAAGCCGGACGTCTACCAGGGCGCGCCGACCCCGATCACGGCGCTGATGGCGTCCTGCACCGTCGTCGCCGCGTTCGGCGGGATCCTGCGCGTCTACTACGTCGCGTTCGAGACGCTGCGCTGGGACTGGCGGCCCGTCATGTGGGGTGTGGCCATTCTCACCATGGTCGCCGGATCGATCATCGCGATCACCCAGACCGACATCAAGCGGATGCTGGCCTACTCCTCGATCGCGCACGCGGGCTTCCTGCTCATGGGCGTGATCGCCAGCTCCCCGCACGGCCTGTCCAGCACCCTGTTCTACCTGGTCGCCTACGGCTTCACCTCGATCGGCGCGTTCGCCGTCGTCACGATGGTGCGGGACGCGGGCGGCGAGGCGGGGCACCTGTCGCGCTGGGCCGGGCTCGGCAAGCGGTCCCCGGTGGTCGCGGGCGTGTTCGCCTTCTTCCTCCTGGCGTTCGCCGGCATCCCGCTGACCAGCGGCTTCACCGGAAAGTTCGCGGTCTTCAAGGCGGCCGTGGAGGAGGGTGCGACGCCCCTGGTCATCGTCGCGGTCATCTCCTCCGCCGTCGCCGCGTTCTTCTACGTGCGTGTGATCGTCGTCATGTTCTTCAGCGAGCCGGACGCGGAGGGCCCGGTCGTGGTGGCCGGCCCGGCGACCGCGGTCGCGGTCGCCCTCGGCGTGACGGCTACTGTGGTACTCGGCGTGATTCCGCAGCCCGTCCTGGACCTCGCGGGGACCGCCACGACCCACATGTTCGTCCGGTAGGGAGTCTTGGGTGAGCAACCCATCCGCTGAGCCCGGCGGGCCGGTCGAGGAGACCGGCCCGTTCGGGCTTCCCGTCGACGCCGCGCTCGCGGCCGACGCCAGAGAGCGCCTGGCCGTCGTCGAGACGCTCCTCCTCGACTGCGTCCGCGGCGAGGACCCGCTGCTCACCGAGGCCTCGCGGCACCTCGTCGAGGCGGGCGGCAAGCGGTTCCGCCCGATGCTCGTCCTCCTCGCCTCCCACTTCGGCGACCCCGCCTCCCCGGGCGTCGTCCCCGCCGCCGTCGTCGTCGAGCTGACCCACCTCGGCACCCTCTACCACGACGACGTCATGGACGAGGCGACCGTCCGCCGCGGCCAGGAGTCGGCGAACTCCCGCTGGACGAACACCGTCGCGATCCTCACCGGCGACTACCTGTTCGCCCGCGCGTCCGACCTGCTCGCCGACCTCGGCCCCGAGGCCGTCCGCATCCAGGCCCGCGCGTTCGCCCGCCTCGTCCGCGGCCAGATCCAGGAGACCGTCGGCCCCGCCGCCGACGCCGACCCCCTCAAGCACTACCTCCAGGTCGTCGCCGACAAGACCGCGTCCCTCATCGCCGTCTCCGGCCAGTTCGGCGCGCTGCTCTCCGGCGCCCCGTCCCACGTCGTCGACACCGTCACCTCGGCCTGCGAGAAGATCGGCATCGCCTTCCAGCTCTCCGACGACATCCTCGACATCGACTCCGAGACCGAGGAGTCCGGCAAGACCCCGGGCACCGACCTCCGCGAGGGCATCCGCACCCTCCCGATGCACCACGTCCT
>NZ_SMKY01000248.1 GCF_004349235.1 Actinomadura darangshiensis | reverse complement strand
ACCCAAGCAGACCTCGACGAGGTCGCCCGCCAACTCAACCAACGCCCCCGCCACACCCTGGGCTGGAAAACCCCAGCCCAGGCACTCAACGAGTTCCTCGTTGCAACAACCGCTTGACACCGCCGCCGCTCATAACGACAACACGCCGTAAGTCAACGCAGCGGGCGAGGCTTGCGGCACGAAAGAGACGGCGGGACGCGTCACGCGTCCCGCCGCCTTGGGAGGTCCTGGGCCGGGGGCTGGCCGGGCCCGAGGCTGGGGCGCCGCCGAGTAGGGGATCGGGGCGCCCCGGGAAGGGTCAGCCGGTGGCCGGGGTGTCCTGCGGTTCGGCCTTGCGGTCCTTCTTCTTGCCGCCGCCGTCCTCGACGGCCGTGTCGGTGGCCGTCGACTCCTCGTCGTCGGGTTCGCGGCCCGGCGTCGCGAAGTTGAACTTCGTGATCAGGAATTTGAAGATGCCGTAGTACAGGAAGAAGTACAGGACGCCCATGCCGAGGATGAGCCAGAGCCCCTTGGTGTTGTCCTTCGATGCGTTCAGCAGCATGTCGATCCCGCCCGCGGAGAAGCCGAAGCCGAGCTGGGCCCCGGCCGCGTTCAGCACCGCCATCGAGATGCCGGTGAGGACGACGTGCACCGCGTACAGGACGGGCGCGACGAACATGAACGCGAACTCGATCGGCTCGGTGACGCCGGTGACGAACGCGGTGAGCGCGGCGGAGATCATGATGCCGCCGACCGCGGGACGGCGGTGCGGGGGAGCCGCGCGCCAGATGGCGAGGGCCGCGCCGGGCAGGCCGAACATGAGGACGGGGAAGAACCCGGCGAGGAAGCCGCCCGCGTGCGGGTCGCCGGCCAGGTAGCGGTTGATCTCGCCGTGCACGGCGCCGTCCGGGCCGTTGTAGGAGCCGAACACGAACCAGATGAGCGAGTTCGGGATGTGGTGCAGGCCGAAGGGCAGCAGCAGGCGGTTGACGATGCCGTAGATGCCGGCGCCGGCCGCGCCCGCGCCGGTGATCCAGTTGCCGAAGTCGGTGAGCCAGCTGCCGAACACCGGCCAGATGAAGCCGATGAGGACGCCGAGGACCAGGGCGGCGAGCGCGGTGACGATCGGGACGAACCGGCGGCCGCCGAAGAAGGCCAGGTAGGTGGGCAGCTTCACCCGGTAGAAGCGCTGGTAGAGCAGCGCGGCGACGACGCCGATGAGGATGCCGCCGAGCACGTCGGTGGGGTTCTTGGCCCCGAAGTCGATGACCTCCTTGGGCGCGCCGTCCACCATCTTGGTGATCAGGACGTTGCCCTTGAGTTCGTCGGTGTGCGAGAACATGATCTTGGAGACCTGGTCGAAGACCAGGTAGCCGACCACGGCGGCGAGCGCGGTGGAGCCGTCGGACTTCTTGGCGAACCCGATCGCGACGCCGACGGCGAACAGCAGCGGGAGATGGTCGAACAGGGCCTGCCCGGCGCCGCCGACGACCTCGGCGACCCGGATCCAGCCGAGGCCGTCCGCGCCCAGCATGTCGGGCTGCCCGAAGCGGAGCAGCAGGGCGGCGGCGGGCAGCACGGCGATCGGCAGCATCAGGCTGCGGCCGATCCGCTGCAGCACCGCGAGGGCGCTCGACCCTCGGCGCGGCGCGGAGTCCACGGTTGTGGCGGTCATCGCGAGGTTCCTCCTCAACAGGGATTTCAGGAGTGCGGCGGGGGATTTCCGAGGGCCGTGTGGATCTGGTAGCGGTCCGCCCGGTACGTCGACACGCCCAGTTCGGCGCACACGCCTCCGGTGTAGGAGCGGCGTTGCAGGAGCAGTACCGCGCTGCCCCGGGCGATCTGCAGGTGCCTGGAGTCGGCCGCGTCGGCCAGGCTGGCGTCGATCGTCTGGTCGCCGGCGTCGAAGACCAGCCCGTACACCGCTTCGAGGACGCCGTACAGGGAGCGGTCGGCCAGCCTGCGGTCGAGCAGGTCGGGGGCGAGCGAGGCCAGGATATGCGCGCGTTCGAGTGCCATGGGATCGCCGTCGGCGGTGCGCAGCCGCTCGATGACGTGGATCTCGGTGCCCGGCTCGACGCCGAAGACCCGGGCGAGCCGCGCGTCGGCCGGGGCGGTGCGCCGCTCCAGGTCGATCGCGCCGGGCCGCAGCCCGCGGGCCAGCATGTCCTCGGTGAACGAGACGAGCCGCAGCGGCATCTCGATCTTGGGCCGGGCGACGAAGGTGCCCTTGCCGGGGACGCGGTACAGCCGCCCCTCGGACACCAGCTGGTCGACGCCCTGCCGGACGGTCATGCGGGACAGCCGGTACTGGACGCACAGCTCGCGCTCCGACGGTATCGGGGCGTCGACGGGCAGCTCCGCGCTCTCGATGAGGTCGAGCAGGATGGCGCGGAGCTGGAAGTACTTCGGTACCGGGCTGTGCGGGTCGATGGTCGTCACGGGGGTTCCTCGATGGCCGGGGGCCGGATCGATGGGATTCGCCGGGTTTCGACGGTTGTGTGGGCTAGACAGTGCTTCGACGGTATTCGATTTGGTTCGTACTGGTCTAGGCCGGACTAGACCACAGCTCCGAAACGCATGTCAATGCACGAATTTATAACGACACGGTCACGTGCGGACGACACCAAGATCGACAAATCCGCAGGTCAGATCACCGCCCCGCCGGCCCATTGTCATCTCCCTCCGATTCGTGGAGTATGGTGCGTACTGGTCTAGTCCGGACTAGACCAGTAGTAATCCGGAGGAACCACCTCGCGATCGTTGCGTCACGGAGAGTGCGCCCCCATGGCATCACCGCTGATCACGGCCCGCCGCATGATCATTACCCCCGCGGGCAGTCCTACCCGCGTCGTCTCCCCGGGATACGTGCGCGTGGTGGACGGTGTGATCGCCGAGGCCGGCGAGGGCCGTCCGAACGCAACCCCCGACGCCGACCTCCCCGACGGCCTCCTCGCACCCGGGCTCGTCGACCTTCAGGTGAACGGGTTCTTCGGCCACGACATGGTGGACGCCGACGAGGCCGGCTGGCGCACCGTCGTCTCCCGCCTCCCCGAGACCGGCGTCACCGCGTTCCTCCCCACCTTCATCACCGCGCCGGTCGGGACGCAGGCCGCGGCGCTCCAGCGGGCCCGCGACCTCCTGCCCGGCCTTCCGGACGGGACGCGCGTCCTCGGCGTCCACCTTGAGGGCCCGTTCCTGTCCGAGAAGCGCAAAGGCGCCCATAACGCCGAGTACCTCACCGACCCGGCGCCCGGCGCGATCAAGACCCTGCTGGAGACGGGCCTCGTCAAGCTCGTCACGCTGGCACCCGAACGGGACGGCGCGCTGGACGCGGTCCGCACCCTCACCGAGGCGGGCGTCCTGGTCAGCGTCGGGCACAGCGACGCCACCGCGGCGCAGACCAAGGCGGCGGCCGACGCCGGCGCCCGCATGGTCACCCACATCTTCAACGCGCAGACCGGCGTCCACCACCGCGACCCCGGCGTGGCCGTGCAGGCGCTCATCGACGACCGGCTGAGCCCCGGCCTCATCCTCGACCTGCACCACGTCGCGCCCGAGGTGGCGGAGCTGGTGTTCCGGGCCGCGGCGGGACGCGTCGTGCTCGTCACCGACGCGGCCGCGTCCGCCGGGATGCCGCCCGGCACCTACGAGCTCGGCGGCGAGCCCATCACCATGCCCGAGCAGGGCCCGCCGCTGCGCGCCGACGGCACCATCGCCGGCTCCGGCCTCCGGCTGGACGAGGCGGTCGGCAACGCCATCGGCCTCGGCATCGACACGGCCGCCGCGGTGGACGCCGCGACCCGGGTCCCGGCCGACCTGATCGGGCGGCCCGACCTCGGCCGGATCACCCCCGGCGCCGCCGCCGACCTGGTCTGGCTGGGGCCCGGCCACCGGGCGCTTGCGACGTGGGTCAACGGGCAGAAACTCTTCGGAGGGGGATCATGACCAGTGTGATGCGCGCCGAGATCGGTGCGCAGCCGGACGCGCTGCGCCGGACGATCGACGCGCTGCTGCCGCGCACCGCCGACGTCGCGGCGCTCGCGCGCGAGACCCGGCAGGTGCTGTTCATCGCGCGCGGCTCGTCCGACAACGCGGCGGTGTACGGGCGCTACCTGGTGGAGGCGCACGCCGGCCGGCTGGCCACGCTCGCCGCGCCGTCCATCGCGACCACCTACCGGCGCAGGCTGGACCTGGACGGCGTGCTGGCCGTGGCGATCAGCCAGTCCGGCAAGACCGAGGAGATCGTCGAGACCCTCGACTGGGCGAAGGACTGCGGCGCCCGCACGGTCGCCGTCACCAACGGCGCCGGGTCCCCGCTGGCCGAGGCCGCCGAGGTCGCGCTGGTCACCCGGGCGGGCGACGAGATCGCCGTCCCGGCCACCAAGACCTACACGACGCAGCTCGCCGCGCTGTCGGTGCTCGGCCTCGGCCTCGGCGCGGACGTCCCCGCCGATGATCTGCGCCGCGTTCCCGACGAAGTCGCCCGGCTGGTCGCGGTGACCGAGACGTCGCCCGCGCTGCCCGAGATCGTCGAGGCCCTCGCCAAGGTGCCGGGCGCCGTGGTGTCCGGCCGCGGCATCGCGTTCGGCACCGCGCTGGAGCTGGCGCTGAAGATCAAGGAGGCGTGCTACCTGCACGCCATGGGCCTGTCGTACGCCGACCTGCTGCACGGCCCGATCGCCGTCGTGGACGCGCAGACCCCCGCGCTGCTGGTCGCGGCCGACTCCGGCCCGACGCTGCCCGGCACCGTCGCGCTCGCCCGGCGGGTCGGGGACGCGGGCGCCCAGGCGTTCGGCGTCGGCGGCGGCGCGGACCTGGCGGCGGCGTGCTCCGCCGCGCTGCCCGGCCCCGGGCTGCCCGAGTGGGTGGCGCCGCTCGGCCTCATCGTCCCCGGCCAGATCATGGTCGAGAACCTGGCCCGCAGGCTCGGCGTCGACCCCGACGTGCCCCGCGGCCTGAACAAGGTCACCCAGACCGACTGAGAGAAGGCAAGAGCATGGACAAGGCCGAGGCCATCATCGCCGCGCTGGGCGGCGCCGCCAACATCGTCGAGATCGAGCCGTGCGCGACCCGGCTCCGCACCGAGGTCTCCGACTCCGGCAAGGTCGACGAGGCGGCACTGAAGAAGGCGGGCGCGTTCGGCGTCATGCGCAGCGGCACCGTCGTCCAGGTCGTCGTGGGCCCGGAGGCCGACACCATCGCCAGCGACATCGAGGACATCCTCGACTGACCCAGAGGGATCCCTCCAATGACCCGAGTACTGTCACCGGTCGCCGGCCGGGTGGTCGGCCTCGCCGGCGTCCCGGACCCGGTGTTCGCCCAGGCCATGGTCGGCCCCGGCACGGCCGTCGACCCCGAGCGCGGCCCCGGCAACGCCATCGCGCCCGTCACCGGGAAGATCGTCAAGCTGCATCCGCACGCCTACGTCGTGGTGGACGGCGAGGGCCACGGCGTCCTCGTCCACCTCGGCATCGACACCGTCAAGCTGAAGGGCCAGGGCTTCGAGCTCCTCGCCGCCGAGGGCGACGAGGTGACGGCCGGGCAGCCGGTCGTCGGCTGGGACCCCGCGGTGATCGAGGCCGGCGGCCGCTCCCCGATCTGCGCGGTCGTCGCGCTGGACGCGGGCGCCGACGCCCTGTCGGACGTGCTGGAGTCGGGCGAGGTGACGAAGGGGACCGAGCTGTTCGCATGGAGTTGAGCGCATGGCGGTGATCGGCCTCGGGGCGGCGGTGTTCGACCTGGACGGCACCCTCATCGACACCGAGCCGCGCAACCGCGTGATGTGGTCGCGGCTGTTCGACGCGCACGGCGTCTCCCACGACGAGGCGCTGATCGCCTCGTTCGCGGGGCGCCGCGGCGTCGAGGTGCTGGCGGATCTCGCCCACCTGTTCCCCGGCCGCGCGGTCGAGGACCTGTTCGCGCAGGCGATCTCCTACGAGTCGATGCCGGGGATGCCGGCCGTCGCGCCGGTGCCCGGCGCCGTCGAACTCGTCCGGTCGCTGGCGGACGCGGGCGTGCCGCTCGCGGTGGTGACGTCCGGGCAGCGCCCGTACGCCGAGGGGCTGCTGGCCGAGCTGGGCATCCGCGGCCTGCTGGACATCGTGGTGACCGCCGGGGACGTCGTCACCGGCAAGCCGCATCCGGAGGGGTACCTGGCCGCCGCCCGCGACCTGGACGTCCCGCCGGAGGAGGCGGTCGGGTTCGAGGACGCCCCGGCGGGCGTCTCGGCGGTCAAGGCCGCGGGCATGACGTGCGTGGGCGTCATCACCACGCAGCCGGCGGGCGCGCTGGCGGAGGCCGACCACGTGGTGGCCGATTTCAAGGAAGTGGACGTCGTGCCGGGCCCCGCGCTGCGGGTGCGCCGGCCGGTGACTGAGCTATAGGAGTGTGCGGTGACCGAGCGGAACGTCAAGATCGAGTCCAGGGTGGGGCTGCACGCGCGGCCGGCCGCGCTGTTCGTCCAGACCGCGGCCAAGGCCGGGATGGACGTCACCGTGGCCAAGCGCGGCGGCGACCCGGTGAACGCCAAGAGCATCCTCGCCGTGCTGGGGCTGGACGCCCGGCACGGGGAGGAGGTCGTGCTGACCGCGGACGGCGAGGGCGCCGGCGAGCTGCTCGACAGCCTGGAGGAACTGCTGTCCATGCCGGAGCCCGAAGGAGCCTGAGATGGGCGAGGTGATGCAGGGCGCGGGTGTCAGCCCCGGCGTCGGGTTCGGGCCGGTGCGCGGCATCGCCGGGGCCGTCCCGGAGCCGGACGCCGGGTCGCGGCACGGCGGCGACCCCGCCGCCGAGCGGGACACGGCGCTGGCCGCGCTGGAGGCCGTCGCCGCCGACCTGGAGGAGCGCGGCGGGCGCGCCGCCGAGGCCGGCAACACCGACGGGCGGGACGTGCTGAACGCGCAGGCGCTGATGGCCCGCGACCCCGGCCTCGCCGACGGCGTCCGCGCCAAGATCGACGATGGCGTCGCGGCGGCGCGGGCGGTGTTCGAGGCGTTCGGGGTGTACCGGGAGATGCTCGCGGGGGCCGGCGAGTACATGGCCGCCCGCGTCACCGACCTGGACGACATCCGGGACCGCGCGATCGCGCGGCTGCTCGGGCTGCCGATGCCGGGCGTCCCGGAGTCGGCGGAGCCGTTCGTCCTCGTCGCCCGCGACCTCGCCCCGGCGGACACGGCCGTCCTCGACCCGGCGCAGGTCGTCGCGTTCGTGACGCAGGAGGGCGGCCCGACCAGCCACACCGCGATCCTGGCCCGGACGATGGGCGTCCCCGCCGTCGTCGCGCTCCCCGGCGCCACCTCGCTCTCCGACGGCACCCGGGTGCTCGTGGACGGCGCGGCCGGCACGGTGCGTCCCGACCCGTCCGGCGAGGAGGTGGCGGCGGCGCGTGCCGCCGCCGCCGTCCGCGCGTCGGCGCTGGAGGAGTCCACCGGCCCGGGAGCCACCCGGGACGGGCACGCGGTGCCGCTGCTGGCGAACGTCGGCGGCCCGAAGGACGTCGAGGCGGCGCTCGCGAACGGCGCCGAGGGCGTCGGCCTATACCGGACGGAGTTCCTGTTCCTCGACCGTGCGACGCCCCCGTCCGATGAGGAGCAGGAGGAGGCGTACCGGCAGGTGCTGGAGGCGTTCCCGGACGGCCGCGTCGTCGTCCGGACGCTCGACGCCGGCGCCGACAAGCCCCTCGCGTTCCTGCCCGCCCCCGGCGAGGAGCCGAACCCGGCGCTCGGCGAGCGCGGCCTGCGGATGATGCGCCGGCATCCGGACGTCCTGTCCGCCCAGCTCGCCGCGCTCGCCCGCGCCGCCGCCGGGCTGACCGCCAAGCTGCAGGTCATGGCGCCGATGGTGACCGACGCGGCGGAGGCCGCCTACTTCACCGCCGCGTGCCGGGACGCGGGCATCGCGCACCCCGGCGTCATGATCGAGGTGCCGGCGGCCGCGCTGCGCGCCCGCGACCTGGCGCCCGAGGTGGAGTTCTTCAGCATCGGCACCAACGACCTCACCCAGTACGCGTGCGCGGCGGACCGGCAGATCGGCGGCCTCGCGCATCTGCAGGACCCGTGGCAGCCCGCCGTCCTCGACCTGGTCGCCCCCGCGGCCGGCGCCGGGGTCTCGTGCGGCGTGTGCGGCGAGGCGGCCGGCGATCCGGCGCTCGCGTGCGTGCTCGTGGGTCTCGGGGTGACGTCGCTGTCGATGAGCGCGCCGTCGCTGCCGCTGGTGCGGGCCGCGCTCGTCCGGCACACGCTCGACGAGTGCCGCGAGGCCGCCGCGGCGGCCCGTGCCGCCCGCACCGCGGACCAGGCCAGGGAGGCCGCCCGGGCCCACCTGCCGGGTCTCGCCGAGCTGGGGCTGTGACGGAGGGTCAGCCGACGATCTGCCAGTAGTCGCCGGTCTTGCGGAGGGTGAAGCTCGCGGCGAGGAGACCGCCCGGGCGGGCGGGCTCACCCTTCCACTTCAGGTCCGCGAACCGGACGACGTAGTTCCCCTCGTCCGGCCCCTCCTCGCACGTCGGGACGGTCACGCCGCGCAATGCCGCGACGTCCTGCGGGCGGAGCTTCGCGCGGGCCGGGCCGAGCTTCTCGCGGCATCGCCCGGGGGCGCCGAACACGCGCTGCTCGTACTCGGGCGCCAGGTAGGCGCAGGCTTTGGCGTTCCCGGCGCCGATCCCGCGCAGGTACTTGTAGAGCGCGGCCCGCGCCGGAAGCGTCTCCTTCGGGTTCAGCGTGGTGGAGGTGTCGGCGAGCTGCGAGTCACCGGGTTCCGGGGTGAGCGGCGGCATCGTCACCTCGCCCTTGCCACCGCACGCGCCCAGTAACGGGAGCAGCATCAGGGCGGCGAGGGGCAGGCGGACGCGCACGGGGACCTCCTGGGGGCCGAAGGCGGCCCGATCCTCCCAGCAGAAGGGGCCGCGCGTCCATCGGACGCCGTCCCTACCGGTAGGTCATGCCGTATCCGACCGGTTTGCCGCCCGCCGGGACCGGGAGCTTGCCCACCGGCTTCGCCGCGCCGCTCAGCACCTTCGCCAGCGCGTCGACCGACACCCCGCTGGAGGAGTAGGCGGCCAGCGCCGCCGCGGCGCCATCGGCCGCGTCGAGGTCGTAGGGGCGGCCGAGCGCGGCGACGACCACCGGTTTCCCGCCGAGGGCCCGGATCCGGGACGCGGTCGCCTGCCCGGCGTTGTCGGTGGTCAGCACCGTGACGTCCGCCGAGCCGGGCGACGCCGTCGCGACCCCCTGGCGGCGCAGGGCGGCCTGCAAGCGGCCGCTGTCCGGGCCGGAGACGGCGACCTTCTTGCCCTTCAGCGGCAGCAGGCCGTCCTTGTTGCGGACGAGGGTGACCGCGTGCTCGGCGACCCGCCGCGCGACGGCCTTGTGCGCGGCCGTGCCGATCGCCGCCTTCGCCTTGGCCGGGTCGGCGGAGGCGTCCTGGAACAGGCCGCGCCGCTGCTTGAGCTTGAGGATCCGGGTGACCGACTCGTCCAGCCGCTTCTCGGTGATCTTCCCGGACCGGACGGCCGCCAGCACGGCCCGGTACGCGCGCGGCAGGTCCGGCGGCATCAGCAGCTGGTCGGCGCCCGCGCCGACCGCCCGGACCGGGGCGGCCGCGTCGCCGTACTTCTCCCGGACCCCCGCCATCTCCAGCGAGTCCGTCGAGATCACGCCCTGGTAGCCGAGCTTGCCGCGCAGCAGCCCGGTCAGCACGGTCTTCGACAGCGTGGACGGATCGCCCGACCGGTCGAGCTCCGGGACGACGATGTGCGCGGTCATGACGATGTCCACGCCCGCCGCGATCGCCGCCTCGAACGGGGGCGCGTCCAGCTTCGCCCACTTCTGCGGCGAGTGCTTGATCACCGGCAGCCCGGTGTGGCTGTCGGTCGCGGTGTCGCCGTGCCCGGGGAAGTGCTTGGCGGTGGCGGCGACCCCGGCGGCCTGGTAGCCGCCGACCGCGCCCTTCACCATCGTGGACGCGAGCGCCGGGTCGGACCCGAACGAGCGCAGCCCGATCACCGGGTTGGCCGGGTTCACGTTCACGTCGGCGTCCGGCGCGTAGTCGAGGTTGAGGCCGACGGCGCGCAGCTCGGCGCCGGTCACCTGCGCGGCGGCGCGGGCGTCCGCCGGGTCGCGGGTCGCGCCGAGCGCCATGTTGCCGGGGAACGCGGTGATGAACGGCGTCCGGGACACGATGCCCTGCTCCTCGTCCACGCCGAGCAGCAGCGGGATGTCGGCCGCCTTCTGCAGCGCGTTCGACTGCGCGGCCGTCTTCGCCGGGGTGCTGAAGTTGCCGGGGAAGTAGATCAGCCCGCCCACGTGGTACTTCTTGATCTTCGCGAGCCCGTCGGCGCGGCTGGAGAACCTCGGGACGAACAGCTGCCCGACCTTCTCGGCGACGCTCATCTTGGCGACCCGCCCGGGAATCCACGCGTCCGGCGCCGTCGTGCGGCCGCCCGGGGACCCGGGCGTGCCGGAGCCGGCGGACGACGGCGTCCGCCCGCCCTTGCCGCTCTCGCCGCCGCCACCGCAGCCGGCCGCTCCCGCGACCAGCGCGGACACCGCCACCGCGAGCGCGAGTGAACGTGAAGCACGCACCTGACCAGGCCCCCCGACATGGTCTCGGTATCTCGGTCGCATCGGACGCCGCGACCGTAGCCGCTCCCCGCGCCGCTGTCGACTCGATCTCCGGCGTTTCAGCCGGAGACCGGCGGCGGCGTGCGCGCCGTGCCTCCCGCGCCGGGGTCGCGGGTCCTCGACGGCGCGGGGGTGTCCGAGGGCGGCGTCGCGGCCTGCTTCCGCTTGGCGAGCTCCTTCTCCTTGGCGGGATCCAGCCCGGCCGGGCCGGGGCCCTGCTTGGACGGGTCGGGCTGCCCGGCCGGGTCGGGCTGCTCGGCCGGGTCCTGGTCGGCCCAGTTCGCGGCGGCGCCCGCGAACACGGGCTCGGGGAACGCCGCGACCGGCAGGTCCCGGGCGATTTTGTCCATGAACGAGTGCCAGATCTCGGCCGGCAGGGTCTCCCCGGCGACCGTTCCCGGGTGGCCGGGCAGGTTCCGGAGCGGGCCGCTCTTGGCGTTGCCGATCACGACGGCCGCCGAGACCTGTGGGACGAACCCGACGAACCAGGCGGCGCGGTTGTGCTCGGTCGTGCCGGTCTTGCCCGCCGCCTCGCGGTCCGGCAGCGCCGCGCGGGTGCCCGTCCCGGACGTGACGGTCGCCCGGAGCGCGTACGTCGCCTGGGCCGCCTGCTCCCCGTCCAGCACCCGGCGGCCCGGACCGTCCCACGGCAGCGGGACCCGCCGGCCGTGCGCGTCGACGACCTTGGTGACCAGATGCGGGACGACCGCCGTGCCGCCGTTCGCGAACGCCGCGTATCCGGCGGCCTGCGTGACCGCCGAGACGTCCGGGATGCCGAGCGCGACCCCCGCCTGCCCCTTGTACGGCGCGAGCGCGGCCTCCGGCACGCCGAACAGCCGCGCGGTCTCCAGGACGTTCCCGATCCCGACCTTCAGGGCGGTCTTCACGTACCCCGTGTTGACGGACAGGGCCGTCGCCTTGACCAGGTCGATCGTGCCGAGCGAGCCGATCTCCTCGTCGTTCTTGACCTTGTAGCCGGGCGCGGTCATCGGCGTGACCTCGCCGTTCGGCGCGAACTTCTGCGGTGACGCGCCGCTCACCCTCGTCCGGACGCTGAGGCCCTTGCGCAGCGCGGCGGCCAGGACGTAGGGCTTGAAGGTGGAGCCCGCCTGCGCGACCGGGGCGAACACCGCGTCGACCTGGCTGCGCTTCGGGTCGCCGCCGTAGAACGCCTTGACCGCGCCGGTGCGGGAGTCCACGGCGACCAGGCCGCCGCGCACGGACCCGGGCCACCGCGGCTCCTGCGCCTCGCGCATCGCCTGCTCGGCATGCCGCATCCAGCGCTGGTCCAGCCCGGTGTAGATCTTCAGGCCGCCGTTGACGACGCTGCCGGCCGGGATGCCGGCGCTCGCGAGCTCCTCCTCGATCCGGTGTCGGACGAGGAGGTCCTGGCCGGATAGCCCGACGCCGGTCCACTCGCTCTGCGTCCGGGGGAAGCGCTGCCGGTCCGCCTCGGCGCGGCCCAGCCTGCCCATCGACACCATCCCGTCCAGGACGTACTTCCAGCGGGACCGCAGCGCGCGGGCCGCGGCGTCGCCGCCCTGCGTCTTGAAGTACGTCGGCCGCTGGATCATCGCGGCGAGCATGGCGCACTCGGCCACGTCCAGCTCCCAGACGTCCTTGTCGAAGTAGGCGCGGGCCGCCGCCTGCACCCCGGACGTCTGCCGGCCGAAGTAGATCGTGTTGAGGTACAGGTCGAGGATCTCGTCCTTGGCGCGGTGCCGGTCGAGCTTCAGCGCGATGAAGATCTCCTTGATCTTGCGTCGCGCCGTCCGGTCGCGGCTGAGGCCCTTGTAGTAGTTGCGGGCGAGCTGCTGGGTGATGGTGGAGCCGCCCCCGGTGCCGCCGCCGGAGGCGTTGTCCCACACGGCGCGGATCGTCCCGACGGGGGAGACGCCGTGGCCGCCGTAGAAGCCGCGGTCCTCGGCGGCGAGCACCGCCCAGCGCAGCCGGCCCGGGATCTGGTCGTGCCGGACGGCCTCCCGGTTGGCGCCGAGGCGGAACAGCGGCGTCCGGCCGTCGGCGTAGTAGACGGCGGAGCCCTCGTCGGTGACGCCGTCCTGCGGCCGCGTCGGCAGCGGCGTCCGGACGTAGGCGACGACGGTGGCGGCGGCCAGGAGCACGACCGGTGTGATGATCATCACGATCGCCCGGCGCAACCGGCGGGAGGACGGGACGGCGGTGCGGAGCAGGCGGGTGAGGGCCGGCCGGACACGGCGGGCCCTGGGCAGGGAGTGCATGCGACCTCGTTCGACGTGGGAGTACGGACTCGGCCGTCGTCCGGGGCATGCGGGAGCGCGGGCGGGCATGCGTCTGTTGGCATGCGCATGCTGGAAGGAAGGGCGCCTGCGGGTCGGAAACGTCCCGTGCGGACGACGCTGCGGATTCGACGCAGTCGGTACAAGCCACGCCTGTGGCCGGTGGTCCCGCGGGGCACGGCCCCATCGGGACCGATCCCACGGCTCTGTCGCCACCGTGGTAACAACTCAATCACGATGGACCCCGGATCGCAAATGCTGATCTTGTGGGGTCCATCGCGATGAACCTGGCGGCCGGGCCGGATCGGGACGGCCGGGCCGGGGCCGGACGGGCCTTCCGCCGCGGGG